>CAIXNB010000089.1 GCA_903920695.1 uncultured beta proteobacterium
ACCAAAGTGCAGGCCATTCTCGACAAGCTCGACGCCGCCCGCTCTCAACGCGAAGCCATAAGCATCAAGCGCGTGTCCGGCGTAGTTGACCCCGGATCGGACCAGGCATACCACGCCCTTTCTGGGGATATCGGCGTGCTCGAAAGAATGCTGGTCCAGGCACGCGCCGAACTCAAGGTCGAAGCCGAGAACCTGAGCAGTGCGAATGTGTGGCTCGCCAACGAGAAGGCAGAACACGACAAGCAGCAGGCCCAGGTGGAATACCAGGCAACGCTGGCGACGGTCCGGGAGGTTGAAAAAGTCTTCTGCAAAGCTCTGCGTGCCGTGGCGCTAGCGGGCCAGAAGGTCGGTCACATGACTCTTGGCTCGAGCTTTCACAAGGGTGACACCTTGCACCGCGCCCTTGACTTAAACATCATCCCACTGGAGGAAGTATGACCCAGCAGCTTGACCGTGGCGGCCCCTGTGTTTCTGAGCGGACAGTGCGCCGTGAAGTCGCTCGCGTGATGAATCGCAGTGCAAATCAGCTTGCACATTCCATTCTGGCCAAGGCGATCCAGGGCGACCCGACAAGCCAGCTTGCCGCCGTCCAGCTTTTGAATATCGGCCTGAACCGGGAACCATCGAAGTGAAAAATCCATTGCCCGACGAGGCTAGTCCCCTCATAGTCGATAAGCAATGCCTACCCTTCAGCATGGGTAGGAAACTCAAAATCATGAGGGGACACCGCAAGCAAAGCAACCTAGCCGACGCTTGGAGACTGGACGGACACACAGAAGAAGGTTTGACCCAGTCAACTATTTTCAGGAGAGCAACTGTGGACATTGACGATCAGAGGATCCGGGCTGCTGCGGGCGAGAAGAATGTCGCAGCGCTCAGGAGTGGAGACCATGCGGGCGACGCCAAGGTAGCGGCCTCGTATCGCCATGCCCGTGCCGCGGCCATTGCTCGCGGCGACAACCTCGATGGTGATGCGAAGGTGGCGGCAGCCCTGCGCCATGCCAGGCAGACGTCCGGCGCCCGTGGTGATCGAGATGTCACGGTTCAAGCCGCAATGCGCTACTCCGTTGCCGCAAACAAAACCCGCAGCGACGCCCGCAAGGGGTTCGCACAAGCGCTGATAAAACAGGGCTAGCGCAATGGCAAGGTCACGCACCACATTTGCCAAGGGCAAGAGCGCCAATCCCGCAGGCAGGCCGCGCGGCAAGACGGGGCGCGCCCAATTCCGCGCCGCCATGGCACCTCATCTCCCCGCTATTCTGGAGAAACTTGGCGAGGCCGCTGTGGCCGGAGATTTGCAGGCGATCAGGATCGTGTCCGACAAGCTTTACCCCAATCTCCGCCCCACCAGCGACGACGTGAACATCAAGGCCGTTGGCAGCCCGGCAGAGAGGGCGGAGGCGATTGTTGATGCCATGGTCAGCGGCCGCATGACACCCGAAGCCGCCAAGACGGTAATCGAGGTCCTGGGAGTGCAGTCCCGCCTGATCGAGCAGAGCGAGGTTATCCAACGAATCGAAGCACTGGAGGCGCTATGTCAACCCACCGAAAAGCCCTGAAACGCATGTCAGCCCAAAGGCTCAAGAACATGACCGACGCCGAGCTGACCGCCATCGCCAGTTCCAATTCGCCGGACCTGAGCGAGTTCACCGACGCCGAGATCGACAGCATCATCAACGACGCCGCGAGCCCCGCGCTACTTGCCCGGGTTGAAGCCGCACCACGTCACCAAGCAAGCAAGGCAACATCATGACTGTTCAAGTCTTCACCCCACAGATCAGTGTCAAGCTGATAAAAACGGTCAGCCGGGCCCGCAATGTCACAGCCGATCGCTTCGGCAAGGCCAGCGTCATCGATCTGACGCCCTACTTGAATGAGGGCAGTTCCGTGACCGTCCACAAGGCTGTAAACAACCCAAACGGAGGTTTTTCCATCAGGGTCGGTGACAGACTGCTGAGCAAGTACGGTGATTCGCTCTACGGCCTTGCCGAGCCCATGGACGCCATTGAAATCCGCATGAGCCGGGTCGGAACTCCGGTCATGGTCATGCGTGGTGTGGTTACCGATACCAGCTTGAGTGAGTCTGTCGTCGGCGATGGCAAGCCCTCGCGCGTCATGACGATCACCGGCGGCGACTACGGCTGCTTCCTGCGAATGTTCCAGATTCATTTCCTCAGGGGGTCAAATATGGCCGACCAGCTTCTTCGGATAGCTGGCCAGTATATGCAGAAGAGGTTTGGCGTCCCCTATGTTGCCCTGACGGCAGGCGCGTTTGTGATTTATTTGGTCACCAATGCGATCAACACCTTCATTGATGGGATTGGGAATTCTTCCTTGCGTGGTTTCTTGGTAGACACCAGCGGAGCAGATCCCGAGGATATGGTCTATCCCGCAGGCGTGCAGGCCAACCCCGACGGCACGATGTGGAGCCATTTGCAGAAGCACGGCAACCTTGGGCCGTTTTATGAGGCGGTGATTGATGATTCGGAGTCCGGCACGACGCTGGTCTACCGCAAGCCCCCATTCAAGGATCTGCAATCCGATGGCGCCTACATCTTCCCGACAACCAGCGCTGAATCGTTCACCATCCCGACCGATGAAATCACGGCTTTGCAGCGCTCGCGTTCAGAGCACGATATTGCAAATTTTTACTACGTCCGCTACCCGCGGGGCGACTTCCTGACGCCGATAGATTCAATGCTTATGTCACTGGTGGGGAATGGCTCTCTGCTGTCCAAGAAGTTCACCCCCAACTGCGAGGAGGCGCTTTACGGCATCCGGGCCATGGAGGTTGATACCCAGCACGGAAACATGGACGCCCCCCTTATCTCTGGCAACAAAAAGCCCGAGTACGATGCCTCTGTTGCCGCCCACGTCTCTTACATGGCCAAGCAGATCAAATATTTGCAGGCGTGCAACGTGGACAACGTGGTCTTTGAATCTGGGACCATTCGGTGCAACGGCAGCCCGGACTACAAGCCCGGTCGCTACTTTGACATTGAATTCAGGAACGGCGTCAAGTCTAGCGGCTATGTGACCGGTGTCACTCACACTTTCGAGCCGTTCAAAGGATTCATGTCCGAGCTGCGGTTCATTCGCGGCAATGGTTTTGTCAACCGCACCAACGCTTCCAACCCGTATTTCTACGGGAAAGGGGCCTACGAATGACCGTTGCCCTGCACCAGGGCTTACCTGTGGCGCGGCAGGACGGCTTGTTTCAACCAGAACCGGAGGCAGCATGAGCACGACCATTGACCGCAGAATTTCAGAGCTGGAGCAGTTCAGGCAGCGCCAGACCCGCCGCAAGGCCGGCCCGGTGTCTTTTGTTGAAGAAGTCCGCCGGATGTTGCAAGGCATCGACGGCCAGGAAGAGATCGGCATGTTGCCCGGTGAGACCATCGAGGACGTCATGACCAGGCGGATGCAGTCCATTGACGGCTTCGACCTGTCAGGGATGCCCGGCGCCAGCCTCAAGGAAAAGTGCGACAGCGTGGAAGCGGCCCACTGCGGTCAAATCACGGTGTCGCCAGAAGCCAGGCACGCCGCGCGCGCCTACTTCCAACTGTTCGACCACGTTTGACCAGGAGCGCGCGCCATGGCCTACAACGTCGCTTTCAATGCTGGCGCCCTTTTCCGGGATCTGAACAACCGGATCAAGGACGCCATGGCCGACGCGCTGGAGCTGACCGCGCAGAACGCCCGCAACGAGTGGCAGGAGGCCGCGCTACGTGCCAAAGGAGTCTCGGCAAGTTACAAGGACCGTTACGCCAACAGCGTGCAGTACACAGTCGACCGGAACGCCCTGACCGCCCGGATTTGGTCTGATGATCCGATGGCGACACCCATCGAGACCGGGATTCCTGCACGGGATCTAAAGACGATGCTCAACACATCGCTGAAGACGCGGGTTGTCAAGAACGGGCCGCACTCTGGCCAGCGGTACATGCTCATCCCTTTCAGATCGAATTCGCCGGGGAATACGGCGCACGCTCCTGCCATGCCGCAGTCGGTCTACAACCAGGCGAAACAACTGGAAGCGTCCAGCGTCAAGTACATCTCGATGCGTAACAACCAGCTTGGCGTCATGGGCATGTCGAATGCCAAAGGCGAATACAACTCAATGGCCAAGCGAAATATGCGCGTTGCCAGTAGAGGCTACAACTGGGGCGGTCGCCTGAATGGACCAGATGTTCCGAAGCGCTTCAAGGGCATGGTGCGCTTTGACACCAGCAGCGGCAACAAGAAAGACTCAACGTATCTGACGTTCAGGTGCATGGGTGAATGGAGCCCGGGATGGATCCAGCCGGCGCGCCCCGGGCAATTCATCGTGAAGGGAGTCGCCGGGCACGCGCAGGACGTGCTGCAGTTCAATGTGAGCAACGCTATCGCCAGCGTAGCCGGTCGGTAATGCTTGACCAAATTTGACGCCATGACCACGGCAACGCCCCTTGAAGCGGAAATTGAGGATGCCAGAGGTCTGATGTTCCACATCGAATTGGCGCTGGACAGTGGCAGGATTGACGAGGCCAGTCTCTACGCCAGCGATCTGGCCGAGGTCATGTGGCGTGCACGGCTTCTTGAATTGGCCGACCACTCAGATGACAGCGCCAGCGTGGCCGAAGTTTGATTGCGCGGATTGACGCAGCTGGCGACCCAAATACCGTGCTACAGTTTGTCAAATGCCAATCTATCAAGTGACCCCTATCGCCCTGAATGCTGACAGGTTAGGTGCAGCCGTTGCTCAGACGGTTTCGGATGAACATCGATATGAATTGCCCAACCGCGCTGGTTGGTTGGTAAATTTCAAGGGTACAACAATTGAACTTTCTCACCACATCGGCGTAACTGGTCAGCCGGAAGGTGTTCCAGCAACAATCGGGTCGGTGCTGATTACGTCTATCGTTTCCTATTATGGTCGTGGATCAGCTGATATGTGGGAGTGGCTGAAGACGCGGTTTGAGAACGCATCATGAATGCAACTCGCCGCAGGACGGGTATTGACGAGGAACCGTCACCCCCACAAGTTGCACCACCAGCAATCGGGCAAGGGTTTCAAGACCATAGTTTCACGCTTCAGGCAATCATGGAGCTGCAGAAATCCGTGGGCGAAATGAATGCGAATCTTCAGTCGATGAAAGGTTCAATAGAAAGCACGAAAACAAAAGTTGATGATTTGGTCGGGTGGAAGCACAAGATTCTTGGAGGTGCAGCTGCCTTAGCGGCGGTCATCGCGGCCTTGTCTTTTGTATTGGGCAAGGCATCTGAATACATCGTCATTAAGCAACCCACTCTGCAAGTTACATCCACCCCGGCGCCATCATCCAAGTAGCGCCGACTTTCCAACTCCACCACCCCGCTATCACGGGTTTTCTTGTGTTTGACGTCACTGAGCCCGAAGCGTATCGTCGCGTGTCAAATACGCCACAACAGTGGGTCACTTTTGCAAATGACGGTACTTTTGACGGTACTTCTAATTTCATGAGTTATGAAACTTAGCATCTATGCGGGTTACAGACTGATATTCGATTCCCGTCGGGGCGCCAGGTTATTGCTTTCCCGTCGCCAGCCTCCCGTCACACCCGAAAGGCCACCTGCCCCGCAACAATGGTGCAGCGCACGCGACCCGGCAACTCGTAGCCCGAGAACGGCGTGTGCTTGCCCTGGCTGCGCAAGGTTCCGGGCGCCACAACCCACGATGCGCCGGCATCGAATACGCAGATATCGGCGACACCACCCACCAACAAGCGCCCGACACCGCCCTGCCGCTTGCCGAGCGAAGCGCCGAGCACGCGCGCCGGACCGGCGCTGATGACTTCCATTGCACGCGCCAGACTGACACCGCTGTCAGCGCTCCACTTCAGCGCCAGACTCAAGAGCAATTCAACACCGGTGGCACCCGGTTCGCTCTCGGCAAACGGCAGGTCCTTAGCGTCTTCATCGACCGGCGTGTGGTCTGACACCAGGGCGTCGATCGTGCCATCGAGCAGACCAGCGCGCAGGGCGTCGCGGTCGCGCTGCTGGCGCAAGGGCGGGCTCAGGCGCGCGCGGCTGTCGAAATAACCCATGTCGGCGTCGGTCAGGTGCAAGGAATTGATGCTGACGTCACACGTCACGTTCAAGCCATCGCGCTTGGCCTGGCGCACCAGTTCCAGGCCGGCCGCACTGCTGAGGCGGCAGATATGGACGCGAGCTTCGGTCGCGCGCATCAGGTCAAAAATGGTGTGCAGTGCAATCGTCTCAGCCGCCACCGGCACGCCGCTCAAGCCCATGCGCGTGGCCAGCGCGCCGCTGGCCACCACACCCTGTCCCAGGTAAAAGTCCTGCGGGCGCAACCAGATGGCGTAGCCGAACGTGCTGGCGTATTGAAAGGCACGCTGCAGCACCTGCGTGTTGGCCAGCGCCACTTCGGCCTGGCTGAAGGCAACGCAACCGGCCTCGGTCAGTTGCATCATCTCGGTCAGGGTTTCACCGGCCAGGCCGCGCGTGAGCGCACCGAGCGGGTAAACGCGGGCCTGCTGCAGCTTCTCGGCACGGTAGCGCAACATCTCAACCAGCCCCGGCTCGTCGAGCACCGGGTCGGTGTCGGGCGGGCAGACCAGGCTGGTGACGCCACCAGCCACGGCTGCTGCCATTTCGGATTCAAGCATGCGCTCGTGCTCATGACCGGGCTCGCGCAGGCGCACCGCCAGATCAACCAGACCCGGCGCCACGATGCAGCCGCTGGCATCAATCGTCTGCGTTGGCGCGAAGTCCGGCGCAATGGTCTTGATGGCCTGCACCACACCGTCGGCCAGCGTCACATCGGCAATTTCATCAAAACCGCTAACCGGATCGATGACACGGCCGCCCTTGATCAGTATCTTCGTCTGTGTATTCATATATCAGGCCTCATTCCCCGCCACAATGCTCATCGCCGCCATGCGCACGGCAATGCCGAACGTCACCTGCGGCAGGATCACGCTCTGGCCGCCGTCGACCACCGCCGAGTCGATTTCAACGCCGCGGTTGATCGGGCCCGGATGCATCACGATGGCATCGGGCTTGGCCAGTTGCAGCTTCTCCGGCGTCAGGCCAAAGCTCTTGAAAAACTCCTGCGTCGATGGCAGCAAGGCGCCGCTCATGCGCTCGTTCTGCAGGCGCAGCATGATGATGACGTCGGCGCCGCGAATGCCCTCTTCGAGCGTGTGGCAGACGCGCACGCCCATCGGCGCCATGTCGGAAGGCACCAGCGTCTTGGGGCCGACCACGCGCACCTCGGCACAGCCGAGCGTCGTCAGCGCATGGATGTCGGAGCGCGCCACACGCGAATGCAGCACATCGCCGACGATGGCCACAACCAGGTTCGAAAAGTCCTTCTTGTAGTGGCGGATCGTGTACATGTCGAGCAGGCCCTGCGTCGGGTGCGCATGACGCCCGTCGCCGGCATTGATGACGTGCACGTGCGGCGCCACATGCTGCGCGATCAGGAACGGTGCGCCCGATTCGCTGTGGCGCACCACAAACAAGTCGGCGGCCATCGCGCTCAGATTCGCAATGGTGTCAAGCAGGGTCTCGCCCTTGGCGGCGGAGGAGCGCGCGATGTCGAGGTTGATGACGTCGGCGCTCAGGCGCTTGGCCGCGATCTCGAAGGTGGTGCGGGTGCGCGTCGAGTTCTCAAAGAACAGATTGAACACACTCTTGCCGCGCAGCAGCGGCACCTTCTTGACCTCGCGGTCATTGACGCTGACAAAATTGGTCGCGGTATCGAGCACCTGGGTCAGGATGCTCTTGGGCAGGCCCTCGGTCGAAAGCAGATGAATCAGCTCGCCATTCTTGTTGAGCTGGGGATTGCGCTTGTACAGCATGGTTTAGCGGCCCTCCAAATTAAAACTGAATACACCGGCATCGCTGCGCGCCAGGGCCAACGACTGGCTGGCCGGCAGCGTAACGCGCGCGGCACAGCAGTCGGCCTGAATCGGCAACTCGCGCCCGCCACGGTCCACCAGCACGGCGAGCTTGACGCTGGCCGGGCGGCCGAAGTCGAACAGCTCGTTGATGACCGCGCGAATCGTGCGCCCGGTGTAGAGCACATCGTCGAGCAACAAAATTTGCGCTTCGTTGACATCAAAATCGATCTGCGTCTGCGCGCCCGCCGTCATGCCCCGGCGCGCATAGTCGTCGCGGTGCATGCTTGATGAAATCACGCCGCTGCGCCCACTCAGGCCCAGGTCACGCTGCAGGCGCTCAGCCAGCCAGACGCCGCCCGAGGTCACGCCAACCAGGCGCATGCCAGGGCGAAACAGGGCGCGCACGCCAGCCAGTAGCTCAAGATAAAGCGCCTCGGCATCGAGCGTCAATGTGCTCATGCAATACTCCTTAGAAACTGTTCCAGAATGATGCAGGCAGCCGCCGCATCGGCATCTTTGGCACCCATTTGCAGCGCTTCGGTGGTGCTGTAGCGCTCGTCAACTTCGAACACCGGCAGCTTGAAGCGTCCCTGCAACTGGCGCGAGAAACGGCGTGCGCGCACCGTGTTTTCATGTTCGGCGCCATCCGGATGAAACGGCACGCCAAGCACCAGTGCGTCGGGCTGCCACTCTGCGATGTGCTGGGCAATCTTGACAAAACGGGCATCACCTTCGGCCGTGATCGTGCCTTGCGGCTGGGCCGTGCGCAGCAGGCGGTTGCCAACGGCAAAGCCGGTGCGTTTGAGACCAAAATCAAGGGCCAGAAAAGTCTGCAGTCCCGCCGCCACCGGCACGGACACATGATTCATGAATGCCCCACATCAGGCGACAGCATCCATGACTCAAACCCGAGCAAGAGCAGCGCCTGGTCGTAGCGTTGTGCCACCGGGGTGTCGAAAATGATGCTGTTGCGGGCGGCCACGGTCAACCAGCTATTGTCCGAGAGTTCGGATTCCAGTTGCCCTTCGCCCCAGGCGGCGTAGCCCAGTGATACCAACACCTTGCGCGGCCCGGCGCCACTGGCGAGCGCCTCCAGAACGTCTTTCGAGGTCGTCATCTCCAGGCCGCCGGGAATCGACAGGCTCGATGCGTAAGCCGTCTCAATCGGCCTGTCGGCGTCCGGAAAAATGTGTTCATGCAGGACAAAGCCGCGCTCGGTCTGCACCGGCCCACCCTGAAACACCGGGGCGTTGGAGAGGTCTGCGCGGCGTAGCGGCAAATCGACTTTCTCGAACAGGCGACGCAGGTCGATGTCGCAGGTCTTGTTGATCACCAGGCCCAGTGCCCCGCGCTCGGAATGCTCGCAGACATAGACCACGCTGCGGCTGAATACCTCATCGCGCAAACCGGGCATGGCGATCAGAAAATGATTCGTCAGGTTGGTGGGGGCAAAATCCTCAGACATGCGAAGATTTTACTGGTGATCATGAACAAACCTTTTGATACCGGTCTACTTTGGTTTCGCCGCGATTTGCGCGTGACCGACAACGCCGCCCTGGACCTGGCAGTCAGGTCTTGTCGCCAGTTGCACTGCGTCTTTGTCTTCGACCGCGAACTGTTGGAGCCCCTGCCTCGGGCCGATAGGCGCGTCGAGTTCATCCGCGAGTCGCTGTGTGAGCTTGATGATCGCTTGCGCCAGCTCAGCGGCAAGTCACAAGGCGGCCTGATCGTGCGCCACGGTCTGGCCACACAGGAAATTATCGGCCTGGCCAAGTCGCTGCAGGTGCAGGCCGTCTTTGCCGCGCATGACTACGAGCCGCTGGCGCAGGCACGCGACGCCCGCGTGCTGGGCCAGTTGGCCGACGTCGGCATTGCCTTTCACAGCTGCAAAGACCATGTCATTTTTGAAAGGCGCGAAATCCTGACCCAGACCGGCACGCCCTACGGCGTTTTCACCCCCTACAAGAAGCGCTGGCTCGCCACCCTGGACGCGCAGCACTTGCACACACACGACGCCAAACCCTCGACCGACGTGCTGGCGCCACGCCCGCCGGGTTTGCAGCAAGCGGTGCCGACCCTGGCCACGCTCGGCTTCGAGACGACCAACCTGGGCGCGCTCAAGATGGGCAGCGGCGAATCGGGGGGCAGAAGATTGTTCAAGGACTTCTTTGATCGCATGGACCAGTACCACGAGACGCGCGATTACCCGGCGGTGAAAGGACCAAGCTACCTTGGCGTGCACCTGCGCTTTGGCACGGTGTCGATCCGGCAACTGGTGGCCACCGCCTGGCAGCGCCAGACCGAGGGCAGCCACGGCGCGGCCGTCTGGCTGGGTGAACTGATCTGGCGCGATTTCTACTTCCAGATCCTGGCCAACTTCCCACACGTGGTGCAGGGCGCCTTCAAGCGCGAATATGACGCTATTCAATGGGAAAAAGGCGCCCACGCCAACACGCTGTTCAAGGCTTGGAGTGCGGGGCAGACCGGCTACCCGCTGGTGGACGCCGCCATGGCCCAGATCAAGCAGAGCGGCTATATGCACAACCGCCTGCGCATGGTGGCCGGCAGCTTTCTCGTGAAAGACCTGGGCATCGACTGGCGCTGGGGTGAGAAATACTTCGCCACCCAGCTCAACGATTTCGAGTTGGCGTCCAACAACGGTGGCTGGCAATGGGTGAGTTCCAGCGGCTGCGACGCCCAGCCCTACTTCCGCATCTTCAACCCGATCAGCCAGAGCCAGCGCTTTGACAGCGAGGGCAAGTTCATCCGGCGCTACCTGCCGCAACTCGCCGCCCTGCCCAACAAACTTCTGCACGCGCCCTGGACCGCCACGCCAGCGCAACTGGCAGCGGCCGGTGTGACCCTGGGCGGCAACTATCCGCAGCCAATCGTCGCCCACGACGCAGCCCGCGCACTGACCCTGCAACGCTACGCGGTGGTGCGCAAATAAACCCGATAGAATCAAGCACCGGGCCCAAGCATTTGTGGTCCGGTTTTTTTTGCCGGCTGCAATTCCCAAGCGCTCTGATCCAAACGTGAAACGTACAGGAGCCCGGACATGGAAATTTTTGACTACGACAACATCCTTCTGCTGCCACGCAAGTGCCGTGTCGACAGCCGGTCCGAATGCGACGCCAGCGTCGAGCTGGGCCCGCGGCGCTTTCGCATCCCGGTGGTGCCGGCCAACATGAAGACCGTGGTGAGCGAGTCGATCTGCGTCTGGCTGGCGCAAAACGGCTACTTCTACGTCATGCACCGCTTCGACCTGGACAACGTGCAGTTTGTCAAGGACATGAAGGCCAAGGGTCTGTACGCCTCGATCTCGCTCGGCGTCAAGCCGCCCGACTACGCCACCGTCGACCAGTTACTGGCGCTGGGGCTGACACCGGAATACGTCACGATCGACATCGCGCATGGCCACGCCGACAGCGTGAAGAACATGATCGGCTACCTGAAAGAAAAAATGCCCGGTGCCTTCGTCATCGCTGGCAACGTGGCAACGCCGGAAGCCGTGATCGACCTGGAAAACTGGGGCGCCGACGCGACCAAGGTCGGCATCGGCCCGGGCAAGGTCTGCATCACCAAGCTCAAGACCGGCTTTGGCACCGGCGGCTGGCAATTAAGCGCCGTCAAATGGTGCGCCCGCGTGGCAACCAAACCGATCATTGCCGACGGCGGCATCCGCGAGCACGGCGACATCGCCAAGTCAGTGCGCTTTGGCGCCACCATGGTGATGATCGGCTCGCTGCTGGCCGGCCATGAAGAAAGCCCGGGCCAGACCGTGGAAGTGGATGGCAAGCTGTACAAGGAGTACTACGGCTCGGCCAGCGACTTCAACAAGGGCGAGTACAAACACGTCGAAGGCAAGCGCATCCTGGAGCCGATCAAGGGCCGGCTGTTTGAGACCCTGACCGAAATGGAGCAAGACATACAGAGCTCTATCAGCTACTCAGGCGGCAAAAAACTGATGGACATCCGCAAGACCAACTACGTGACGCTGGGCGGCGACAACGCGGGTGAGCACCTGCTGATGTGAGGATGTGAGTCGGCTCTGCAGACAAGAGCCATCCGCGGCGGTGTGAGTCGGCTCTGCAGACAAAGGCCATTCGCTGCGTAATGTTGTGCCTTATCGCTGTACGCGAAATCGCATTGGAATCGAGAGCGGGGTAGAGGCGCCCGGCGGGATTGGGGGCGGCGCGAGCATGGGAATCGACCGCCGGACCGCCGACTCAAGTGCGACATCGAAAGTCGGGTTGCCGCTGCGTTCCTCAACTTTTGCCGCCAAGAACGTTCCATTCGGATTGAAGCGGATGACAACCATGGCTTCAGCGTCTGACGGGCGGACCATACGCCAATCGATGTTGTTGCGGATCAGAAAGCTAGCGTTCTGCACGTAGACCTCCATCGCCTTCTGGAATGCTGATGGCGCATCGTCATCCGCGCGAACAGGCAACGCGGCAGAGAAGAACATCAAAGTGATTAGAACGATATTGCGCATGAAATGCCGCGCACCCGACGAATATT
This sequence comes from uncultured beta proteobacterium, assembly GCA_903920695.1. GTDB lineage: Bacteria > Pseudomonadota > Gammaproteobacteria > Burkholderiales > Burkholderiaceae_C > Rhodoferax. The sequence continues at coordinate 12,411 of CAIXNB010000089.1, forward strand.
TGAGCAATTTGCTTAACTCACTATAGCCCACCCGAATTGACATACAGCGGCGCTGCAAAGCCGGCCTACAACGCGGCCTCGAATTGTCGGCAGCAGTATGGCGACGCGTCGCCGGGTGCGGCGGGTCGTGGCGAATGACTTCCGTCCCTTCAAACATCGCTCACTGTTTCATGCACTGCCGGAAGAATGATCTCAAGCAGCTCACAGTCATCCGACCAGCCAAGCACGCGGTGACGAATGCCTGGCGGCTGAATCCAGCATGAACCTTCCTTCATGACATGAACACCTTCACCTTCAAATTCGTTCTTGAACCAGCCCTTGAGAACGTAACCAAGTTGAAACTCCACGTTGTGATGGTGCTTTTGACTTTGCTCTTGCGTGAATGGAGCCGTCATGCGGATGACATGGCCCGTGGCGAAGCCCTTGGTCGCCGCGGCGACGCCCAGGTCCCGATAGGCTGAATAACTGCGCGGTCCGCCGACTTTGAAATCTGATTCGTTCAGATGGCTGACGGCAAAGCTTTGCATAGCTGGGTCCATTGGCTCTGGTTTCATCGATGTCTCCGGTTGAAGGTGATGGCACCGAATGATTGTCTACTTCGGTTGATTCCGGATCAAAGCAAGTGGGACGATAGGGTGCACTTGAGTGAAGCCATCACCCAGCTGCAGCCTTCAAGTCAGGAATCCATCGCGTGAACGGAGTGAGGTCTGCCACATCCCTGACGTACCAAATCTGCTGCGCGGCATCCCAGCGTGCAAGCAGTTGCACGGTCCACTCACTTTCTGCTCCGGGTATGGTGTCGATTCGTCGGGTGCGACGGGTTTCAGTCTCTGAAGGACTGAGCATTCTCATCGAGCAGGACTCTTCTGGCGCATTGAGGCCAGAATGGCTTTGAAATCGGCGTACCACGCGTTGGCAGTTGGACCCACGCGACCAACCTTGACCGCCGCGTGAAAGCGTTCAAGCACGTCGTCATCCTCCGGATGTTTCCAGATAGTGGCATGACAATTGGCATCGTCATACACGAAATAGCTGGGCGCTTCCCGGATGATGGCAGCGGGGGAGACGGTGTACTGTATGGAGACTCTTCGGTCGCCCACAAAAAACACAGCGTTCATCGTGAATGCCATCTCACAGATGTCAAACGGGCTGTACCAAGGATAAATGACCGCGTTTCTGCCGATGGGCAGGCGCACGATGTCGGACAGCCCGGTCTCCTCCCATCCGTCGGCCACCACCGCTTGGCCCTTGTTCAGTGCTGCTCGCTGGGCCAGAACATCAGCCTCACCGACGATACCATCGTCGCGGAAGGACTGAATGGCCCGCACCTCCACGTTAAGAAGCGCATCGCCTGGATGGGCAGCTTTTTCCGGCCTGACAGCGACCCCTCTAGCCACGCGAAGGGCCAAGCCCGTACCGGGAATGGAAATCTCCCTGGTCTTTGCACCGTCAGCGCCTTGGGCTGGAACAGTTACCAGCAGACAAAACAACGCCGCTACAAACAGCCAACAGGATTTGTGATATGACATCGTAACGACATCCTAACTCCATTAATGTCGCCTGGGTATGATTTCCTTGAACGCCAGCACTACTGTCTGTGCTTCAGTGACCGTGCCAGCGCGAGATCACCAGCAGAATTAGACCCACTAGCAGGGCAACAACTACGGAATCAATAAGCCAGACGTTCAGCATGCTTGCTCAGTGAAAAAATATACCGACAGAGTAGCACACCAATGTTCAACTTGATAAGTATTTTTAGCCGGGGAAACCATTGTAGAGAAACGCCTACAAGCCACCGTCAAGTGCGGAATTTGTGCGGTCACCCGCAAGCACCAGCAAGATCAATAGAAACTATGCTATATGATAATAGTATTGTTGTTGAATACAATCATTCAAGGACCTAATTGGCTGGTTGAGGAGCAGGTATGAGCAACTGAGGGTAGAAATTGTGGCGACGAAGGAGCTTGAAAAGACGGTTGTTTTGTGCCCAAGATGTTCGGCGCAGATGGTCAGACTACCGCGAGATTTTTTCATGCGGCTTCGAGTGGGTTCAAAGCACTACAAGTGCTTTGACTGTGAGGGTCGATACTTGAAGACGCTTTTCGGCTCACTAATTAGACTCAGTCGTTACTGACCGGACTTCAAAGACAATGACGTGAAGTGCTATGGCTCCTCTTTTAGGCCAAGCCTGTCAATACAAATCGTTCGTGCGAGAAGAGGCGAACCGCCTGATATAAGGCCCGTAACGACGGCAGTAATAACGTCACCGTTGAAATAGTGGATGAGGTCGATTGCGAGAGACACCAAGGCAATGCCAAGTGCGGCCCACATGCCAGATGTCATAACGAAAGCAAGCCTCAAGCCACTTGGTAAGTAGATCCAATCTACCCCTGTTGAAAATGAGAACCCCCGAGATCAGCAATTCGTTGAGTTCAAACAGTGCAACAATTTGGTTCCCACGACGTATTTGACGCGGCCGTCCACTTTGTCCTCTCCCAGGGAAATAATTCCCTTGGCACGCAGCGTTTTCAGTCTTCTGTGAACACTGCTCGGCGAAACATCAGGCAGCATTCCCATTGGTTGAACGACACCAACTTTGTTGCCCATATGCCACTATTGAGCCAGCGTATTAGGCAGTCGTATCTCAGTCCCGTCCATCTCTGGAAAACTCGGTAGTTGACGGGCGGTATTTACGAGCCGAAGAAATCTCAAGTACGACATGATTGCAAGAGTCAATATTTTGATGCAGAAGACGGTATTGGTTATGGCAACAGGTAAATGTCAAATTGCTGACAGTCCCAAATTTGTCATGCTGCCTTTGTCGACGCGCATAACCATTCCTTGATGCGACTGCTGGTGCAGCCCACCGATGAGGAGCGCATGGTACTGGCGATTGGACTACCAGCAAGCAGCCACCGACGAATGCCCGCAAGCGCTGCACTGCCAAAATTGGCGCCGCTGCGCCGAATGTCGGCAATGGGCAATTTGTCAGAGGGCGGTATTTGGCGCGTGACTGTTGTCACTGTTTGTCTGCTCAGAGCGAGCATTTTGTCCAAGCCAGCCACGTGAAGCCGGCGAAGGCCTGCGAGATCGGCGCGCCGCCGCTCACCCGTCGCGCCAGGCCAGCGTCGAGCACCAGCGACTTTGTCACGTTTGTAGATCGCGCCAAGCTTGCCAGATTGAACTGATGCAGAAGTTCCGGCGAACCACATCGCCGACGCCGGTTCATCTTTTCCCGCTAAAAATTGACAAGCAACAAGATCTGAAATTTGCAAATCACTGCTATGCTATGTGAGGCACTTGGTCTCGATGACTGGTGGGTGCTTATCGCTTTTCGGAGAGCCTATGCCATGAAACTAATCAATCTTCTGAAACCGCTGGCTCTGCTCGTGCCACTGGTACTGATTGCTTGCGGAGACAAGGCACAGCCCGTGCAGACGCCCGTGCCGATTGAGTCGTCCGCAAAGAAAGTTCGCATAGCCCTGGTAATGAAGACCTTGACCAACCCATTCTTCATCGAAATGGAAAAGGGGGCGCGAAAAGCTGCGTCTGAGCTGAACCTGGAGCTTATCGTCAAGACTGCGGCCCAGGAAACCTCCTTCGAGCAGCAGGTCGCAATCGTTGATGACTTAATTCAGAACAAGCTGGTCGACGCTTTGGTGCTGGCACCGGCCGACGCCTATCATTTGATTCCATCGGTGAGAAAGGCGCGCCAAGCCGGTGTCGCGGTAGTCAACATTGACGCGCGCCTTGACCCTAAGCAGATGGATGCAGCTGGGCTGACCGGGGTTCCGTTCATCAGCGTCGATAACGAACAGGGCGCGTTCTTGTCGGCCCAGACCCTGATTGCAGGGACCACGAAACCAGCCCAGGCGGCCATTGTCGAAGGTATCCGTTCGGCCGATAACGCCCAGGCCCGCAAGAGTGGCGCATTACGCGCGTTTGGCAGCAATCCAGCGGTCAAACTGGTAGCCAGCGAGTCGGCGAACTGGAAGATCGATGAGGCCTACGAAGTCACAAAGTCTATGTATGCCAAGCACCCGAACATCGGCCTGATCTTCGCTGCCAACGACATGATGGCACTGGGCGTTTTGAAGTATCTGGCCGACAGCGGGCGCAAGTCCGTCAAGGTTGCGGGATTTGACGCATTGGACGAAGCCCGTGAGGCAATCAGCAAGGGCGCACTGGTGGCCAGCATCGACCAGCAGGCCGCCGAGCAAGGTTACCAGGGCGTGCTGTACGCGATGCGTTTGTTCAAAGGGGAACAGTTGCCAGCGCAGACTCTGCTCAATGTGAAGTTGGTCTCGATCACGAAATGAGGTCAACAGTCGGGCGTTAGTGACGCCCGCATGGCTACGCAAGCATGCGCCTAAGTCTGAACAATCGCTTTATTGCCTATTTGCTGGCGTTGGGGGTGTTGCCGCTTCTCTGCGTTGGTGCCGTGTCGGTCTGGCTCACGCGTGCCGCGGTCGAAGACACGACCCGCCACCATGTGGTCGAGGAAGTTGTGCAAATGGCTGCGCTCATCGATAGCCAGGCGGCCCAGATTGAGGAACTGATCGCCAACGTCTCCGGTGTTGAGGAAATCAATAAGGTACTGACGGAAAACGCAAGTGGTCCCGACACCTTCACGCGTCTGGCGACGCAGGCGCGCATTGGCTATGTGCTCAACAATTACCTTAACCTCAAGGGCCTGATCTCAATCAACATTTTCACGCTGAACGGCAGCCATTACCACGTCGGGGATACGCTGGACATTGGCAATCTGAATACAGACTTGCGCGATCATTTGATCAAGGAAACCATGGCACAGCCCAACAGTATCTACTGGGCCGGAGTTCGACCCAATGTCAACGGCAACTCCACACATCGGCTGACGCTGGTGGCTGCCCACATGATCGCCCGTAGTAACCCGGTTACGTCTAGGCGCGAGCCGGTGGCCTTGCTGCAAGTCAACTTCGACCTGAACCAAGTTCGCCAGCAATTCGCCGGAACCGGCCGCAGTGGCGACAGCATTATGGTCATGCTCGACGGGCGAAATCGTTTCGTCTATCACCCGGATGCGACTCTGATCGGAGAGGCGGCCGGATCAGAGATGCTCGCCACCCTTGCCGACCCTCATAACGAACGGCGAAGCAGCTTCTCCGATAACGGTGTGCTGGTGACCCGCGCAAACCTGCACGCGCCTGGCTGGCGCGTGGTTTCCCTGGTGCCACAGGCGAGCCTCACGCGAGTTGCCCGCGACATCGGTCTTGCCACCGCGCTGGTCATGTTGGCGTCACTCGTTCTAGTGGGCGCCGGCACGTTCTCGTTGGTGCGGCGCGTAGTGCAGCCGCTACGCGCGATCTCGGACCGATTTCGCCTGTTGCGCGAGGCGCCGCAGGTCATGCAAACGCCGCTACCCGTCAGCGGTACAGATGAGATTGCCGAGTTGACAGTCTGGTTCAATGCATTTCTGGACAACCTGAGTGCGCGCCGACAGTCAGCGGAAAAACTCCAAACTGCCGCCAGGGTCTTTGAGCATGCCCGCGAGGGCATCATCATCACTGACGCCAGCGAAACCATCATCGATGTCAATGAAGCCTTTACCCGTATCACCGGCTATAACCCTGAAGAAGCCATTGGACAGAATCCACGCATTCTCAAGTCTGACCGGCAAGACAAGGCGTTTTTTGAAGTCATGTGGCGCGGATTGACCGAGCACGGGCACTGGAGCGGGGAGATCTGGAACCGACGCAAGGATGGCGAGGTCTACCCCGAACTGCTCACCATAAGTGCTATGCGTGATGCTGAAGGGGCCGTGCAGCAATATGTGGGATTGTTCTCTGACATCACCTCGATCAAGCAGCATCAGACCCAGCTGGAACACATCGCCCACTTTGATGCGCTGACCAATCTGCCCAACCGGGTGTTGTTGTCCGACCGGCTACAGCAGGCCATGGCTTACGCGCAGCGCCGCGAGCATCATCTCGCGGTGGTCTATCTTGACCTCGATAGATTCAAGGCCATCAATGACCAGCACGGTCATGACGCTGGCGACCAGGTCCTGATCACACTGGCCCATCGCTTGAAAAAGGTATTGCGCGAGGGTGACAGTCTGGCCAGACTCGGTGGTGACGAGTTTGTAGCCGTGCTGATTGATCTGGAGGACCATGCAGCTTGTCTACCCTTGCTGCGTCGGCTGGTGGCTGCTTGCGCTCAGAGCATTCAAGTGGGAGACCTCAGCCTCCTTGTCTCGGCCAGCTTGGGCGTCACCTTCTATCCCCAACCGCAGGACATTGACGCCGACCAATTGCTTCGCCAGGCTGATCAGGCCATGTACCAGGCCAAGTTGTCTGGCAAGAACCGTTATCACATCTTCGATGCCACACAGGACAGCAGCATCCGGGGCCACCACGAAAGCGTGGAACGCATCCGCTTGGCGCTTGAAAGGCAAGAGTTCGTCCTGCATTACCAGCCCAAGGTCAATATGCGAAGTGGCCAGATCATTGGCGCCGAGGCCCTGATCCGCTGGCAGCACCCTGAGAAAGGACTGCTGGCACCTGCCTTATTCTTGCCAGTGATCGAGGATCATGCGCTGGCCGTCTCCATTGGCGAGTGGGTGATTGATACTGCGCTGACCCAGATGGAGATCTGGCAGGCGGCAGAATTGGACTTCGGAGTCAGTGTCAATATCGGTGCGCGCCAGTTGCAGCAGAGCGACTTTATGGATAGGCTTAAATTCATATTGGCAAAGCATCCGCAGGTGAATCCGGCCCGCTTTGAACTCGAAGTTCTGGAGACCAGCGCATTCGAAGACATTGCTCAAGTGTCCGAGGTGATCGAAGCCTGTGCCCAGATCGGAGTGACGTTTGCGCTGGACGACTTTGGTACCGGCTATTCGTCACTGACCTATCTCAAACGTCTTCGCGTTGCCAGGCTCAAGATTGACCAGAGCTTTGTGCGAGACATGCTGGAAGACACGGATGATCTGGCTATCCTGCAAGGCATCATCGGTCTGGCTCAAGCCTTCAAGCGAGATGTCATCGCCGAAGGGGTCGAGACCGTGGCGCACGGCACCGTGCTGCTGCAACTTGGCTGCGAGTTGGCGCAGGGTTACGGCATCGCCCGGCCCATGCCAGCTGCGCAGATGCATCGGTGGGCGACACAGTGGCAGCCTGACTTGGCCTGGTCGAAGGTGCCGTGGCTTGGCGGCATACCCCAATCGATCAATGAGTAGCCTCCCCAATGAACGGCAGCTGACCGGCACCCAAAATCATGCACTTGAACAGCCGTCAAGCTGCCGCTGGTGAGTAGCTGCTTAACGCTGCACTGCCGAATTACGTTTCGCCCATACCAGTCACTGGACCGAAAGGCAGCACCAGTGGCACCCATCGACCCAAGCTGCATCCATCGGAAAATTTCCAAACACCCGACGCACCCAAAGCCAGCCAATGCCCTGCAACGGTTTTCGCCGGACAACAGTTGGCGACGAGTCGTCGAGTCCGCCCGAGCCGCAAGAAGCCATCCCGCAGCAACCGGAAAAACCAGCCCGGGCAAGAAAAGTGGGCCATAGTGCCGCGCGGCGGGCCTACCCTACTGCACAAAACCCTGGTCGGCGCCGCATACAGTCGCACCGAATACAATGCAATTTGGCAATCTTCTCCAGGGTCCAGCACATGAACAATTCAAACCAGCAAACCCGACGGGGGCCGCCAGTTGATCTTTGATCTTGGCCGGGTTATCCGCTTCTGTTTCTGATCATCGGCATCACCATCGTTGCCTCCAGCGCCTGGAAATATCGCAACGCAGATTGGATTCAGACGTTCTTTCAGGTCGATGGCCCTGCGAAGGTCAACATCAAGTTCGACAATGGCAGTGTGCGGGATAACAAGCCCGCTGAATACATCGCCAACTCTCCCAAACAAAGAATCAAGGCTCTCAAAATAATGCACCCGGTGTCATCAAGAAGTGCGTGCGTGGGAAGGAAATCACCTACACAGAGCAGGCTTGCCCCTCGAATGCCAAGGTAGCGCCAGTTACAGGGGGCAACATAACCGTCGTTGGTGCACCGAAGGCAAAAGTCGAAAGATCAAATGCCGTCGAACCCGGC
>CAIXNB010000090.1 GCA_903920695.1 uncultured beta proteobacterium
ATGGACGGTGGTGTTTGCTCAACCGATTACGACGCCGAAATGGTGACAGCCGACTACCTGATGGGCATCAACTATCCGGCATCACTGCAAGTGAGCAGCGATTTGAAATCCACCGACAACCGTCCCGCCAGGCGGCGACAGTTCAAGCAACTGCTGCCAGGCGTGACCCATGTGGATGACGCCAAGGCCGTCATTACCCATACCGATCCGGCCAATCCGCTCTCCATATTCGGACGTTGGGATCTGGGCTATGGCGAGACGTCTTATCCCAAGACCATCCCGGACGGCTCGATCGACTCCAAGGTCGCCTCCAGCAGCATGGTGCTAGCCTTTATGGGGCTGTCGGGCGACTTGGACACCAAGGCCCCCAGCACCGGCTTTTGGATGCTGTACGGCACGCCCAAGGTAGGTGGCAAGCCCTTCATCTGGAGCGAGTCCGCCTGGAAGACGCAAACGCTGCGCGATGTTCCTGACCGTGTGGATGGCAGCTTTACCCTGATGCCGCTGTATCTGAGATAGTGGGGCAGCTGTGGCATTTGTCTCATGAAGAACATCTCTGCAGCGTCTGGGAGCATGGCCCTGGCTGCGACTGCAGTCTTGTTGTCCGCGATGACCGGTTGTGGTGGTTACGCCAGTCCGACGCCGGATCAGGAACTGCGAAGGCTGGTGACCGGCATGACCTTGGAAGAAAAGATCGCTCAGAAATTCGTCGTCGATTTCCGCTATTTCTGCGCTCAATCCACGGATACCTGCAGCACTGCGTTCACCCAGATGCAACCCGAAGTCAGCACCTTCATCAAGCGTCAGCAGTTGGGAGGGGTGATCCTTTTTTCCAACAACATCCAGAGCGTTTCGCAAACTGTGCAACTTACCGACGACATTCAAAAGGCTGCGTTTGCGGGTCGACTGGGCATCGGTTATCTGATCACGACCGACCAGGAAGGCGGTACGGTCTTGCGCACCCCGCGCGATACGAGCACCCGCTTCACCGGGAACATGTCGATTGGCGCAACTTATGCGCAGTACGCAACGCAATACGCCGGACAGGTTGGAGTGGTTCTGGCCAATGAGCTTGCTGTGCTGGGCATCAACGTCGACCATGCTCCGGTGCTGGACGTGAATGTCAACCCCAATAATCCGGTGATCAATGTGCGCAGCTTTTCCGATTCTCCGGACATGATTGGAAGGCTCGCTCTGGCCATGCAAGTTGCCATTCAATCTCAGGGAATTGGATCCACCGTCAAGCACTTCCCTGGGCATGGCGACACGCAGGTCGATTCGCATTACGGTCTGCCGCTCGTCAATCACGATCTTGCCACTATTCGCAGCGTCGATCTGTACCCGTTCCAGTATGCGTTTGACCGAAGTCCGCCCGACATGGTGATGACCGCACATATTCAGTACCCGGCGCTCGACAGTTCGATGGTGGCCGCGAGCACGCCCGCTTACATCGGTCAAAGCATGATGCGTCCGGCGACTTTATCGCGCGCGATCCTGAGCAATTTGCTGCGCGACGACATGCATTACCAGGGTGTGGTGATTACCGATGCCATGAACATGGCGGGCATCGCGGCATTTTTTTTGGCGCAAGATGCAGTGCTGAAGACCTTTGCCGCGGGTGCGGATATCGCACTGATGCCGATTGGTTTGAGCACAGAGGCTGAATTGCAGGCGTTTGATCGCTTGCTGCAATTTGTCATGCAGGCGGTTCGCACGGGCGCGTTGAGCGAGTCGGAAATCGATGCCTCGGTGCTGCGAATTCTGAAACTCAAGAAGAAGCTGGGATTACTCAACTCTTCCAGTGCGCCAGTGCAGGCCCGGATCGAGGCAGCGCTGGCAACCGTTGGCAGCGCCAGCCACCTTGCCGTTGAGCGTGAGCTTGCCGAGCGCTCCATCACCTTGATCAAAAACGGCAACGCCGATAGTCCGACCTTGCCGCCCGACAGCAAGACCTTGCAAAACATCACCGTTCTGGCATCAAAAGTAAATCAGGGCAATGCACTCCGGAACGGCCTGCAAAGGGCAGCGGCCGAGCAAGGCAACACGAGTCTGCAAGTGAATGTATTTGTCACCAATACGATGGACAGTGTCGCCGTCAACAATGAGATCGCCAGAAGTCAGTTGCTGATCATCGCCAGTGATGCGAACAAGGTCACGCCGGTCGAGACCGGTGCCGTGGCGGCACGAAGTCTGATGTCCAGCACCGAGCCCTCGACCTATGAGTTGGCGATGGCTGTGCTGCAGGGCTCCGGCACTTTGGTGGTGGGCGAGGATATGACTGCGCCACTGCCACAGCGCAAAGCGGTGTTCTTGTCACGCACCGATCAGGAGAAGGTGCTGGTCATGATCGCCAGTTTGCAGGCGGCCAAGGCGCTAAATGTGCCCTCGGTCTTCGTGAGTCTGGCGGCTCCCTATGAGAGCGCCGTGTTTGCAGCTTACAGCGACTCCGTCATCGCCAGTTACAACGGCAGTACCTACGTGGATACACAGGGCGTGGAGGTAGGCGTTGCCTACCAGGCTTTGTCACGTTTGATTCTTGGTGCGGTTTTTCCAACCGCGCGTTTGCCAATCGACATCCCCGCTCTGGACGGGAAATCAGTGCTCTACCCGCGCGGCTACGGCTTGGGTATGAAGACGAAGACCAATTGATGGCGAAGCCCCCGATCATCCGGACAAATTCGCACGTTTAGTTTGTCAGTTAACCGTGTACTCAAACGTATCTTCGGCGGTCCAGACATCCTGCCCGGTATCGCTCGAAAGTGATTTCCAGATCATCGTCACACGCGGTCCGTCAACGGTCACAATAACGTACCCGTTGTGCTTCTCATTGTGATAGTCGCCGACCACTTTTTCACCTTCAGCATAGGGCGGAGTCCAGGCATTGAATGGAGCCCCACCGGCACCCGTCAGCACCTGGTATATGGTATGCCCTGTCTGATCCTTGATATGCGCCCGGTTGTACAAATGGTCATGGCCGCTAAAGTACATTCGGACACCGGCATTTCCGAGGCTGTTCCAGAAAAGATCGCGGTCATTCGGATAATACGCCAGGGAATCGGTATGGCCGACCCGAAACGCCGGGGTGTGGCCGTATACGAAGGTGTGCGCTTGCGTGTTTTGCGCTAGTTGGGCATTGAGCCAGGGCTGATTTACCCGGTACGGGTTAACGGACTGGTCCATGCCGATAAAGAATGCGTTCTTGTAGACAAAGCTGTAAGTCAGACCTTTTTCGTCGACCGGCCCATTGGCCGGAATCCATGGATCAGAAAAAGCGTTTAGATACGCGGTCATGAGTCCGGCGTCGGGAAGTATCAACGGAGTAGCGCTCGAACCGGGGGGCCATGGGAACGCGTACGGCGGGGCCGATGGTCCATTTTCATGATTACCGCGGATCGGGTAAATTTTTATTCCTGCGTCGTACACTGGCGCCATCGCCTTGCGCCAGGTTGCGAACTGATTCGCATAGGGGGTCGAAATTTTGTACCACCCATTTATCGCGTCACCCGGGAAAATGACCAATTCAACCCCCTCTTTCACCATATCCTTGGCCACGGAGTTGACCACGGCCTCATTTACGCCCGATTTGCCAGGATTGGCAGCGTCATTGTCGCCGCGGGTATCACAATACACGGCATACTTCCATCTTGCCGGTTGAGTTGCGGTGCTGCTGCACCCGCTGAAAAGTATGGACAGCGCGGCTAGCGAAAAAACTAGCCATTTATTTGATTGCATAGGTTCTCCTATTTAATAGACGACAAATTGTTTGATAAATGGTCAGTTCCGTCCACCCAATTAATAGGTGGTACCCCATCAATGGCCCTATTCGGTTTTGTCAAATGCGCAGGGCGACCCTGGAACTGGTTTTATATTGCAAGCCTATTGGCCCCATTTCCTGGTCAAGTGTGGTCTCTGAAGATTGCGTTAACGCCGTGCTCCCACAAACGAAACTTTCCACAAAATCACGTCCTGTGCGTTGTCCGGCAGATTTTGCAGTTGCCAAGTTACTCCTCCGTCATCGTGATTGCTTCGACTGAACAGTTAAGCCCAAAACGCGAGATGAATTGAACCCACAGGAATAATGCTAGTAGCGTTTGCGCAACGAACCTTTGCCGAGAGGCGCAATACGTTTGCCGGACGGATATATCTTTGGTGGCATACGCGAAATAACAGCTGTCACGTTGACTGGGATCATCAATTTGATCACTTTGCAGGGGCCTTCGACTGGAAGACACCGATTTGTTGCCCCTGCGGGATGGTGATGGATTTGATGCCCCTGCTCAATCAAGGTGATGACGGTGGAGCCGCCGTAGGCGAAATGCCCCAGCTTTTCGCCTTTGCTGACCTGAACCGTACCAGGTGAGGCAACCCTCTTGAATTTATCTTCAAAGATGACCGATCCAATGGTGTCCAGGCCCACCGGAATCATGGCGACATGACCGAATTCCTTCGTCATTATCACGACGTAGCCGCGACGAAAGTGTCCACCCGAGTTGTAAATATTCGGTGAACCCGTAGCGCCTACAGGCAAAGTGCAGCGGCGAAGTTTTTGCCTAGTGGATAAAGCCAGATGTCCTTGGTCGGAATGAGGACCTTGTGGCTGGTGGATTTCTTTCCACGCCCTGTCGTTCGG
>CAIXNB010000091.1 GCA_903920695.1 uncultured beta proteobacterium
AGCGAACTCATTGGCTCCTGAAACACCACCGACATCTCCTTGCCGCGCAGGGCACGCATCTCATCAGCCGATGCGTGCAGCAGGTCGCGCCCCTGGTACAGGATCTTGCTGCTCGCACCCAGGATGGCGTTCTCCGGCAGCAGGCGCACGATGCTCATGGCGCTCACACTCTTGCCGCTGCCCGACTCGCCCACCAGCGCCACTGTGCTGTTGGCCGGAATATCAAAACTCACACCGCGCACCGCCTCAACCATTTCGGTCTTGCTCATGCGGAAGGACACGTGCAGGTCCTGCACACTGATCAATGGGTTCATGATGTTCTAGCGAAGTTTGGGGTCGAGCGCATCGCGCAGCGCATCGGTCAGCAGGGCAAAGGCGGTGACGAAGGTGGCCATGAAGGCGGTGGCAGCCAGCAACTGCCACCACTTGCCCTGCACCAGTTCAGACTGCGCTTCCGACAGCATCGTGCCCCAGCTCACCATATCAATCGGAACGCCCAGGCCGAGGAAGGACAGAATCACCTCGGCCTTGATGAAACCGACCACGTGCAAACTCAACTGCACCAGAATCACGTGGCTGATGTTGGGCAGGATGTGCGTAAACATGCGCGAGGCATGGGATGCGCCGATCGCCTCCGCGGCGCGCACGTACTCGCGCGAGCGGTGCTTCATGTATTCGGAGCGCACCAACCGGTAGATGCCGGTCCAGCCGACCAGGCTCAGGATGATGACCACCGTCCAGGCACCGCTGCCCAGCGTGCCGGCCAGCGGCCCCGACTTGAGCACCGCCGCCAGCGCGAACACCAGCAGAATGTAGGGGATGGCAGTGAAGACGTTGTAAACCCACTCCAGAAAGTCGCCGACGGGTCCGCCAAAATAGCCGCTGATGGCGCCCAGAATGGTACCGAGCAGCGTCGCCATCAAGGCCGATGCGAGACCAACGGTAATCGAAACTTGTGCCCCCTTGATCGCCTTGCTCAGCACGTCACGCCCGAGCTGATCACCGCCGAGCGGTAAGGTATCGGACTTCTGTGTGATGGTGGCCTTGAACTTGGCGGCCCTGTCCGCCCACTCCTGGTAGCGCGGCGCCAACGGATCGACGTCGCTGATGTCAACATTCGGGCCGGCAATCGAATCCACCACCGCCGTCTGCGAGCCGTCGGCGATTTTGCCCATGAAGTGCGGCGCGGCAAACGGCGTGCCGACCTCCTTTTGCCAGTCCTTCGCCACCAGGCCAAGCTGCGCCAGCAGCACCATGCCGATGAAAAAGACGGTGATCGCCAGCGACACCATGCCGACACGATCATTCTTCAGTCGCATCCAGGCCTGGGCCCAGACCCCCGGTGAGCGCGGCAAGGCCTGCAAGATTTCTGTGCTCATTTCAGCGTCACCCTTGGATCAACAAACTTGTACAGCACGTCGGTGATCAGGTTGATCACCATGGTCAGCGCCGCCAGATAGACCGTGGCCGCCTGGATGACGGGATAGTCGCTGCGATTCACGGCCGTGACGATCTCACGCCCGAGACCCGGGATCGAGAAGAAGACCTCAATCAAAAAGGAGCCGATGAAGACACCCGGCAATTCGGTCGCAACATTGGTCAGGATCGGAATCATGGCGTTGCGTAGCACATGCTTGAGCATGATGGCGTTTTCCGTGACGCCCTTGGCCCGCGCCGTGCGCACATAGTCCTGGCCGATCTCGTCGAGGAAGAAGCTGCGGTACAGGCGCGTCTGCGGCGCCAGGCTCACCAATACCGCCAGAAACACCGGCAGCGGTGCGTAGGTCACCAGGTTCGTCCAGACGCTGTTGCTCCAGCCCTGCACCGGGAACCAGCCCAACACAAAGCCGAACACGAACTGCCCGACGATGATGTAGACCAGAAAGCTGATCGACAGCGCCACCGTGCTGATGATCATGATGGCGCGATCCGTCAGGCTGCCGCGCACATAGGCCACAGCCAGGCCGGCGATGATGGACAGCACGACTTCGAGCAGCAGGATCGGGATCATGATGGTCAGCGTCGCCGGTAAGCGCGTGGCAAAGATGTTGGAGATGGCCTCATTGGTGGTCCAGCTCTTGCCCCAGTTGAAGCTGAAGATCTGCTGCACAAACACCCAGAGCTGCTGCCAGACCGACTTGTCCAGACCCAGCTGCACGCGCAGCGAGGCGATGCGCTCGGGCGAGGCTTTCAGGCCGGCCATGATCTCGACCGGATCGCCGCCAAAGAACTTGAACAGGAAAAAGATCAGCAGAATCACCCCCAGCAACGTGGGGACCATTTGCCAGATGCGTCGCAGGATGTAGGAAAACATATTATGTGGCTTTGTGGGCAATGCCCGTGAATATACTGACCGCTGCGATTATGCTTGCACCGGTCACAATCGGCACCGGTGTTTTAAACCATGAACTTTCGATTTCCACGCTCTCTTTGTCTGACCTGCCTGCTTGTGCTTGGCATCGGCAGCGTGCCAGCGCAGACCAAGGCGCCCGAGAAGGTGCTGCGCTACGCATTTGTAGTCGCCGAAACCGGTTTTGATCCGCCGCAGTTGTCAGACCTGTACTCGCGCATCGCCACCGAGAACATTTTTGATTCGCTCTATGTCTACGACTACCTGGCACGGCCCGTCAAACTCAAGCCCAGTGTGGCGCAGGGCATGCCGGTCATCAGCGCCGACTTTCGCACCTACACGATCAAGGTCAAGCCCGGCATTTACTTCGCCGATGACCCGGCCTTTGGCGGCAAGAAGCGCGAGTTGACCGCCTACGACTTTGCCTACAGCTACAAGCGCGTTTTCGACCCCAAGACCAAGAGCCAGGTCTACCCCAATCTGGAGGAGGAGAAACTGGTCGACATGGAAGAACTGCGGCGCGAAGCGGAGAAACCCGGCGCAAAGTTCAACTATGAAAAGGAAGTAGAAGGCATACGCGCCCTGGACCGCTACACCATCCAGTTCAAACTGCAGGAACCCAAACCGCGCTTCATCCATTCCCTGGCGGACGCCAGCGTTTTCGGTGTTGTGGCGCGCGAGGTCGTCGAGAAGTACGGCGACACGATCATGGAGCACCCGGTAGGCACCGGCCCCTTCAAGCTCGACCAGTGGGTGCGCTCCTCCAAGATGACGTTTGTGCGCAACCCCAACTTCCGCGAGGAGTACTACGAGGCCGAGCCGCCGGCCGACGATGCACGCTCACAGGAAATCTACCGACAGATGAAGGGCAAACGCATCCCGCTGGTGGACCGCGTCGAGATCTCGATCATCGAAGAAATGCAGCCACGCTGGCTCGCGTTCCTGAATGGCGACCACGACCTGCTGGAGCGCCTGCCCAACGCCTTCTCCTATCAGGCCATTCCGAACAATCAGTTGGCACCGAATCGGGTCAAGAAGCACATCACCATAGACGATCGG
>CAIXNB010000092.1 GCA_903920695.1 uncultured beta proteobacterium
GCAAGGGAGGCCGGCAGCATTCCCACCAGCCACATGATGGTGCCGGTGATGGAGTTGCGTGTCAAAATCGTACTGCCCGGCAGCAGCCGGCGTACCAATCGACGCTTGAGCAGGCAGTGCAGGTGCAACCGGTCTGGTGCCCCGACGCTCTGCCCCCGTCCCCAGCGCCGCTTGATGCTAAAGAGCACCTCCAGCACCGGAAAGCCGCAAATCAGCAGTGGCGCCCAGGCAGAGACCTGGGGGTGACGCCAGAGCAGCAACACTGCCGTCCAGGCAACACTGAAGCCAAGAAAATAGGCACCCCCATCACCCAGGAAGATTTTGCCAAAAGGCCAGTTCAGCAGCATGAATCCGATGACTGCAGCCCCCAGGACGATACAGGTCTGCATCAGCGCTACATCGCCAAGAGAATGGCTCATCAGCGCAAAACTGCCCAGAATGATGAGAACTACTCCGCTGGCCAGTCCGTTCATGCCGTCGATGATGTTGATCGCGTTGGCCACACCGGCCACGGCAAAGGCGGTAAACATAACCGACACCACACCAAATCCGAGCAGGTAGTCGACACCTGGAACATTGACGTCCGTGAGGGAAAACCCGGTCAGGAAATAGCCAATCACACCGCAGGCCATGGTGGCAAGAAGTCGGGTGCGCACACTGACAATCTTTGTCAAATCTTCAGTCAGACCGAAGACAAAGGCAGGCATGCTCGCAAGCAGTAAAGGCCCCAGCAGGTTCTGGCTCTGGGCAGGAATGCAGACATAGCCAGCAAGTGCTCCCAAGAACACCGAGATGCCACCGATGCGTGGTGTGGGATGTACGTGGTTTCTTTGCACTCCAGTGTTGCTGTCCATGCTCAGTTGCGCATGCCAGACTGAAGTGCATAGCACCAACAGGTTGACCATGAAGGCAAGGGCAATAACAACCGCCACGGATGGCAGCATTTCGAATAGCTGCAAATCGGACTCCCAAATACTACTGTGGGACGCCATTATCCCCCTTTCGGGGGATGCTGCAGAAAAAGCGCTGTCTTCCTGGCTTCTTGATCTTGCTCACCCGAGTTGTAAATATTCGGTGAACCCGTAGCGCCTACAGGCAAAGTGCAGCGGCGAAGTTTTTGCCTAGGGAAACGCGGATTTATTCGATGAATTTGCCAACCTGCACAGGGACTCAGACGTTATGGTGGGGTACCCCACCCGCAGGTTTCGTTTATGCGCAACACCATGCCGACGGCGTATGCCGCCGTGCCGATTGCTGTGACCCGTTGTAGCGGTCACGTTCGTCGGAATCAGCGGTCACGTTGCCGGAACCCCTGCGGTCACCTTCGCCGGACCGTCGGTCACGTTCCCGGAATCACCGGTCACGTTGGACCGGAATACTCAGCCCATGCGGTGTACGCGGCCAATGCGCTGCTCCAGCACCGCCGGGTCCCAGGGTTGATCCATGTTGACCACGACCGCTGCTGCGTGCTGCAGGTTCAGGCCGACGCCACCGGCGTCGGTGGAGAGAAAGAGGCGGCAAGCCGGGTCCTCGTGGAATTGCTGCACCAGCGCGCCACGCTTGTCGCCGGGCACGCTGCCGCTGAACAGCATATGGCCCCAGTCCCGCTGGCCGTCGGCTTTGCCCAGGCGGCGCGCAATCAGCTCGTGCGTGCCCAGCCATTGGCTGAAGACCACGGCCTTGGCTGAGGGGTCTTCGAACAGCTCGTCGAGCACCGTCATCAGCTCGTCGACCTTGTTGCCGTGGTCGGTTTCGTGGTCAAGCAAGAACGTGCTGTTGCAGACCATGCGCATATTCTGCAAAGCGCAGTGCAAGCGGCGCTGGTCAACGTCAGACAGATAACCGGTGTGGCGCCAGCGCTGGACGATGCGCGTGACGATGTCGCTGTTCTCATTGTGGTGCAGGCGTTGCTCGGGCGTCAGTGGCAAAAAAATGCGGTTGTCCACGCGCTCGGGCAGTTGTGTCAACACTTCTGCTTTGCTCCGGCGCAGCATCACGGGCGCCAGGGTCTGACCGATGCGGTCCAGCGCGCGGTAGCCAATCACACGGCCGGATTCGTCGCGCGTTTGGTGTTCATCGAGCAGACGCCAGGTGGGGCCGAGCCGGTGTTGGTCCACAAACTGTACGATGGAGATCAGCTCTTCCAGCCGGTTTTCCAGTGGCGTGCCGGTCAGCACGATGGCCTAGGGGCTGGCGATGCGCTTGAGGGCACGGGCGGCGATGGTGTTCCAGTTCTTGATGCGCTGCGCTTCGTCGGCAATCACAAGGTCCGGCGCCCAGGCGGTGATCAGGTCGGCGTCGCGCGCCAGAGTTTCGTAGTGCGTGATTTTGCAAAAGGCCTCTTCGCGGTATTGCCTTTCACGCGCTGTGCGCATGCCATGAATGACTTGCACTTCGCGCTCGGCAAAACGCACAAACTCGCTTTTCCACTGATGCTTGAGTGAGGTCGGGCACACCACCAGCACGCGGCGTAACCGATGTGGCGCGCAAAATCAAGGCACTTCCATTCTCACAAATAGTTCTTGATATGCTATTCTCAATCAACTACTATTACAACGAGTTTTGATAAGAAAGGTGCCTATGCGACCCTCACTCGTGCTCGACCTCAAGCGAAGTGCCGTCCGTGAAGCGGCGAGCCGCTTTCGCGTGGCAAACCCGCGTGTCTTCGGCTCGGTGCTACATGGCACTGATCAGGAGGGCAGTGACCTTGATCTGCTTGTCGATGCATTGCCTGGAGCCACGCTATTGGACTTGGGCGATTTGCAAGACGAACTGAAATCGCTGCTCGGCGTTGCCGTTGATTTGTTAACGCCCGGTGACCTGCCGCCAAAGTTCCGGGCTCAGGTACTCGCGGAGGCGCAGCCGGTATGAGTGAGAACCGCCTACCTGATTACATTGACCACATACAACAAGCTGCAACCGATGCGTGCAGCTTCGTAGAGGGACTGGTCAAGGACGACTTCCTGGGAGATAAGCGCACTCAGCAGGCTGTCATCATGAATTTCATCATCATCGGCGAGGCTGCCACGAAGGTGATGGATGGTTACATCGAGTTCACTCAGGCGCACCCTGAAGTGCCGTGGCGGAGCATGCGCAATATGCGCAATCGCATGGCTCACGGCTATTTCGACATCAATCTCGATGTGGTGTGGGAGACGGTACAAGAATGGCTCCCGGCGTTGCTCAAGCAACTGCCCGTCGTGTGCCAGGATGCCGACAATGATGGCCATAACGACGCAGGGATGGAACCATGACTGTGCAGGAGCGAAGCGATCAGGCGCGAGACAAGCCATGCTGATCGGCTACGCCCGTGTCTCGACGCAGGATCAGAACCTTGAGTTGCAGCTCGAAGCCTTAACCAAGGCTGGGTGCCAAAAGGTCTTTGAGGACAAGGTAAGCGGTACGCGGGCCGACCGTCCCGGCTTGGGTAAGGCGCAGGCAATTCTTCGCGAAGGAGATACTTTGGTGGTTTGGAAACTGGATCGCTTGGGTCGCAGCGTCAAGCAACTGGTCGATCTGGTCGGCGAACTGCATAAGCAGGGCGTCCAGTTTAAGAGCCTGACCGATTCCATCGACACCGGCACGCCATCTGGCCGATTTTTCTTTCACGTCATGGCCAGCCTTGCCGAAATGGAGCGCGAATTGATTGTTGAGCGCACTCGAGCCGGGCTGGAAGTCGCCCGCAAACTTGGCCGTAAGGGTGGCCGCAAGCTCAAGATGACCGAAAGCAAGATCGAATCGGCCAAGAAATTGCTGGCCAGCGGCGTTCCACCCAAGGACGTGGCCGAGAACCTAGGTGTGTCCATTCCTACGCTTTACCGCTGGATTCCGGCCTCAACAACGGCTTAGGAGTCGAGCAAAAATAACTTGAACAGTTTCGTTTAGACGTGCTGATCGCGCGGTCGCAATCGGTAGTTCCATTCGCCATGAAATTCATCGCGTTCAATCACCAGCGTGGCGAGCTCTTCATCGGAGACCTTGATGCCCGGCGCATACGTGTTTTCATCAAGGACGGCCTTGATTTGCAGTCCCAGAGTGGTGGTTGTGCTTCCGATCAAATTGACCACCTCCCGACTGATCGTAAGCGCCCGACGGATACCCTTCTTGCGCGCGCCTGATCGGTCGTGCAGTATCTGACGAGTTGCAGACCGTGATGGTGTGCACTCAACTCAGGTAAGTGCACACCATGCAAACTCCACACATTGGCGCCAAAGCCAAAAAACGTAGACACAGCACAGCGTTCAAACGCAAGCTGGTCGGACTCACGAAACAGCCCGGTGCCTCGGTTGCTGCCATCGCACTGGAGCACGGTGTTACGTACCGATCTGGATTAGGCTCACTCGCCCGAGCTATACGGCTTTGAGTTTGACGTAACGTCCCGCCGTAATTGTGCAAGTGCAAGCGCCTTGCGGAATATGGTAAGCGCCCGACCAGTACCCTATTGACAGTCAAGGCGTGGATGGATTAAGGCGCTCATTGACCTCGGCAACATCGAACGCGGCGGGATCAAATGAGCCGCCAATCCACTCCTTGAGCGCTTCATGCTCGGGGTTTGCTGGGTCGGCCAATGCCTCCAGGAATTCGGCGTAGCCTGGGGCGCCGCCGACATCTTCGGGCGGACAAGCGTTTTGTCCGTCCAGACAGATTGCCCGGGAGATTGGAGCATCAAGCTTGATGATTTTTTCGACCTTGACCTTGTGACTCCAGTTGTCACCGTAGTCATAGACGTAGACAAACGTCTTGCGTGTGCCCAGCGCCTTGCGCAGCGTCACCGGCGCTTCATTGATCACCCCATCAGGGAACTCCAGTCCAGGCTCGACGCGAGCGTAGTTCGCATCAGCAAAGATGAACTCATGGATAGAGCATCCATTTCACGTGGTCAAGAACATCTTCAAATACAAACTTCGTGTCTTAACCGCTCCGTCAAGTCGCATTCAATCGAGAATCTGCGAAATCAGTAGACTTCAAATTTGATAGCACTGAATTCATATTGCATGCAGAGCGTGGAGGTGATACCTGCGGTTCAGGATCGGGTGGGCAGGCAAATTTGCGCGTATGAGAGAATGCACCCCTGAAGATTTGAAGAAAAGTGCGGCGGCCTCCGAAGGTTTAGCAGAAATACTGCTATAAATCAGCGTTATCTCCGCTGATGTGGCGTAAGTCGTTGTTGTTCCTAGGGAAACGCGGATCAAATCAACTTTGATCCGCATGATGACGTGGCGCACACTTTTTTGTTCGCGTTACGCCGAATTTCGCGATCTCTTTCGCAA
>CAIXNB010000093.1 GCA_903920695.1 uncultured beta proteobacterium
CGCTCGCAAGTTTGTGAGCTGCTCGGGGCTGAGACGGGGCAACTCGGCGAGTAGATTTTTGAACTGAGAAACGCGCATGCGCAATTCTCCTCTGAAAATCCAAAAAACGCAACAAAATCAATACTTATTGCGAACAGAGCCTATTTTGTACAGTATAGCGACAACAATGGAAACAGGGGCGGTGAAGTGCAATGCTTTTGACCGTCACCCGCCTAAACTATTGGTCATGTGCGTGAACTTCACCCCTGCCAATCCAACCGCTTTACAGCGCATGACTGGCAACCCGCCCGAACAACAGTACCCGCCAGAGACTTTCCCCGGCTACGTTGCGCCGATCATCCGAGCCGATTCCGAAGCATTGCAGGTGGACATGGCGGCATTCGGCCTTATCCCCAGTTGGTCGAAAGACCGCACCATTGGGCGGCGCACGTACAACGCCAGGTCAGAAACGGTGGCAGAAAAGCCCAGCTACCGGACGGCATGGCGACAGCGCCAGTTTTGTCTTGTGCCCATGATGCGGTTCTTTGAGCCATGCTGGGAGACAGGCAAGGCCGTACGCTGGAGTATTCATAGGCAAGACAATGAGCCGTTTACCGTTGCCGCCATATGGGACAGTTGGACAGACCGGGCCACAGGCGAGATTGTCGAATCGTTTTCCATGCTGACCATCAATGCGGACGGTCATCCGGTCATGGGCAGATTCCACCGACCGGGAGACGAGCGGCGAAGCCTTGTGGTCGTGCCAACCCATGCTTGGCATAACTGGCTGGGTGCGACAACTGGGACAGCCAGCGAATTCCTGACAGAGATGCCAACAGCGGAATTTAGGGCCGGACCCGTTGGTGGTGAAGCCGCTGATATCAACTCTCAGGCGACACTGCTGTAGGGTTAAAATCAGACCGGGCTTTAACTAGTCCCCGCATTCACCTCCCTGATGCGGCAAGCATCAAGCTTGTTCAGACCCAGCCTTTAAACCGCTGGGTTTTCTTTTGGCTGTAGCAGAAAAGCTGAGCAACTGGACGGCAATGGATGCCTTACGCCAAGGCCCAGAACAATCTGCACTGCTTTAGTACGAATCACACGATGGGCTACATGGTTTTTCGCAGGATCGCAAAACTGTGTCAGTTGTTGCACAGCTTGTTTGCAAGCAACTGTAACAAGTCACTGACTAGCCGACCATAGTGAGACGTATTGCGACCACTTTCAGTCGTATCGACAAACCGTGACCACAACGACGGTTTTCAACCACGCATCGGCGGCTTTAATCGAGCCGTAGAGCGTTTTTTGACCGTCTGACATACCAACGTGACCGACGCAGTAAAAAAGACGCTCTATGGCTCGGATTTGGCCGCTGGCTATACAGCTTGCCATGACCGAAATTGCTGCTTTTCTTTATTTCTCTTTCCGTGGCCGAAGAAACTTCCAGATTGGTAACGACTTCAACAAGTCCAAAGCACTGGCATTGAAATCTTCCGGGGGCCACCACGGTGCTGCAAGGCGGGCTAGCTGGCGCTCAAACTCTTGCACCTTGCTCTTCGCTTCCTTGGTGTTGCCGCACTCTTTGATCAAGTAGCGGCCCGCGCCGTTGACACCGCGCACACGCACACTGTCGAGGAAGGCAATGAACTCAACACTCATACGCTTGGTCTTGTTGCGGTCAATGTGATAGACGCGAACACGCCCAAACGGGTCGGCGATTGCGCCTAGCTCCGAAACCTTTGGATGACGACCTTCAAACACACGGCGTATTTCAACGCGAGTGCGTTCGCCGCCTGCTACTCTCTTCAAGTGAATAAGGGCATCATCTTCATGGGCTTCTTCTTGGTGACGGTCTGCGTTTCGCGCTTGCGCCTCCATATTTGCTTCGCTGCCCTCTTTATCGTAAACCGACAATCGTTCTGCCGCCTTTGCGCTACCAGCGTAGCTTGACTGAATCACCGCACCCGCCGTAGTTCTGACGTAGTATTTTTCGCCCATCCGTGCGCCATCCATATCAATGATGAGGTCGTCTGTACGGAACGGGCAATCCGCGTTGTTGTCCAAGCGCATGATGCCTACCTGCTGTGCCAGGTCACGCGCGTGAGTACCGAAAATTTCTTTCCAAAGGGCAAACCACTCGCGCACGTCAGATACTGTCAAGTTGTTGGGGTTAATGTCAACTTCCATTTCCAATTTCACTTTGGGGTTAGTTGATTTCATTTTCCAAACGGCCTTGCATGGTTTGCTTGGGGTATGGCTGCCAAAGGTGTAGACGAATATGTGTCGATACCATGTGCCCTTGATACTGCGGTGCGTGAAAGGCTTCTCCTTCAACTTCACCAACTCCAAGGCAACATCAATCGCACGTTCCAGTTGGAGCGTGTTCACAGGCACAGACATGTGAAGCTTGTCAGACCCAATCAATACTGGCTTGTCGGTACTGCCATCGCTGTCCACAGGCTTGCGCTGCCGCTGTGTGCTGGTGGTCGATGGTTTGCCAGCCACCGCTTTGGCTAGGCGTTGTGCCTTGTTTGCGCGTTGTCCATCTTGGTTCAGCACGTGCAGCGACTTGCCTGCACTGGTTGGTGCAATGACCTTGATGCTCTTGGGTGTGATGGTGCCATCGTGCTTTGAGCTACTGGTCTTGCTGACTGGTTCATCAGTCTCATTCAGATCAATGAGGTAATCATCAATATCTAAGTTACTACTGTTGATAGTCTTACCACTACGTATAGTGTTCTTATTGGTGTGTTTGGTCGAGGTCTGCTTCATAGTGAAATCCATTGAATAGGGCAGTTGATGCGCTCGATAGCGGCCGGGAGGGCATCAACTGCACGAAGTTGCTGGTCGTGTGTTTTTGGCGTAACGGTCGTTGGCACTTTTGTGATGCCAACAGTCATTTACAGCGTGACGTTCACAAAACTGCTTTGACGTGGTGTCAAAGGCACTGTTTTGCAGTCACATCGAGCGTCAAACTAACGGTCGTTGGCGCTTTGCTGAAATTAGTTGTTGCAACTGGCTTGAACAGGCAACTGGGCTGGGTCGTTGCTTCAACTGCGCCCCCACCCAATCCTTGCGAAATATGTACAGGGATACATATTTGGGCTGGAATGCCAGACTGATCAATCATGCAAAATTTCTGGCCGAATGGCGTAGAAGCTGGCGTTCTGTTTCGTGCCGGGGAGGAGAACTTGCAAGGTCGGCACATTGCGTGGCCCTTCGCGCAGCAAATTGGCTTTGCGCAAGGCCATCAGCACGTCCTTGGGCGCGTGGTCACCGCACAGGTACTGTTTGAAATACGTAGGGAACACAAGGAACAGGCGTTCTCCGTTGCGGTTGACGTGCTCGTAGCCAGCCACCGTACCCTCATGGTTGTCACGCCATGTGTTCAGCGGCTTGAACTTGGAACTGCGCTGGGATTGAAAAAACAGGCGCATGGCAGCCAACAACGTCGCATCTTGCATGGGTTGACGAGCTTGATAGTCGGCAAGCCAACTGGCGTACCCGTGTTTGACGGCATCTATGACGTTTTTATCGCTCCAAGGAACGGTCTGCTTTTCGACAGCGAGTAGGCCAGCGAAAGCGAACAGAGCGAAGTTGCGCAGCACACGACCGGGAACTCCGTCTTCCAATGTTTGCGCATCCGGGTAGATTTCCTGCGCCAAGTCGTCCGCAACGGCGGCAAAGGTGGGCGCATATACATCCACGTCTTTGGCGACATGCTTGCAGAATTGCTTTCCGGCGATGCCGTGGACGTTTTGAAGCTCGCGCTGTATGTAGTGGGATTTTTCGGCACCGCTGGCGAATTTTCCGAGGTCATTCCAGACGCCATGTTTGAGTTTGGCGGGCACGGCAACCAGTCGAACGTCTTGACCCTGCTTGGGTGCGATGCCCGCTTGCGTCATGTGTTCGAGAGGAGTAATTTCCCCGGCTGAAATAATGGTGGTGCGTGTTCTTTGGACAGCAACGGCTTCGCCTTTGGCGGTTGCACGTTGTTTGCTACCAGTGTTGGTCAAACGATAACTCAGGGCTGCAAACTGGCGCGCTCTGGCTTGCCCCACTTCATCAATGACGAGAGGCTTGTCTTTGCGCTGCAATGCATTCGCTTCGATGCCGTTGTCCGTACCCTCCCAGGTCAGCATGTCATTGGGGGAATCAAAGATCGACGCGACGAGCATTAAGATGATGGTTTTACCAATGCTGCTCGGCCCGACCAGAAACAGCATGAGTGTGGCAAAGCCCAAAGGCCCCAGCAACGGTGCCGACAAGGCGGCGCATACCGCCAGCACGGCGATAGGTTCACGCTGGAGCAGTTTGAGCATGGCATGCCATGCATCAGGATTACCTTGGCGAGTGGATGCTATTGAGGCAGGAAGCCGTATGGCCTGATAGCTGCTGGATTTGGCACCCAGTACCGAGTCGCCATAGACAAAGACACTAGTGCCATCTGGAAGCTGCATCCAGCCATCGCTGAAGGCGCGAACAAACGGTTTGTCCTGCGGGCAGTTCTGTTCCAGGTAATGCTTGATCGCCAGACCGCGCTGCTTGATATTGCTCTGTGGCACCGGAAACCCACGGTTGAGCAGTAGCTTGACCAGTTGCTCAGGAGAAGCAAGTGCAGCAAGCGGTATGGCCTCGGTCACCTCGCCACCAAGCAAGGTCTCGAAACACATCAAGTAGGCGGGGTTCTGACCGTTGGCATCGACCACGCAACCCTTGATGCTGAAGTCAGGACATGCTTCAAGGCTGCGGCCATCTGAACCGCTGACATGCAGGCCGAAGCCTTTGTGCATGACAATGGAGTATGTGGGCTTGGCTTGTGTGGCGGGCTTGGGTGTCGCAGCTTGGGATGGTGCGGCTACAAACTTGGAGCGTTGGCTGGTATTGCTCATGCTGCGCTCCCTTGCTGTTGGTCACGGGAGGCAATGCAAGATTGGATGTATGCCTGAATTTCGCTGGCAGGCCAGCCTTTCAGGCGTGGACCAATCGGTACGCCGGGTTTAAGCACTCCGGCCTGTATACGGTTGTAAAAAGTGCTGTTTGAAATTCCAATGAGTTTGAGAACTTCGGGCTTGCGGAGAAGCGCCTCTTGTGAAAATTGTGCCATTTCGGGTTCCATGAAAATGTTGAATACTTTCGATGGACCCCGTCGAATCCACCTACATCTTGCTGCAAGATTGAAGGCAATTCTCGGGTTGAGAAAATCTCAAGTGGCATGAAACGATGATGATTCCATGATGGAATCATCATCATTGGGCCTACACAGTATTAACAGTTTTGGACCGAAGCGGCGCTAATTCCGCTCCTTTGACGATTGCATCTTCAATCCACTCTTGACTCAGCGAACGCCTCGAACTCAATTGGTGCAAGTCAAGGGTCCGTTCAATCTTGACCAAAGTGGTGTTTTTGTCTATCTCGCTCAGTTCATCCCAACCATATTGGCTTTGAACCACTGCGTACAACAAAATTTTCAAAGCGTTGCTTGCTTTTGTTTCATTGGCTCCCGCTTGAGATTTGGGCTCACGCTTTGATTCAGGAACCACTTCAGCAGCCAAATCGTTATGCGTGTTTGAGGACCGGGAAAGGCTCGCCAAATGTTCGTGCATTTCTTGGAAGCCGGGTGGTAGCTTTGTCGGCCCAATGTGTTTAATGAGGCAGGCTGTTGCAGTGGGAACATCAACTCGAATGAATTTGAGTTTTGCCCTGTCTCCCGCTCTTGAACTGTTCGTCGGCTTGATTTGGTCGTAGTAGATATTCCCTACTTGGCGTATCGGCAATAGCAGTTCGCACATCGCCGTCACAGTTTTGTTGTACTCAATTTTCCAGACTGAATCCAACTTTTTTCGTTCCGCCACGCAGTCTGGGAGAGGATTGATGTTCAGAGCCAAGGCAACAACCTGCCAAAGCGCCCTTTCAGCGACGTTTCTTTCGACGTCCCAATCTGGCTTTGCGTAGGCACGATCAACTTGAATAGTCACCGCCTGCTCTTTTTTAGCTGGCTTGGTAGTTTTCGGCTTGGTGGTGGCGACTGTTATTCTTTGTGCTGGCATGTGTCCGTCTCCTTCAAAGTGAGACTTGATTGTCCAGCATGGCCCACCGCCAGCCATTGGAAAACAATTCGTTTTCGGACACCGCTCGGACACGAGGGCAAAAATCAAATGCACAAAGAAAAACAGCCTAGAGACTATTCATCTCTAAGCTGTTGTTCTATAACACTTATTGTTATGGTGCGGCTGGCAGGAATTGAACCCACGACCCCTTGGTTCGTAGCCAAGTACTCTATCCAACTGAGCTACAGCCGCTTCGGGGTGAATTGTAGCAGCAAGCGCGGGCTCACTGCCGGGGCTCAGTGTGCCTTGTCCCAGTTCGGCCCGAATCCGACTTCGGCCAGCAGCGGCACCTTGAGGTGCGCCACGCCGGCCATCAGGCGCGGGATCTCGTGGCGCACCCATTCAACCTCGGCCTGCGGCACCTCGAATACGAGTTCATCGTGCACCTGCATGATCATGCGCGTGCCGCGCTGCTCGGCGTCGAGCACCTGCTGTACCTTGACCATGCTGAGCTTGATCAGATCGGCCGCCGTGCCCTGCATCGGCGCGTTGATGGCGGCGCGCTCGGCACCGGCGCGCCGCGGGCCGTTGGGCGAGTTGATCTCGGGCAGGTAGAGGCGCCGGCCAAACACGGTCTCGACATAGCCCTGGGCCTTGGCCAGTTGGCGCGTGTGGTCCATGTAGAGCTTGACGCCAGGGTAGCGCTCAAAGTAGCGCGCCACAAAGTTCTTCGCCGCCGTGTTGTCGATGCCCAGGCTGCGTGCCAGGCCGTAGGCGCTCATACCGTAGATCAAACCGAAGTTGATGACTTTGGCATAGCGGCGCTGCTCGGCGCTGACCTGATCGGTGCGCACACCAAACACTTCGGCGGCGGTGGCGCGGTGCACGTCCATGCCGTCGTGAAAAGCCAGCAGCAAGGCCGCATCACCACTGATGTGCGCCATGATGCGCAGCTCGATCTGGCTGTAGTCGGCGCTGGCAATGACGCAACCGGCGGGCGCGACAAAGGCTTCGCGCACGCGCCGGCCTTCGGGTGTGCGCACCGGGATGTTCTGCAGATTGGGGTCGTTGCTGGAGAGGCGCCCGGTCACCGCCACCGCCTGCGCGTAATGCGTGTGCACACGCCCGGTGCGCGGCAGCGCGAGCTGCGCCAGCTTGTCGGTGTAAGTGCCTTTAAGCTTGGCCAGGCTGCGATGCTCCAGAATCTTGGCCGGCAGCGGATAGTCTTCGGCCAGTTTTTGCAGCACTTCGTCGTCGGTGCTGGGCGTGCCGGTCGGCGTCTTCTTGACCACCGGCAGACCGAGCTTGGTGAAGAAAATCTCGCCGATCTGCTTCGGGCTGCCGAGGTTGAAGATCTGGCCGGCCAGCTCGTGCGCTTCTTTTTCCAGTTGCAGGATGCGCACGCCAAGTTCCTGGCTTTGCGCGGCCAGCGTGGCGGCATCGATCAGCACGCCGGTGCGCTCGATGCGGTAGAGCGACTCGCTGCTGGCGATCTCCCACTCGTAGATGAAGCGCAGCTTGTCATCGGCTTGAAGTTGCGGCCACAGTACGCGGTGCACGTCGAGCGTCATGTCCGAGTCTTCGCACGAATACTCGGCGGCCTTGGCGATCTCGACCTGGTCAAAACAGATCTGGTGCGCACCCTTGCCACACAAGTCCTCAAAGCTGATGCCACTGCGCCCGAGATGGCGTTCGGCCAGACTGGCCAGGCCGTGCGGCTTGTGCACTTCGAGCACATAGCTTTGCAGCATGGTGTCGTGCGCGTAGCCCTGCACTTCGATGCCGTGATTCGCAAACACATGACGGTCGTACTTGATGTGCTGGCCGAGCTTCTTTTTGCTGGCGTCTTCGAGCCAGGGCTTGAGTCGCGCCAGCACAGCCTCGCGCGGCAACTGCGCCGGCGCGTCGGGGTAGCGGTGCGCCAGCGGGATATAGGCGGCCTCACCCGGCGTCACACTGAAACTGATGCCGACGATCTCGGCCCGCATCTCGTCGAGCGAGGTGGTTTCGGTATCGACGGCCACCAGTTCAGCCGCCTCGATGCGCGTCAGCCAGCGCTCAAAGTCGTCCCATGTGAGGATGGTGTCATAGGCGACGCTGCTAACGCTCGACTTTGTCGCAGCAAGCGGCGCATCGGGCTCATCGAACAAGCCGGGTTCCTGGCTGCGCGCTGCCGGATTGCTGCGCGGCGCACGTGCTGGCGCGCTCGCCATGACCGGGTTGCTGCGGGCCAGGCCCTTGAAGCCGAACTTTTCGTAGAACGCTTGCAATGACGGCCCGTCCTCGCTGCCGGTGGCGATGCTGTCAAGCGCCGGCAGTTCGGGCACCCAGCCGTTGAGGTCGCAATCGGTCTTGATCGTCAGCAACTGCCGCCCGGTCGGCAGCCAATCAAGCGACTTCCTCAGACTCTCGCCGACGGCGCCGGTGATGGCGTCGGCGTGGGCCACCACGGCGTCGAGTGAGCCGTATTGCTGCAACCACTTGGCGGCGGTCTTGGGGCCGACCTTGGGCACGCCCGGCACGTTGTCGATGGCGTCGCCCACCAGCGTCTGGTAGTCCACCATCAGATGTGGCGGCACGCCGAACTCGGCCTCGACCCCAGCCACGTCCCGCCGGCGCCCGTTCATGGTGTCGATGATGGTGATATGGGAATTGACCAATTGCGCCAGGTCCTTGTCACCACTGCTCACAATCACTTCAACGCCCTGCTTTGCCGCAATCACGGCCAGTGTGCCGATGACGTCGTCGGCCTCGACACCGGGAACCGCCAGCAGCTTCCAGCCCATCAGGCGCACCAGCTCGTGGATCGGCTCGATCTGCGAGCGCAGGTCGTCGGGCATCGGCGAGCGGTGGCCCTTGTATTCGGGGTAGATGGCGTCACGGAAAGTTGGCCCCTTGGCGTCAAAGACGCAGGCGGCAAAGTCGGCTGGCACGTCCTTGCGCAGCTTCTGCAGCATGTTGACCATGCCGCGAATCGCTCCGGTCGGCGCGCTGGTCGGGTCGCCGGCGACCGCACGCAGGTCCGGCATGGCGTGGAAAGCACGGTACAGATAGCTTGATCCGTCCACCAGCAGCATGGTTTTGGGACTTGATTGGGATTCATTCATGCGTGCATTTTGCCTGCGCCGGCGGCGCCAGCCATGGTTCTACAATCAGCCCATGCGCGCGACCTTTGTTTTCACTCTCTGCCTGGCAACTGCCGGCGCCACCTGGGCGCAGGCGGCAACGCCGCTGCCAGCCGCCAGCGCAGCCAGCAAAAAACCCGCCGCTGCGCCCGTGGAGCAACGCGCCGAGCGCATTCGCGTCGAAGACGCCGGCGCACGCATCGACGAGCTGCGCATCGGCGGCGAAACCAAGACCATCGTGGTGCAACCCAAAGGCGGCATGCCGGCCTACCAGATCCAGCCCGGCAGCGGTGAGCGCAGCTGGAAGATTGCGAATTTCTGATTCATGGCGGTTTACACCGAAGTCTCGCGCGAAGAGGCCCGCGCCCTGTTGCAAGAACTCCGCTTAGGCGAACTCACCGCCATGCAGGGTTGTGCCGGCGGCATCGAGAACACCAACTACTTTGTCAGCGCCGAGCAGGCTGGCCAGCAGCGCGATTACGTGCTGACCCTGTTCGAACGCCTGAGCTTCGCGCAACTGCCGTTCTACCTGCATTTGATGAAGCACCTGGCGCAGCGCGGCATTCCGGTGCCGGACCCGACGGCCAATGCCCATGGTGATCTGGTGTTCGAACTCAAAGGCAAACCGGCGGCCGTGGTCAATCGCCTGCGCGGCAAGAGCGAACTGGACCCGACACCGGCGCACTGCGCGGCCGTCGGCGCAACACTGGCCAGAATGCATCTGGCGGGCGCCGATTTCCCCAAGACGCAACCCAATCTACGCGGCCTGGCCTGGTGGAATGAGACCGTGCCCACGGTGTTGCCATTCCTGAACGCGGCGCAAGCGACCCTGATCCAGAACGAACTTCGCCACCAGAATCAGCTTGCCGCAACACCCGCCTACGCCGCGCTGCCGCGTGGCGCGATTCATGCCGACCTGTTTCGCGACAACGTGATGTTTGAAGACAACGAGGGCCACCCGCTGCTCAGCGGTTTCTTCGATTTCTACTTTGCCGGCGTCGATAGCTGGCTGTTTGACGTCGCGGTCTGCATGAACGACTGGTGCATCCACCTCGAATCGGGCACGCCACATGTCGAGCGCGCGCACAGTTTTCTCTCAGCCTACGAGCGCGAACGCGCCCTGAGCGCGGCCGAGCTTGAATTGCTGCCAGCGCTGCTGCGCGGCGCAGCCCTGCGCTTCTGGCTATCCCGGCTCTGGGACTTTCACCTGCCGCGCAGCGCCAGCCTGCTCAAGGCGCACGACCCGAGCCATTTCGAACGCGTACTGCGCGAGCGCGCCAAGCAGCCTGAGCTGAGCAGCCGCGTGAAAGATCCGGCATGAAACTCAATATGCTTGCGGCCCGCACCGGCATGGTCTGGATCAAACTCGGCGTCCAGACCTTCTTCAAGCAGCCACTGGCACTGGCCGGTCTGTTCTTCATGTTCATGGCCGTCATGACCGTCGTCAGCCAGGTGCCCTTCATCGGGCTGGCCATTGCGATGGCACTGCTGCCGGCCGCAACGCTGGGCCTGATGGCGGCAACCCGGGAGGCGATCAACGGCCGCTTTCCGATGCCAGGAGTCCTGCTGGCCGGCTTTCGCGCCGGGCGCCTGCAGGCGCGCGCCATGCTGATCCTGGGCGGCCTCTATGCCGTGGGCTTTCTGGGCGCCATGGCCGCGTCCACCCTGATCGACGGCGGCGACTTTGCCCGGGTCTACCTGGGCGGCGCAACACCGACGCGCGAGATGATGATGGAGCCCGCGTTCCAGGGCGCGATGTGGGTCTTTATCGGCTTGCATCTGCCTTTATCGCTGCTGTTCTGGCATGCGCCGGCTCTGGTCTACTGGCATGGCCTGACGCCGCTCAAAAGTGTGTTCTTCAGTTTCGTGGCCTGCCTGCGCAACTTCTGGGCCTATGCCGTGTTCGGCCTGATGTGGCTGGCGCTGCTGGTGCTGGTGGTGGTCTGCATCACCACCATTGCCGCGCTGCTGGGCAATGACAGCATTGCCGCCGACCTGCTATTTCCAGCCCTGCTGCTGGTGGCGACGATGTTCTTCACCTCGCTCTACTTCACTTTCCGCGACACCTTCGAGCCGCCGGCCGCACCCCCGCTCTGAGCCAGCGCAGCGGCGTGTCAAACTTGGCGCAGCAAAAGCTGCCAGTAACGCACGATGTCGTCAAGCCCGACCGGATCGGTCTTGCCGTCCAGCGCCGCCAACAACTGCAAGGCCTTGCTGCGCTCTTTGAGTTGCGCATAGACCGCCACCAGGCGCAGGCGCGCCAGATCGGCATTGCGCGCAAGGCCCTTGGCCAGTGCCTGCTCCATCTGCGCCACGCCGCGCTCGGCCTGCCCCGACTGGTACAGATTGAAGCCGTAGTTGAACTGGGCCAGGCCATCGGGCAGCTTGGCGGCACGCACCAGATCGGCCTCCAGCGTCTTGCGATCTTCCGCCGCCAACTTGAGAATCTTCTCGCCAAGCAGTTGCCAGCTGCGGTCAGTGGCTGCCAGCAGACCTGAGGCATTGCCCAGCGCCAGCACCTTGCTGGCTTCGAACGCCGAACCCTCTTGCAAGGCCAGTTGCGCCATCTCGCTGTAGTCGCTGGCCTCGCTGAAACCAGCACTGCCCAATTGCAAACGAAACAGATGCAGATGCAGGCGCGTTGCCAGTTGCGGCCTGAGCCAGAGACGCGCCAGCAGCGCGTGCCAGTTGGCTGGGGTCGGGTAATGCTGCACCAACGTCTCCAGGCTGCGGCGGTAAGTCGCCTCGTCTTTCAACCGGCCACGCGAATCAGCCAGCAGCCTGAGCTGCATCTCGGCTGGCGCCCGGCCCGCCGCGCTGGCCTGATCAACCTCGGCTTGCAACACCCGGGCGGCGCTGGCGTAATCGCCCGCCAGATAGTGGCTCTGCGCCAGCAAGGTGTTCATCGCGGGCGCGCTGCCACCGGCCTGCTGGTAGCGTAGGTTCCACTCGATCGCCTTGGCGTAGTTCTTGGCGTTGTAGTACAAGCCCGCCACCGACTGCAGCGCCGCGAGCTTGTCGGCCGGGCTCAGCCACGGGCCCTGGCTGGCGAGCTCAAACTGCTGCGCCGCCAGCTCGGCGTTGCTGGTGACGCCGGCCAACGCGATTTTCAGGCGCGCCAGAATATGACGCTCGTAGGGCGTCTTGTTGTCCACCGCGTCGGCCGCTGCCAGTTTGTCCGCCGCATCACTGCCCTTTCTCTCACCGAGCAAGCGCTGCGCGTCTTGCAGCAAAACGCCGATCTCCGGTCGAACCGTCAGCGCAGCCTCGGCACTGGCCGCCGCCAGCGGTGGCGGGGCAGTCTGCGCCACAGCCGCTTGCACCAGCAACAGGGTCATCAGGGCAGCGCCTGTCAGGGTCCCGCGCAGTCGTGCGTTTTTTTGCATCATCTTGCACTCCGATCTGAGTAGAAATGGATTGCGGAGCAGGTCCGCAATGACAAACCCCGGGCTGTCGTCCCGGACATGATCCGGGATCCAGTGCAATGCGCCGCATGGATTGCAGGTTGAGCCCGCAATGACAACATCGGGCATCATGGCACAACAGTGAGTTTAGCCACGCTCAGCGCCAGCCACTTGACGCCGTGGCGCGGGAAGTTGATCTGGGCGCGCGCGTCGTCGCCGACGCCTTCGAGTGCGAGCACCGTGCCCTCGCCGAACTTGGCGTGAAAGACCTTCTGGCCGACGCGCAGACCGTGAGCCGATTGCGCCTTGCTAACGGGCGCTGCCGGCGCGGCGTATTTCGAGTAATCGACGCCAAAGGAACGTGCACCGCGTCCCGCAAAGCCATCGGCAGATCCGGACCCGACACCCAGGCCACTGCCAAAACCCTGGTTCTTCGGCGTGATCCACTTCAGCGCCTCTTCGGGCAACTCCTCAAAGAAGCGACTGCGCAGGTTGTAGCGCGTCTGGCCGTGCAGCATGCGCGTCTGCGAGTGGCTCAGGTACAGGCGTTGTCGTGCACGCGTGATGGCGACGTACATCAGACGGCGTTCTTCTTCCAGGCCGTCGCGGTCGCTCATCGAGTTCTCATGCGGAAACAGGCCCTCCTCGATGCCGCTGATGAAGACGCAGTCGAACTCAAGCCCCTTGCTCGCGTGCACCGTCATCAACTGGATCGCGTCCTGCCCGGCTTGCGCCTGGTTGTCGCCGGCTTCCAGCGCAGCGTGCGACAAGAAGGCTGCCAAGGGCGAGAGCGTCTCGCCAGTCTCGGCGTCAGGCGCCGGCAGATCGATCAGCGTCTGACTGAAGTCACGCCCCTGCGAAGCCGGCGACTGCGTCAACGCAGCAGAGGGAGCGCCGTGCTCATCGATTGGCAGCGCGACCGCATCGCGGCCAAAGCCTTCGAGCGAAACAAAGCTTTCAGCCGCATTGACCAGTTCCTCCAGATTCTCAACCCGGTCCGCGCCTTCGCGATCCGCCTTGTAATGCGTGATCAATCCACTGTGCTCCAGCACCTGTTCGATGATCTCGCGCAAGCTAAGCCCCTGCGTGCGTTCGCGCAGGACTTCAATGCCGGCCAGAAAGGCGCCGATGTTGGTGCCGGCCTTACCCGAGAGGCTGCTAACAGCGTCGCTGAGCGAACAGCCGTTAGCCTTCGCCGCATCCTGCAACAACTCCAGGCTGCGCATGCCGATGCCGCGCGGCGGAAAGTTGACGGCGCGCAGAAAACTGTTGTCGTCGCGCGGGTTCTCCAGCAGGCGCAGATAGGCCAGCGCATTCTTGATTTCGGCGCGCTCGAAAAAACGCAAACCGCCATAGACCTTGTACGGCATGGCGGCGTTGAACAAAGCCGTTTCGATGACCCGGCTTTGCGCATTGCTGCGATACAGCACAGCCACTTCTTTTCTCGGCATGCCGTCGCGCACGAGTTGGCGCATTTCGTCAACCATCCACTGCGCTTCGGCAAAATCGCTGGTGGCCTCAAACACGCGCACCGGCTCGCCCGGGCCCTGGCTGGTGCGCAGGTTCTTGCCCAGGCGCTTGCTGTTGTGGGCGATCAGCTCATTGGCCGCGTCCAGGATGTTGCTGCCGCTGCGGTAGTTTTCTTCAAGCTTGATCTGGTGCAGGACCTTGAACTCGCGCACAAAGTCCGCCATGTTGCCGACGCGCGCACCGCGAAATGCGTAGATGCTCTGGTCGTCATCACCGACGGCCAGCACGCAGCCGGTCGGACTAAAGCTGGTCTCGCCATCGACCGAACCATGGGCGCCGGTGCCGGCGAGCATCTTGATCCAGGCGTATTGCAATTTGTTCGTATCCTGGAACTCATCGATCAGGATGTGGCGGAAGCGCCGCTGGTAATGCTCGCGGATCGGGTCGTTGTCGCGCAAGACCTCAAAGCTGCGCAGCATCAGTTCACCGAAATCAACCACCCCCTCGCGCTGGCACTGCTCTTCGTAGAGCTGGTAGATCTCGACCTTCTTGCGCGTCTCTTCGTCGCGCACGGCCACCATGTTCGGGCGCAGGCCTTCCTCCTTGTTGCCACCGATGAACCACTGCATCTGCTTCGGAGGAAAGCGCTCGTCGTCGATGCCGAACTGCTTGTACAAACGCTTGATGGCCGAGAGCTGGTCCTGCGTGTCAAGAATCTGGAACGTGGACGGCAAATTGGCCAGCTTGCAGTGTGCACGCAGGAAGCGGTTGCACAGGCCGTGGAAAGTGCCTATCCACATGCCGCGCACGTTGAGTGGCAGCATGCTGGACAAGCGCGTCATCATCTCGCGCGCGGCCTTGTTGGTAAAGGTGACCGCCAACACACCACCGGGCGCGACCTGACCGGTCTGCAGCAACCAGGCGATGCGCGTGGTCAGCACGCGGGTCTTGCCGGAGCCGGCACCGGCCAGGATCAGCGCGTGCTCGGCCGGCAGCGTAACGGCGGCGCGCTGCTCGGGATTAAGGTTCTGTAACAGTGGCAATTCAGGCGCGCTGCGGGTTGCAATTTCTGAGGACATACGGGCATTGTAGAAAGCCTGGGCGCTGCGGCGTCGGACACGCCGGTGAGCCTATTTGGCGCCGAGCTTGGCCGGCACCGTCGTTGCGTGCGCCAGGTTGCCGGGAATCAGCTTGCTCAGATCAATGTCCGTTGCAGGCGCTGCCGCCTCGGTCGGCGCATTGATTTCAATATCGGACAGATCCCAGTCCAGCGGCGCTGCCGGCGCCAGGCGCGCGGGTTCAGTGTGCGCTTCACGGCCCGGTGCATCCGATGAATTGGATCGCATCAATTCGGCAAAAATCGACTGATCAATATCGACCGGATCAAGGTCCGATGTCGATGGCTGGTGCAAGGCGTCGGGCGCTTGCGCTTCATTGCCGGATGCGGCCAGGCCAGCCGTTGCCCCGGCGGCGCGCCACCGGTCAAGGCCGGCCGGCGGCACGCCGCGTTGCCGACGCCAGAAGAACAGGGTCGCCAGCAGGCTGGTGAGCAACAAAGCAGCCAGTGCATAGATCAGGCCTGCCGGGAAGCGCTCAGCCTCGGCCATTTTCAGGCGTGCCTTCAGGACCACCAGACTGGCCTCGCGCTTCAAGGCCGCGTCACGCAGGGCCTTCACATCGCCTTCGAGCTGCTGCACCTTCTGGCTCGCAAGCAGTGCGGCGTCCGGCGCTGAAGCAGCCGCTGAAGCCGGCACCACAGCGGGGAGCGGGCTGCTCACACGCTGCGGCAGTTGCGCCAGCGGGTTGAGCTGCAGGCGCGGCAAACCGGCCGAGCGGGCAGCAGGCTTGTTCTGGATCTCCGGGGCACTGCGTCTTTGCGCCACCAGAGTGCTCGCCTTTTTTGGCGCTGGCACTGCCGTCGCTGCGACCGGTCGAGTCGGCAGACTGGCAGCCGCCTCGGGGCTGGCCGTCTCCGGCTTGACCGGAACTGGCGCCAGCGCAGTGGCCAATAGCGCTGGCGGCGCTGCGGCTTCAGTGGGCAAATCGGCCAGCAACACGTAGCGGCGCGTTGTCTTCTGTCCGCAGCCAGTGCGCAGATTGAAAGCGACGACCGGCTCCTCGATCAGGGCCGAGGAGATGATGCGCACATGGGCGACGGAAGGCGTGATCGGGGCTTCGAGCACGACACGCACGCGACTCGGATCCTGGCGTGTATCGGCATGGAATACTTCGGCGTCGAGGCAAAGGGCTAAGGCATCATCGCCGGCGTCGAGTTGAATCTCGACCCCGACATTGAGCGGTTGACCGATCAGTGCGGCGCCCTGCAGTCGGCCCAAAGTCAGAGCCGGGGCGCCAAACGCGATGCAAGCGAGAGCAATGCCGAGAATTGTGGCGCGATGTTGCAACGGGTGGTTCCTGAATGTGCGCGCATTCTCGCACGACACCCAGCAGTGCGCTTGGCCAGCGGGCGCGCACTGCGAACCGTAGCGCTCCGTTGTAGACGCCAGGCTGCAGGCGTGACCACAAGATGACGCGAGGCCTCGTGCATCTCGACATCAGCGCGTGCGATGTCCTGCGCCGTGATGTTGAGCTCTGTCGCCTGAAAAACGCCCAGGTCAGTGAGGCGTGCGCTGAAGTCAGGAACCAATGGCCTGCTCTGGGACATGGTGCGGGCCTTCGGTCTTGGCGCCAGTCAGCGTTTAGAAATTGATGGTGGCGGTGACCGCGTCGGTGTAGCTGTCAACCGAGACGTCCTGTCCCGCTGCCAACTGGCCGCAAACGTTGTAGGTACGCGCTGCTTTGCTGGACGGGCTG
Source organism: uncultured beta proteobacterium (assembly GCA_903920695.1). Taxonomy (GTDB): domain Bacteria; phylum Pseudomonadota; class Gammaproteobacteria; order Burkholderiales; family Burkholderiaceae_C; genus Rhodoferax. The sequence goes on from CAIXNB010000093.1 coordinate 16,843, forward strand.
GTCAGGGCCATCGGTGCAGCGGTCGTCCAGGCGGTTCCGGAATTGAAAGCAGGGCAGGCCGCGCCCGGCGTCGTGGCGACAGGTTGCATCAGGTTATAGGCCAGCTTGTCGTTGTTGCCGTTGCTGCCTTTCAAATTGCGTGTGCCGCTTCTGTAGTTGGCGCCGTTGTCAAGCCTACTGTCAGGCCGGTGGCGTTTTTGGTGCAGGTGACGACCACCGTGCCCGAAACAACCAAATTACTGCCGGAGGACCGGGTCGTAGGCGCCAAAGGCGACTGGCGTGGTCGAGATCGAGCAGGTGGAAGCGACAGTGGCAGAGACATTTAAAGTTGCAGTTGCGGTGCCGGCCTGTGCCATACCGGCGACGGCCACAAGGGCTGCGACGGCCAAAATTTTTGAAACAGTGTTGATTGCTGTCTTCATGTGGATCCCCTAAATAATGAAAAGTAAAGACTTGGAACTTGGCCGTCGCTTCCTGCGAAGCAAGTGCGTGAAGTGCCCGGATAGAAGTGTCGGCTGGCGGGCGATGAATTGAAATATCACGTTTACCATATTCTTTACTACCGTATATGCGGTAGTTCCGGTCCGGGGCCGTGGCCTATGCCAGCGACCTGAAACTGCGCACGGGCACGGCCTTTGCCATCAGGGCTGCCGTTTCCTGGCACAGGAACTGGGTGCCGGCCGCAACGCTGCGCACGGCCTGCAGCAGTTCGGTGCGTCCGGCGCTCTTGCTGATGTAACCGAGTGCGCCGTAGTCCAGCATGGTGCGCACCAGTCGCCGCTCCAGATGGGAGGAGTGGGCCAATACGCGCATGGCAGGGTTGTGCGCGACGATGCGGCGTGTTGCCTCGATGCCGTTGAGCACGGGCATCATGAGGTCCATCAGCACCACATCGGGCCTCAGCGTCCGCGTCAGCGCCAGCGCCTGTTCACCGTTGCCGGCCTCGGCCACGATCTCGATGTCAAACTCGCGGCCCAGCACCGAGTGCAAGGTCTCTCTCAGCATCTCGTGGTCATCGACGATCAGTAAACGTATCATTTTTGGATCAATCCATTGTTCTTGCCCGCCGTGAGGATTTCTGGTTGGCAAGATTGCAATGCCCAAGCTTCGGGCATCAGCGCAGTGCTGGCAATACAGCAGGCACCATAGCTTTGGCTACCGTTAATACGGTAGCCGGTCTCAACGGCTGTTTTGTTAGTCTGCCGCCGGTGCTGTCAGCGTCGGCCTGACTGGGGTCCAGTACCGCCATCCGGGTCGGCACCGAGTCCAGCACCAGGACCCTGGCTCGCAGCCCTTTGCCCGGCGGCGAGGCGGGCCTTGAGAAAACCGCCGGCGCCGTAGCGCGTCACACGGCTGTAATAGCGCAGCGTCAGACGCTTGACCATTGCGGAGTAGGCGTCCACCAGCGTCGGCAGAATCGTGAAACTGTCGTAGTTCACGATCACCGCCACGCGCTGATCCGGACTGTGCACCAGCGGCGAAAGCAAGGCCTCGACCATCTGCTCGACCTGCACGATGTCGGACAGGGAATCGATAGCGAGCCCTTCACAGTTGATGAACAGCAGGCGCTGTGCGCGGTCGAGCTCAAAGCGTTGCGCCAGCGGCGTCGTCAGCAGCCGGTCGCGCAGGCCGAGCTTATCCGGCGCAAACAGGGCGCTGTCCATCAGCTTCAGATCAGGGCTGATGGCCGGCAGGAAGTCCATCTGCGCCAGCACATCGCGCTGCAGGTCGATGCCGGGTGCGATTTCGATCAGTTCCAGTGCGCCGTCGCCACCCACATCAATCAGGCGAAAGACGCAGCGCTCGGTCACGTAGAGCACACGCTGCTGGCGCCGGCAGGCTTCGCGGCCGCTGAAGGTGCGGTGTTCGACCGCTTTGACAAACTTGCGCGTGCGGCCTTCGAGCACGATGCGCAGGCGGCCGTTTTCAACGCGCACATCAGAATCATCGGCGGTGAAGGTGCCGGCGAAGACGACCATCTTGGCGTTCTGGCTGATGTTGATAAAGCCGCCGGCGCCGGCCAGGCGCGTGCCGAACTTGCTGACATTGAGGTTGCCCTGCGCGTCGGCCTGGGCCAGACCGAGCACGGCCAGATCGAGCCCGCCGCCGTCGTAGAAGTCGAACTGATTGGGCTGGTCCAACACCGCCTGGGTGTTGACGGCCGCGCCAAAGCTCATGCCGCTGGCCGGTATGCCGCCGATCACGCCGGGCTCGGCAGTCAGTGTCACAAGGTCAATCAGATGCTCCTCGGTCGCCACGGCTGACACGCCCTCGGGCATGCCAATACCCAGGTTGACCACACTGTCCGGGCGCAGCTCCATGGCGGCGCGCCGGGCAATGAGCTTGCGTTCGCTCAGTGGCATGAGGGCGAGCGACTCGACCGGCACGCGGATCTCACCCGAATAAGCGGGGTTGTACTGTTCCGAAAAGGTCTGCATGTGTTGCGACGGATCGGTCGCCAGCACCACGGCGTCAACCAGCACACCGGGCACCCGCACCTGGCGCGGATTGAGGCTGCCGCGCGCCGCAATGCGCTCGACCTGGGCGATCACGATGCCGCCCGAATTGCGCGCCGCCATCGCAATCGCCAGCGATTCGAGCGTCAGCGCCTCGCGCTCCATGCTCAGGTTGCCGTCGGGGTCGGCCGTGGTGGCGCGGATGATGCCGACCGTTATCGGGAACGCCTTGTAGAACAGGTAGTCGCGGCCATCGATTGGCATTAGCCGCACCAGTTCCTCGGTGGTGCGCGCGTTGATCTTGCCGCCACCGAAGCGCGGATCGACGAAGGTGTCGAGCCCGACATGCGTGAGCGTGCCGGGCTTGCCGGCTGCGATGTCGCGAAACAGGTGCGAGATCACACCCTGCGGCAGGTTGTAGGCCTCGATCTCGTTGTCCACCGCCAGCTTTTGCAGCGCCGGTACCAAGCCCCAATGGCCGCCGATCACGCGCTTGACCATGCCGCGGTGGCCGAAGTGGTTCAGGCCGCGGCTCAGGCCGTCGCCCTGGCCGGCGGCATAAACCAGGGTCAACTGAGCCGGGCTGCCGCTGGCCAGAAAGCGCTGCTCGAGCGCGATCGCTATGCCCTCGGCAAAGCCGACACCGACAAAGCCGGAGGTGGCCACGGTGTCGCCGTCATGCACCAGGCGCACGGCCTCGGCGGCCGACACAATCTTGTTGCTGCGGGTGCCCGCGCCCAGGTGTTCGTTGAGATTGAAATTGGTATGCACAGTGCCGTCTCCCCCTTGGCACTATCATGCTTGAAATCATCCGCAAACCACTCTGGGGAAAACCATGCCCGGCCCGAGCGCCACACTGTTAGAACTGCAGGCGCATTACGGCGAGAAGTACCGCTGGTTTCTGTTGTTGGCGGTGATGGTCGGCACCATGGCCGCCATCATGTCCTCGACCATCATCAACGTGGCCGTGCCCGACATGAGCCGTCACTTCGGGCTCGGCCAGGAGCGCGCGCAATGGGTGGCCTCGGGCTTCATGATCGCCATGACGGTGTCGATGCTGACCACACCCTGGCTGCTGGCGCGCTATGGTTACCGGCGCACCTACGCCGGCACCATGCTGGTCCTGCTGGTCGGTAATATCGTCGGCGCCCTCGCGCCTGATTTCTCGCTGGTGCTGGCAGCGCGCGTGGTGGCCGGGCTGGCAGCCGGTGTCGTGCAGCCAATACCGGCCATCATCATTGTGCAGACCTTCGCGCCGCACGAGCAGGGGCGTGCCGGTGGCATCTTCGGCATGGGCGTGGTGCTGGCGCCAGCCATCGGCCCGAGCGTCGGTGGCCTGCTGGTGACCTGGTTTGGCTGGCGCTCGATCTTCTTCATGGTCGTGCCGTTTTGCCTGGCCTCGCTCTGGCTGGCGCGGCGCTATGTGCCGAGCACGCCACCGCGCAGCGCGTTGACGAAAGGCCGCGGCGGCAAGCTCGATTGGCAGGGTCTGCTGCTGGCCGGGGGCGGCACGATCTGCCTGCTCAACGGCCTGGTGCAACTGCACGGCCGGGCGAACCCGACCGCCCTGCTGCTGCTGGGCGCTGCGCTCGGCGCCATGATCGGCTTTGTCGCACGCCAGCGCCACCTCGGTCGCGCCCTGGCGAAAAGTGGCAATGCGCCGCTGATGCATCTGGCGCTGTTTGCGCATCGCCCGTTTGCCATGGGCAGCATCGTCGCCTTCATCTACGGCATGGCGCTGTTTGGCTCGACCTACCTGCTGCCGGTCTACATGCGGCTCGGGCTCATGTTGTCGCCCTCGCACGTCGGCACCGTATTGCTGCCAGCCGGGATCGTGCTCGGCATCACGATTCCGCTGGTCGGGCGCCTGTCCGACCGGCAGCCAACCCATCTGCTGGTCAGCATTGGCCTGCTGCTGCTGGCAAGCTCGTTTGCGCTGATGGGTACGATCAGCCCGGGTGGCAGCCTCTGGCTGCTGACGGCCTGGGCCATCGTCGGGCGCATCGGCCTGGGTTTCATCCTGCCATCGCTCAACTCGGGTTCGCTGCGCGGCCTGGACCGGGCCCTGTTGCCGCAGGGATCGAGCACGATCAACTTCCTGCGCACGCTCGGCGGCGCGGCCGGCGTCAGCGTTTGCGGCATCGTGCTGGAGTGGCGTCTGGCGGCGCACGGCGATGTGCTGAGCAACCCGGCCAGCAGCGTGGGCCGCATGGCGGCGTTTGATGAGACCTTTTACATGCTGGCTGCCCTGTGCGCGCTGGCGCTGCTGGCCGCCTGGCGTTTACGGGCCGGCACACGGTTGGGCACAAAAACAGAATGACGGCGCAGTAAACTCGCAGCATGTGCCAATTGCTTGGAATGAACAGCCATCTGCCCGCCAGCCTGACGCTGAGCTTCACCGGGTTTTCGCAGCGTGGCGGCTGCACCGATCACCACGCGGACGGCTGGGGCATCGCCTTCTTTGAGGGCGAGGACGACACGCCGGGCAAACCAGGCAAGGGCGTGCGCCATTTTGTCGACAAGGAAGGGGCCTCGACCTCGCCGATCGCCAACATGCTGCGCAGCTACCCGATCAAGAGCCACAACGTGGTGGCCCATGTGCGCAAGGCCACGGTCGGCGCCGTCACGCTGGAGAACTGCCATCCGTTTGTGCGCGAGTTGTGGGGCCGCTACTGGGTCTTCGCCCACAACGGCGACCTGAAGGACTACAAGCCCTACCTGCATGGGAGTTTTCGCCCGGTCGGCAACACCGACAGCGAACTGGCGTTCTGCTGGCTACTGCAAGAACTGGACAAGTCGCACGCCGGTGTGCCCAGCGTCGACGAACTGAGCCGCACGCTCGCGGAACTGGTGCCGCAGATTGCGAAGTTCGGCACCTTCAATTTCCTGCTAAGCAACGGCCAGGCCTTATGGGCGCACGCCAGCACCAAGCTGCATTACGTGTTGCGCCAGCACCCCTTCACCGAGGTGCACCTGAAAGACGAGGATGTCGACGTCAATCTGGCCGATCTGAACGGCCCCGATGATCGGCTGGCGATCGTGGTGACCGAGCCGCTCACGACCAATGAAGACTGGGTCGCCATGGCACCGGGTGAACTGCAGGTCTTCGTCGATGGCGCCATCGCGCGCTGCAGCAACGCCAAGTGCGCGCCCGGCTGTCAGTTCTCGAGTGCCTGCTCCAAGGCATCGACAAACATCGCGGCGACATCGAATCCGGCCTGATCAAAGATCTCCTGGAAACAGGTTGGGCTGGTGACGTTGATTTCGGTCAGACTGTCACCAATCACATCAAGTCCCACCAGCAGCAGCCCACGCCCGTGAAGGATCGGACCCAGTGACTCGGCAATGAAACGGTCACGCGTACTCAGCGGCTGCGCCACGCCCTTGCCACCGGCCGCCAGGTTGCCGCGCACCTCGCCGCCCTGCGGTATGCGCGCCAGGCTGAACGGCACCGGCTTGCCGCCGATCACCAGCACGCGCTTGTCGCCCGCCACAATCTCGGGCAGGAACTTCTGCACCATCAGGCTTTGCGCGCCGTGGCGGTTCAGCGTTTCGGTGATCGAACCCAGGTTCAAACCGTCGGGGCCGACGCGGAAAATGCCCATGCCGCCCATGCCGTCGAGCGGCTTCAGGATGATGTCGCCGTGCTCGGCGTGGAAGCGCTTGATGTCGGCCTCGTCGCGCGTCACCAGCGTTGGGCCAATGAACTGCGGGAACTCCATGATGGCGAGCTTTTCCGGGTGGTCGCGCAGTGCGCGCGGCTTGTTGAAGACCCGGGCACCATCGCGCTCGGCCTGCTCCAGCAAGTGCGTGGCGTAGAAGTACTCGCTGTCAAACGGCGGGTCCTTGCGCATCAGGATGGCGTCAAATTCTTTGAGCGCCACCAGGCGCGACTGGCGGACTTCGAACCAGCGCGTGGCGTCACCCGTGAGCAGGATATCGCGCACATGGGCCGTGACGGCCGCGCCGCGCTGCCACATCAGGTCTTGCGGCTCGCAGGCCGCCACGGTGTGACCGCGTTTTTGCGCCTCGCGCATCATGGCGAAAGTGGTGTCCTTGTAGATCTTGAAGCTGTCCAGCGGATCGGTGACAAAAAGCAGTTTCATGGTGGTCTTGGGCCTCAGGGCGTTCGGTGTTCGGAAAAATGGGACTTGCCGTACTGTTGCACAAACAAGGCCAGCGTGCCGGCGAGCACGCCCCAGAACGCTGAGCCGACGCCGGCGATGACGACGCCGCTGAGCGTCACCAGGAAAGTGATGATGGCGGCTTCACGGTGCAGGTCGTCGCGCACCGCCGTCGCCAGCGCGCCGCCAATGGTGCCCAGCAGCGCCAACCCGGCGATGGCCGCGATCAGTTCCTTCGGAAACGCCGTCAGCACGCCCGTGATGGCGGCGCCAAAGAGGCCGATCAGTACATAGATGGCACCGCAGGAAACCGCTGCCGTGTAGCGCCGCTCGGGGTCCGGGTGCGCTTCGCTCCCCATGCAGATCGCCGCCGTGATGGCGCTGAAATTCAGTGCAAAGGCACCAAAGGGCGCGAGCAGCAGCGTGGCCAGACCGGTCAGCGTGATGATTTTGGAAACCGGAATGCCAACACCGGTACCGCCATTCGCGGCGCCACCATAGCCAGTGGCCCGGATCACGGCCACACCAGGCAGGTTCTGCGAGGCCATCGTGACCACGAACAGCGGCAGCGCCAGGCTGACCGCTGCGCCCAGTGTGAACACCGGCGCCGTGAACACTGGCCGCGCCAGGCCCAGGCTGATACCCGCGCCGCTGAAGCCGCTGGTCGCGGCGACAAAGACGATGGCCACCAGCAGTGTCAGCGGCACCGCGTAGCGGCTGGCGTAGCGCTTGCCCAGCAGATAGGTCGCCAGCATGGTCAGCACCAAGAGCATATTGGATTGCGCTGCCATGAAGGCCTGCAGACCAAAACGCGTCAGCACGCCAGCCAGCAAGCCCGACGCGATGGCCATCGGCAAGCGGTTCATGACGCGCTCGAACCAGCCCGTGACGCCGCACAGGGTGATGAGCAGCGCGCACAGCATGAAGGCACCAACCGCTTCTGCCATCGAGAAGCCACCGGCCAGACCAGCCGTTGCCAGCACTGCCGCGCCCGGCGTGCTCCAGGCCACCATCACGGGCTTGCGCAGCCACAGCGAGGGCAGTAGCGTGCACAGCCCCATGCCCAGACCAAGCGCCCACATCCAGGAGGTGATCAGTTCCGGAGCGGCCTTGAAGGCCAGCGCCGCCTGAAACACGATGGCCACCGAACTGGTGAAGCCGACCAGCACCGCAACGAAACCAGCCGAGAAGGCGGAGAGGCTCAGGTCTTTGAAGAAGCGCATGGACTACGAACATCCCGGTATCAGTTGGGGACAGAGCTTGCTCGCTGCGCGTAGCTGCGGTCTGTCCCACAAGGTGGACTTCCGACATCCCGGTATCAGTTGGGGACAGAGCTTGCTCGCTGCGCGTAGCTGCGGTCTGTCCCACAAGGTCTCATATTTCAATCTTCGAGCCCAGTTCCACTACCGCGTTGTTGGGCAGATTCAGGAATGCCGCCGCTGCGCTGGCGTTGTGGTGCATCTGCGAAAACAACTTTTCACGCCAATGTGCCATGCCGCCGCCGATGGTCGGGACCACGATGTCGCGCGAGAGGAAATAGCTGGTGGTCATGGGGTCGAGATCGCAACCGCGGCCCTTGATCAGTTGCAGCGCCTTGGGCAGATCGGGGTCGCCCTTGAAGCCGTAATTGACAATCACCTGCCAACAGTTGTGACCAAGCGACTCGACTTCGAGCCGCTTGTCCAGGCTGATACGCGGCACCTCGTGGCTGCGCACCGTGACAAACAGGTTGTTCTTGTGCAGCACCTTGTTGTGCTTGAGGTTGTGCAGCATGGCGTTGGGCACGCTGCCGGGTTCGGCCGTCAGGAACACGGCCGTGCCTTCCACGCGCTGCGGTGGACTCACGAACACGGCCTCCAAGAAACTGGTCAGGTCGATCGAATCCGCACGCAACTTTTCGTTCAACAGGCGCCTGCCGTCTTTCCATGTGGCCATGACAACATACAGTGCGACCGCCATGGCCAAGGGAAACCAGCCCCCTTGTACGATCTTCAAGGAATTGGAAGCGAAGAATGCGAGGTCCACCACCACAAAGAAACCAGTGGACGCGATGCACAGTGGTAAAGGATAGCCCCAGCCATATCGAACCACATAGAAGGTCAGCAAGGTCGTAATGACCATCACCAAGCTCACCGAAATTCCGTAAGCTGCCGCCAACGCGGATGAGGAGCCGAACATCGTCACGGTGGCAATCACGCCCGTCAGCAGGACCCAATTCACAGCCGGTACGTAAATTTGCCCGGTATCGCGAATAGAAGTATGCAGAATTGACAGACGCGGCAGGAAACCGAGTTGAATAATCTGCTTGGTCGCGGAAAAAGCGCCCGTGATCAAAGCCTGGGAGGCAATCACGGTTGCCACGGTCGCAAGCGCCACCATCGGCACCAGCGCCCAGTCGGGTGTCATCAGGTAGAAGGGATTGCTGACCGCATCAGGATGCGCCAGTACCAACGCTCCCTGACCAAAATAGTTGAACAGCAGTGCCGGCATGACCAGGCTGAACCAGGCAATTCGAATCGGTTTCTTGCCGAAGTGCCCCATGTCGGCGTATAAGGCCTCAGCGCCAGTCACGCACAGGAAGACCGCGCCCAGCGTGACAAAGGCCAGCCTGTAATGACTGACGGTGAAGTTAAAAGCGTAGCTTGGCAGGATGGCCTTGAGGACCATTGGGTTCTGAACGATCTGGGCCAGACCGGTAATGGCAATCACGACAAACCAGCTCACCATAATCGGGCCAAATACCTTGCCAATGTCAGCCGTGCCGCGTCGTTGCATGACAAACAGCAATACCAATACGACCAGGGTAATCGACACCACATAGGGTTTCGCCGCCGGCGTGACAACTTCCAGCCCTTCCACCGCTGACAATACCGAAATGGCCGGCGTGATGATGCCGTCACCAAAGAACAAGGCCACGCCAAAGACCCCAATCATCAGCAGAACACGGCGCACTTGCGGACGGCCCTTGACCGATTGCGATGCCAAGGCCAGCAGCGCCATCAAACCACCCTCGCCATGGTTGTCGGCGCGCATGATCAACACCACGTACTTGAGGGTGACGATGACGGTCAGTGTCCAGACGAAGAGCGACAACACCCCCAGAATGTTGTCCGTCGTAATCGGGACATGCCCGCTGACAAACACTTCCTTGAACGCGTACAGGACGCTGGTGCCGATGTCGCCATAGACAACACCGATGGCACCCAGGGTGAGTGCCGTGAGAGATGATTTGGATGCTGCCACGTTTAACCCGTCTTATTGCTGATGCGGGATTCCATTCGATTCGGGAACGCCATTTTGCGCCAAATAGCCCGCCGTGACAGGCTCATTCGTAGAGTTCCGCCTCGGGGTCGGTTGCCTCCAGCTCATAGCTGGCTGCCAACATGGCCAGACGCCCCACCACCCCGTACATGTAGAAACGGTTCGGAACACTCACGCCCGGTTTGCTGCCCGGTTGCGGCAAACGCGTGCTTTGTTCGAACGCCAGCGGCACAAAACTCGACCCCGGCGCGTTCAGGTCTTCATCGCTGCTGTGGTCGGCGTGGATACGGTAAAAGCCACCGACCACATAGCGGTCCATCATGAAGACCACCGGTTCGGCCATGGCATCGTTGAGCCGCTCGCAGCTTGGCACGCCTTCCTGAATCAGGAGTTCGTGAACACGCTGGCCGTCCTTCGTCGCGCGCGTCAAAGTCTGGACCTTTTGGCGCAGCGCATCAAGGTCCTTGGCGTCGCGCAGCGTCACGATGCCGTTGCCATACGCGGCCTGGTCGGCCTTGAGCACGACAAAGGGCTTTTCCTTGATGCCGTATTCCTTGTACTTGCGCCGGACCTTGGTCAGCACGGCATCGACTGAACTGCTCAGGCTGTCCAGATCGGCGCTGTCGCCCAGATTGAGTTCGCCGCAGCGGGCGAACATCGGATTGATCAGCCAGGGGTCAACGCCGAGCAACTTGCCAAGTCGTTTGGCCACCTCTTCATAGCACTTGAAATGCTTGCTCTTGCGCCGGATCGAGCCGCCCGCATGCAGCGGTGGCAACAGGTATTGCTCGTGAACCTCCTCCAGGATGCCAGGCGCGCCGGCACGCAAGTCGTTGTTGAGCAGGATGGTGCACGGGTCGAAGTCTTTCACGCCGAGCCGGCGCTTGCCCCGGATGACCGGCTCCAGGACAATGCTTTCACCGTTGGGCAAGTTAAAACTGGTCGCCTTCTTGATGGCTGGATCGATCGAGCCAACGCGTACATGCAGGCCAGCCATGTGGAAGATACGCCGCAACTGGGCCAGACTCGCGAGGTAATCTGCACTGGTCGAGCGGTTCTCCGGAATCAGCAGCAGGTTGCGCGCTTCCGGGCAGATCTTCTCAATCGCCGCCATCGCCGCCTGCACCGCCAGCGGCATCATCTCGGGCGTCAGATAGTTCCAGCCCTCGGGATAGAGGTTGGTGGCGACCGGCGCCAATTTGAAACCGGCATTGCGCACGTCGACCGAGCTGTAGAACGGTGGCGTGTGCTCCATCCACTCCAGACGAAACCAGCGCTCAATGGCAGGCATGGAGTCCAGCACGCGCTGTTCAAGCTCATTGATCGGGCCAGTGAGAGCGGTAACGAGATGTGGAACCATGATGACTATTTGTTGAGGACGGAACGGCGGTCGGTACTGCCGGTTTTCACAATCTTACTTCGCCGTTGCCGAGCACCACGTATTTCAGTGATGTCAGTCCCTCGATGCCGACCGGACCGCGGGCGTGAAATTTGTCGGTGCTGATGCCGATTTCCGCGCCGAGGCCGAATTCGAAGCCATCGGCAAAGCGCGTGCTGGTGTTGACCATCACACTGGCGGAATCGACTTCGCGCAAAAAAGCCTGCGCATGCATGTGGTTGCTTGTGATGATGGCATCGGTGTGGTGCGATGAGTAGCGGTTGATGTGGGCAATGGCCTCATCGACACCGGATACCAGCTTGACGCTGATGATGGGTGCCAGGTATTCCGCGTACCAGTCCTGCTCGCTGGCGCTTTGAAGCAGCGCAGCGGGCACCCCAGCGGCGCCCAGCAGCGCCAGCGCCGCCTCGTCGCAGCGCATCTCGACCCCCTTGGCGGCGTAGATGGCACCAATGCGCGGCAGGAACCCAGCCGCCACGGCGCGCGCCACCAGCAGGCTCTCGGCCGCATTACACGGACTGTATTTGCTGGTCTTGGCGTTGTCCGCGACCGCCACCGCCATGCCAATGTCACAGGGGTCATCCACGTAGACATGGCAATTGCCGTCCAGATGCTTGATCACCGGCACCTGCGCCGAGCGACTGATGCGCTCGATCAAGCCCTTGCCGCCGCGTGGAATGATCACGTCCACATACTGCGGCATGGTGATGAGCTGGTCCACCACCGCGCGGTCCGTGATTTGCACCAGTTGCACGGCCTCAGCCGGCAAGCCGCTGGCCAACAGCGCCTGCTGCACCAGCAGCGCCAGCGCCTTGTTGGAATCGATGGCTTCCGAGCCACCGCGCAGGATGCAAGCGTTGCCACTCTTGATCGAGAGGCTGGCGGCCTCAATCGTGACATTCGGGCGGCTCTCGAAAATCATGCCGAAAACACCAATCGGCACCCGCATCTGCCCAACCCGGATGCCGCTGGGCTGCTCTCGCATGCCGATGATTTCGCCGATCACATCGGGCATGGCGGCCAACTGTTCGCAGCCCTGGGCCACGGTCTCGATAATGGGCGCCGTGAGCTTGAGCCGGTCTACCATCGGCGCGGCCAGACCGTTGGCGACAGCGCGCGCCAGATCTTTCGCATTTTCTGTTTGCAGGGCTGATCCATGGCTGCGCAGCAAGGCCGCCAGCGTGCGCAACGCCGTGTTCTTGACGGCGGCCGATGCACGCGCCATGGCGCTCGAAGCCAAGCGCGCCTGGGCGCCCAGGCTTTGGCTGTAATCAACGATATTGAGCGCGTTCATGCCTTATTTTCTCACGACGGCAAAGGGCTTAGCGCGCGCGCTGGGGCGCAGCAGTCGCCACACACTGCTTGCACAGCAGCATGGCCAAGCGCTGCAATGCCTGCCAGCTGTTATCCGGCCAGTCGGGTTGCTTGAGGCCCTTGACGATGCCATCCACCAGATGCGCTGCTTGCAGCAACTGCGCCAGGCTGGCCTCACTCAGGCGCGGCAACACGCGTTCAAACAATCGCTCCTTGACGCCCCAGACCCTTTGCTCACGCAGCGCCATCGGCAGCGGGTGGCCCTGGCCCATGGCGTCCTTGACGCGCTTGAGGGCGCGGATGTCCTCGCTCAATGTGTAATGCACCAGCACTTCGGCCTCGCCTTCCGCCTGCAGGCCGTCGAGCATGCGCTGCACGCGCATCGACTGGCCTGAGAGCACGGCTTCGGACAGCTTGAAGACGTCGTAGCGCGCGACGTTCAGGACCGCGCTCTCGATCTGCTCAAAGCTCAGCTCGCCCGGCGCAAACAGCAGCGCGAGCTTCTGGATTTCCTGGTGCGCGGCGAGCAAATTGCCTTCGACCCGGTCGGCAAAAAATTGCAGGCTGCGCTGCCCCTCTTCACCGGCGGCGACACGCTGCCCCTGCAGCGCCAGGCGCTGCGCCAGCCACTGCGGCAGCACATTGCGCTCGACCGGCTCAAGTTGCAGCGTCACGCCAAAGCTCTCCAGCGCGCCAAACCAGGCACTGCCCCTGGTCAGTTTGTCCAGGCGCGGCAGCAGCACGAGCGTGAGTGTTGAATCATTGTCGCGTGACTGCTCGGCCAGTTGCTGCAGCGCGCTGCTGCCGTCCTTGCCCGGTTTACCCGAAGGGATGCGCAGTTCGATCATTTGACGATCAGCAAACAGGCTCAGCGAGCCGCCCGCCGCCAGCACCTCGCTCCAGTCAAAATGGGCACCGGCCACGGTGTAGGAACTGCGCTCGGTATAGCCCTGCAAACGCGCCGCCGCGCGGATGGCATCGGCCGCCTCCTGGATCAACAGCGGCTCGTCGCCGTGCAGCGTGTAGAGGCTGCGCAAGCCCTTTTGCAGATGGGCCTGGAGCTGAGCCGGGGCTAGTTGCATTCTGAGCTTCGCCTCGTGCTGCGCCGGGGTGAACGCTCGCCCCTTAACTCAAATACCTTTTTCCCCCACTCACTCCCCTCCGCCCAGGTTTTTGGGGTCAGAGCCCAAATTCGC
>CAIXNB010000094.1 GCA_903920695.1 uncultured beta proteobacterium
CCCAGATGTCCCTGTTGTAGTGGAGCGCTTGATGCACACCACTATAAGAATCATAGGCTTACGTCACTAACTGATGAACTCGGGTGGTCGATAACCCGCATGTAAAGCTGCAGGCTCTGGATACCTTTATGGTTTGTGACTTGAGCAATCTGAAACGTCGGCATTCCGGCCATGGCCGCCGAGGTTACAAAACCGGCCCGCCCCGAATGTGAGCTGTATTCGCTGGCATCCCTGCCCGATAGGGCTACAGCCCGTTTCAAGATACGACCGACAGAACCCACCTCCAGTTTGTCCGCGCCAACATGCCCATGCTTATTGACTGAGCGAAACACATAACCCGACTGGATGCCGGAGATGGCAAGCCAATATGTCAACGCCTTCACCGGGCAGTGATCGCCCAAAGCATTTGGCACGCTCAAAACACGCCCTTTGCCAGGGTCGGTTTTGCTCCTGGGAATGAAGATATCCAAACCTTGCGGATGACGCGTCAGTTCCTCCACCTTGATCGTCACCAAGTTTGAACGCCGCAATGCCGACGCAAACGCCAGCAAAAGAAGTGCTGAATCACGCGCCGCTGCAATTGGGTTCTGTCGCTCCACTGACGCGAGCACGGAAATCAAGTCGTCGCGGACCAGCGGCTTAACGGAACGCTGTTTGGTGCCCAACGTTCGGCAGATGCCAGCGAACACCCGTTTGACCTTGCTGTCAGCAACCGGAGATATGAATCCACGCTGTTTGTGCCAGACGCTCAACGCAACCAGACGGCGTTGAATAGTGGCCGGTGCCAGGGTCGTTGATGCCATGACCAGCCATTCGATAACGTCCGTCGGTGACGATGGCAAGGGACAAGCATCGCGACCAAAATATCGAATGTCGTTGGCGTACGCCTTCAACGTTGAATCGGCACGTGCGGCCTTTTCGTAGTCTTCGGCGGTCATGGGTACTGACGACGGCACGGAGTCTTTGACTGCCAACTTTTGGGGAGCGATTTTGCGCGATATTTTGTTCATGATCTCATCCTGATTTTTCTGAAAATTCACGGTTTTTTGGCGCTAGTGAATAGTGCATTTACTAGCGTTAAGCGGTTTTTAGTAAGCGGCGAATTTGCCGCTGGTGGCGACCTATCAGGTCAATGCGGAACTAATATTCGCGGGGCATCAACAAAGTCGTTGACGATCTGTCTGCCTCGGTGATGATCCAAACACGTTCGCCAGCCATCTGATAGCTGGACAAAACTCTCAAGCCGTTCAGGACTGAAAAGTCGTTTTCTTGTGCGTCTTCGGGTGGTACATCACCCCACAGGCCGCAGTGGTGCTGGCGAATAAATGGCGTGGGGTCAACGCCGTTGTCAATCAGGTGCGCATTAACCCCTGATGTTGCAACCAGATGCCCAAGCGGAAACAGGGGACGGTTTCGCTTGTCTGGCGTGGGTAGTCTGGCCGTGTTGGTGGCGTGAACGTGGTTAGGGCTTTGGCTCATTGGGGGTACTCCATGGGGGTTGAGCCGCGCTACGGGAAAAAGGGTGGTCCAGAAATGCAAACAGCCACGACGGTTAGTCGTGGCTGTCGGTTTCGGTGGTGGCTGGCGCTTTTTGGTGGCGCGGCACGGTGCGTGATGCGCCGTAAGTTGATGGTATCAAGCCCCCAAACCCCTGTCAAAAAAGAAAAACTTTGAAGCTTTCGCACTGCTCCTATCGCCGCTTATTGCGTCCAGGAAGTCAGGCCACCTCGATGATCCACACTGACCGGCCGATGCCAGCGGAAGGCCGTTTTCGATCTGCCATTTTGCGACCGTCATAATCGACAGAAAAGAATCGAAATCCTTTGGTTCAGGGGACCTCTGCGCATGCTTGAAGACATCAAAAAAACACTCTGGGCGACGGCTGACAAGCTGCGCGCCAACATGGACGCGGCCGAATACAAGCATCTGGTGCTTGGCCTCATCTTCGTCAAGTACATCTCCGACACCTTCGCCGCCCGCCGTGCAGACCTAAGCGCACGCCTGACCAACCCGGCAGATGAGTACTTCTTTCACGACGCTGGCCCCGGTGACATAGAGGCTGAACTGGAAGACCGCGACTATTACAAAGAGGTCAACGCCTTTTGGGTGCCAGAACCCGCCCGCTGGGAGAGCCTGCGTGCCGCTGCCAAGCAGCCCGACATTGGCAAGCGCATTGATGAGGCACTGACCCTGATCGAGTTGGAAAACCCCAAGCTCAAAGGCATATTGGACAAGCGCTACGCCCGCGCTCAGTTGCCTGATGGCAAGTTGGGTGAGCTGGTGGATTTGGTCTCCACCATCGGCTTTGGTGACAACCCCTCAGCCGCCCGTGACATCTTGGGCCAGGTTTACGAATACTTTCTAGGCATGTTTGCCAACGCTGAGGGCAAGCGCGGCGGACAGTTTTACACCCCGGCCAGCATCGTCAAGACGCTGGTAGCTGTGCTTAGCCCCCATAGCGGCAAGGTCTATGACCCCTGTTGCGGTTCGGGTGGCATGTTTGTTCAGTCTGAAAAGTTCATCGAAGCCCACGGCGGCAAACTGGGTGACGTGTCCATCTACGGGCAAGAAGCCAACCCGACCACGTGGCGGCTGGCGGCCATGAACCTTGCCATTCGTGGCATTGACTTCAACCTGGGCCGTGAACCGGGCGACACCTTCACCCGCAACCAGCATGCCGATTTGCGGGCCGACTTCATTCTGGCGAACCCACCGTTCAATATCAGCGACTGGTGGCACGGCAGTCTGACGGGCGACCCGCGCTGGGTTTATGGTGACCCACCGCAGGGCAATGCCAACTACGCCTGGTTGCAGCACATGCTGCACCACCTCAAACCCACGGGCAGGGCTGGCATTGTGCTGGCGAACGGCTCCATGAGTTCTAGCCAGAACAGCGAAGGCACTATCCGCGCCGCCATGGTGGATGCGGATGTGGTCGAGGTCATGGTGGCGTTGCCCGGTCAACTGTTCTTCAACACGCAGATTCCGGCCTGCCTGTGGTTCCTGGTCAAGAAGAAGACGCACCGCAAGGGTGAAGTGCTGTTTGTGGATGCCCGCAAGCAGGCCACCATGATTAGCCGCGTGCAGAGCGAGTTCACGGATGCGGTGATTGAGCGCATTGCCAACACCGTGGCAGCATGGCGCGGTGAACCCGATGCTGGCGAGTACCAGGACATTGCGGGTTTTTGCCGCAGCGTCAAGTTGGCAGAGATCGCGCAGCATGGTCATGTGCTCACTCCTGGTCGCTATGTGGGTGCGGAAGAAGTGGAAGACAACGACGAAGACTTTGCCACCAAGATGCAGCAGCTCACTGAAAAGCTGGGTGAGCAGATGGCGAAAGGTGCGGAACTTGACCAGTTGATCCGGCAAAAGCTGGGGGGGCTGGGATATGAGTTCTGAGCTACGAAAGCTCTGGGAACATGCGGGTGGCCAGTTGCCAGACGACTGGGCAATCGTGCCACTTGAATCTTTTTTTTGGGATACCAAGAGCATTGCTGTTGGCGTCATGTATCCGGGCCCAGACACTCCGGGTGGTACGCCGCTGCTAAAGGTCGGCGATATAAAAGACGGTGCAGCGATCCGTCCGAGCTATTGCATTTCAGCAGCGACTGATGAAGAGCATAGACGCACAAAGCTGGTTGGTGATGAATTGCTCATCACACTTGTTGGCAATCCTGGTGAATGCGTCGTGGTTACACCTGAAATGAAAGGCTGGAATCCGGCGCGGGCCATTGCCGTTATCCGATTGCAGGACACCAGTCTTCGCACGTACTTAAAGACGGTTCTTGAGAGCACAGCAGGGCGACACCTCATTGATGCAGTCTTGAACACAACAGTTCAGAAAACTCTGAATCTGAAAGATATACGAAAACTACCTATACCACTGCCGACTGATGCGGAGATTAAGTGGATTTCAGGCGTTTCTGAAGCGTTGACAAGCCGCACCACCCTCCTGCGCGAAAACAATGCCACGCTGGAAGCCATCGCCCAAGCGCTGTTCAAGTCGTGGTTTGTCGATTTCGATCCGGTACGCGCCAAGCTGGAAGGCCGCGCCCCCGAAGGCATGGACGAGGCCACCGCCCGGCTGTTTCCCGACAGCTTCGAGGAATCGGAGCTGGGCTTGGTGCCGAAGGGTTGGCGGATTGGCACGCTGGATGATCTGTCCGATCTCAATCCTGAGTCATGGTCTGCAAAGAGTCATCCCGATACTGTTGCCTACATTGACCTAGCCAACGCCAAAGATAACGAAATTGCTTCTGTCACTGACTTTGCATTTGACGATGCACCGAGTCGGGCAAGACGTGTGCTGCGTGATGGTGACACCATCGTAGGCACCGTTCGTCCGGGCAACCGCTCTTTTGCGTTTATTCATGAGCCAGCCAGAAACTTGACGGCCAGCACCGGGTTCGCGGTTTTGCGCCCCACGGCTCCGGCAAATGCCGAGTTTGTATATCTGGCAGCGACGCAGGATGCAAGTATTGAGCAGTTAGCACATGTTGCAGATGGCGGGGCATACCCAGCAGTTCGCCCCGACGTAGTTGCCGGTTTGAATTGTGTTGTGCCCGACGAGAACGTTCTGAAGGCATTTCACGAGGTAGCTGCTCCACTACTTGTCAAGGTTGCAAAGAATCAAGCACAAGCCCAAAACCTTACCAATCTACGCGACACATTGCTACCGCGCTTGATTTCGGGCCAGTTGCGTATCAGCGAATTTAGCGAATAGCCCACCATTGGATATCACCATGGCATTTGTACCGAACGAAAAGTTTTCTGAACTATTGGCCCTGCTCAAAGCAGGTGGTACGTCAATCCCGCGAAGCCAAACACCCGAGCACAACGCATTTGCAAAGTCGTTTCCGTCCACCGCATTGGCGACACTGACGCTTGATCAATATTGCGTTGGCAAGAAATCGCAGGAGAGCTTTTGTTGGTGGGTTGAGCGTGGTCTTCAATCAGTATTGGGGCGTTACATGCCGGGCACATCCAGAGGGCATATCGTTTACTTCAAGCCGGACGGTGAGGTCTACAAAAACCGTAAGTTGCGTGATCTGTCGGACACGGATGCGCTTCAGTACACCTTGAAAATTCAGTCGGCCATTGCGAATGCAGACATTTCCAAAGACCTCAGTTGGATCGACGATGACGTGCAGCTATACAAGCGTGCGGGGGTAACTCCCCGTGTCTCCATTGGTGACGGTCGCAAGTTGCGCATCCTGTGTTGCTATAACCCCGACGCGGTTCTGCCAATCTCGTCATCGAATCACCTGAGACACTTCTTAGAATTGTTCGGCTGTCCGATTGCGGACATACCAAAAGTTGAGCAGCCCGTTGCGCGCTCAATGCTTTTGCGTGAACTGTTTTTTGCTGCTCAGAAACAGATACCCGGCATTACCCCATACGACTTCATGCATGTCTTGTATAGCCCTACTGCTGGATTCGCTCCGGTCAAAGAGGCAAGTGGAGAAGTGGATGACGGCTCTGACGACGAGTCGGCACTGTTGCCTGTTGCAGGGGATGATGAAGATTTTGAACTTCAGACTGGTCTAAACACGATTCTGTATGGTCCGCCAGGAACAGGAAAGACGTTCACAACCATTGATGAAGCCATCAAGATTTTGGACCCAGAGTTCTACGCCAAGAATGAGAGCGAGCGCGAATCCCTCAAAGAGCGATTTGATGATCTGGTTGCCAACAATCGCATCCGGTTTGTGACGTTTCACCAGAGCTTTAGCTACGAGGACTTTGTTGAAGGCTTGCGGGCAGAAACTGATGAAGCTGAGGGTGGGCAAATTCAGTATGTGATTGAGAAGGGGGTATTTCAAGCGATCTGTGAAGACGCGAGTAAACCCATTCAGAGTGCGACTGCAAAGTTGGGTGTTAGCGACAGCCCCCGCATTTGGAAAATATCCATTGATGGAACAGGGGATAGCGCAACCCGTCAGTATTGTCTGAAGCATGGCGAAGCCCGAATTGGCTGGGGCAACGTCGGCGACCTAAAGACGGCGCAATTGAATGACCCTTCGTTCACCTTGGGATCAAACGACCGAAGCACTCTCGAACTCTTTGGCAATGAGATTGCAGTTGGAGATGTCCTGCTCTGTATTGGAAGCAACACGGAGGTGGCGGCGATTGGCATCGTCAGTGGCAACTACCGCTATGAGGCAACGCCGCCTAGCAGTGTTCGGACAGATTACAAAAATGTTCTGCCCGTGAACTGGATAGTCACCGATTGCAACTTTTCGATATTGAACCTCAACAGTCAAAAACGCTTCACGTTAAAGACGGTCTACGAGATTACCCGCTTCAGTTGGCCCGAACTGCTGAAAGGTCTAAGTGCAGCGGGTGTAGATTTGAAAGCTGTTGGCTCAACTGAAATCACCTCAGCTCCTTTCGTTCTGATCATTGATGAAATCAACCGTGGCAATGTCTCCCGCATATTTGGTGAACTCATTACGCTGATTGAACCCAGCAAGCGACTTGGCGCGAAAGAGTCTTTGTCCGTCACATTGCCCTATTCAAAGAAGCCATTTGGCGTACCGAAAAATGTCTATTTGATTGGCACGATGAATACGGCTGACAAGTCGTTGACTGGCCTCGACATTGCGCTTCGTCGCCGATTCGTCTTTAAGGAAATGCCTGCCAAGCCTGAGTTGCTGGACAAGGTGATTATTTCCGGGCTGTCAGTTGGCCAGATGCTGCGGTCGATAAATCAGCGTGTTGAAGTTTTACTTGACCGTGACCATTGCATTGGACATGCCTACTTTCTGCCGCTAGACAAGGACCGATCCATTGAACGTTTGTCGGCAATATTCAAACAGCAGGTTTTGCCACTACTTCAGGAATACTTTTTTGAAGACTGGGAGCGTATTGGCTGGGTACTGAATGATCATCGTACCAAGGGTGAGCCGTTCATTCGGTCGGGTGGTCATGGCTCAACGTCATTGGCAAAACTCTTTGGCTCGGAAGTAGCGGGCGGTCTTCGAGATACACGTTGGGCGGTTAACGAAGCTGCCCTCACATCAATCGACAGTTACATAAACATTGTTGGAGTTTCAGAGTGATTGTGCAATCAGTTGTGGTGCGCGAACACGCACGCCTCACGACTGAAAATGTGGACGACACGTCCATTGAAAACACGCTTGATCGAGCACATATTTCACAGTCTGCTTTCGATTGGATTTGCAAGTTAAACCAAAGATTCAGTGTGGCGGGTGCATCTCTTGCGATAGTCGAAGGTCGGACTTGGTTGCGGCTGGATAAGCATGTCGGGGTCATTGAAACGCCGTGCGGCACACGGATTGAAATTCTGCCCAAGCATCATGAGTCTGGCGATGTGGTTCTCGAAAGCAGAACCCTCTTGCAACGGATGATTGCGACGTCGTTTGATCTGCCAGCCCGTGAGGTCGGAGCGGCGGACCTGCAGCTATTCAATGCGCCGCTGACCGAGTGGGTCATGGGTCGGTTCTTGGCTGCATTGGAGCGCATTGTTAAAACAGGCATCCGCTTTGACTACCGTCGAGTAGAGGAAGAGCAACGCTACATGCGCGGGCAATTGAACACCGTGCGTCAAATGCGACAACCACCGGGCAAGCAGCATTTTTTCCATATTCGCCATGATGTTTTTGACCCTGATGGCGCTGAAAACCGGCTGTTGAAACTGGCACTGGAACAGGTATCGAAGGCCACTCGGGACTCAGCGAATTGGAAACTTGCCGGTGAATTGCGTAGCCTCATGAGTGAGATTGGCTCCAGCAAAGACGTAGATGGTGATTTCAAGCTGTGGCGCGATGAAAGGCTCATGAATCATTACCTCCCGGTTAAACCATGGTGCGAGCTGATCCTGAGCCAACAAATGCCTTTGTCGGTTGCGGGCAACTGGCATGGCCTCAGTCTGCTGTTTCCCATGGACAAACTATTTGAAAGGTTTGTGGCGGCTTGGTTGCGCCGCAGCATTTCGCCCACGATTCGGCTGCGAAGTCCTGCCGCCAGCGAGTATTTAACAGTGCACGACGGCGACAAGATGTTCCGGTTGGAGCCCGACCTATTGCTGGAGTCCTCCAACCACAAATGGGTGCTGGATACCAAGTGGAAGAAGTTGGATGCAGCAGACCGAGGCAACAAATACGGTTTGAGCCAGGGCGATTTCTACCAACTGTATGCATACGGCAAGAAGTACCTCGCAAGCCAGGCATCGAGCGAACTTGTGCTTATCTACCCGGCAACCGACTCATTTGCAAAGTCCCTGCCAGTCTTTGACTACGGCGACGGAATGAAATTGTGGGTTCTTCCCTTCGACCTCGCGGATCAGGTTCTAATTGATTCGGAGCAAACGACACTTCCAATCGGGTTTCATGCATTTGAGAAAAAGGCAGCGTAACTAAGCGCCATTCAGGGACAGACGTAATGACTGAAGACCAACTTGAACAGGAAACGCTTGGCTGGCTGCAAGACGTGGGCTACACCCATCTCTACGGCCCGGACATTGCGTACGATGGAACAACCCCCGAGCGTGCCAACTACCGACAGGTGCTGTTGCCCTTTCGACTGCGCGAGGCCATCAACCGCCTCAACCCCGACATACCCACAGCCGCCCGCGAAGATGCTTTCAAACAAGTGCTGGACTTGGGGCACCCTGTGTTGTTGTCCGCCAACCATCACTTTCACCGCATGCTGGTTACGGGTGTGCCGGTGCAGTACCAGTTGGCAGGTGAAACGCGGGGTGACTTTGTACGCTTGATCGACTGGGCACAGCCAGAGCGCAATGAGTGGCTGGCTGTCAATCAGTTTTCCATTCGTGGCCCGCACCATACGCGCAGACCGGACATTATTCTGTTTGTCAACGGCCTGCCACTGGTGCTGATCGAGCTGAAGAACCCGGCTGACCTGAACGCCGATGTGTGGAAGGCGTACGACCAGATTCAGACCTACAAAGAGCAAATCTCCGATGCTTTCCAGTACAACGAGGTGCTGGTGATTTCGGATGGCACGGAGGCCTTGCTAGGTTCCTTGTCCGCCAATGCAGAGCGTTTCATGGCTTGGCGCACCATTGATGGCGTCACCCTTGACCCTTTGGGTGAGTTCAACGAGTTGCAAACCCTGGTGCGCGGCGTGCTGGCCCCAGCCTACCTGCTGGACTACCTGCGCTACTTTGTGCTTTTTGAAGATGATGGCGCACTGGTCAAGAAGATTGCCGGATACCATCAGTTCCATGCGGTGCGTGCTGCCATCATCCAGGTGATAGAAGCATCGCGCCCCGGTGGCAACCAAAAAGGCGGCGTGGTCTGGCACACCCAAGGCAGCGGCAAGAGCATCACCATGACTTGCTTTGCTGCCCGTGTGATGCAAGAGCCCGCCATGGAGAACCCCACCATTGTGGTCATCACCGACCGCAATGACCTGGATGGTCAACTGTTTGGCGTGTTCAGTCTGGCGCAAGACCTGCTGCGCGAACAGCCGGTGCAGGTCAGCACCCGCCAAGACCTGCGGGCCAAGCTGTCAAACCGGCCATCGGGCGGCATTGTGTTCGCCACCATCCAGAAATTCATGCCCGGCGAGGATGAAGACATGTTCCCGGTACTGTCAGACCGGCGCAACATTGTGGTCATCGCGGACGAAGCCCACCGTACCCAATACGGCTTTGAGGCAAAACTGAAGGTGCGCAAGGCGAATGCGAAGGCAATAGCCACCGGTGATGGTCTGGTAACACCGCACCACGCTGAGTTTGCCCCGCCTGATTACGTGGAGCGGTATGAAGTCGGCTATGCCCAGCACTTGCGCGATGCACTGCCCAACGCCACCTTTGTGGCGTTCACCGGCACGCCCGTCAGCAGCGAAGACCGCGACACCCGCGCCGTGTTTGGCAATTACATCCATGTCTATGACATGCAGCAGGCCAAAGAAGACGGGGCTACCGTTGCCATCTACTACGAGTCACGCTTAGCCAAGCTCAGCCTGAATGCGGCGGACATGGTTGAGATTGACGCGGAAGTCGATGAACTGGCGGAAGATGAAGAGGAAAGCGCACAGTCCCAACTCAAAAGCCGTTGGGCGGCGTTAGAAAAAGTGGTGGGCGCGCAACCCCGTGTCGTCAGTGTCGCCGCCGATCTGGTCGCCCACTTTGAGGAACGCAACAAGGCCCAGACCGGCAAGGCCATGGTGGTCGCCATGAGCCGCGAGATATGCGTCCACCTGTACGATGAAATTGTCAAGCTGCGCCCGGACTGGCACCACACCGACCCCGAACAGGGTGCGATCAAGATCATCATGACCGGATCAGCCAGTGACAAGGCTTTGCTTCGCCCGCATATCTACAGCGCACAAACCAAAAAACGGCTGGAAAAACGGTTCAAAGACCCGGCCGACCCGCTACGTCTGGTCATCGTACGGGACATGTGGCTGACCGGCTTTGATGCACCGTGCGTGCATACACTGTACGTGGACAAGCCCATGAAGGGCCACAACCTAATGCAGGCCATTGCCCGCGTCAACCGGGTGTTCAAGGACAAACAAGGCGGCTTGGTGGTGGATTACATTGGCATCGGCAATGAGCTGAAGTCCGCCATGAAGGAGTACACCCAGTCCAAAGGCAGAGGTAGGCCGACGGTGGATGCCCATGAAGCCTACAGCGTGTTGATGGAAAAGATGGACGTGCTTCGCGCCATGCTGCACGGTTTTGATTACAGCGCCTTCATGACCTCCGGTCATCGCATGCTGGCTGGTGCCGCCAATCACGTGTTGGGTATCAAGGACGGCAAGAAACGTTTCGCTGATGTGTCGCTGTCCATGGCAAAGGCATTTACCTTGTGTTGCACTCTTGACGATGCCAAAGCAGTCCGTGAAGAGGTGGCATTCTTTCAGGGCGTGAAGGTCATTCTGATCAAGCGGGACATAACCGCCCAACGCCGCACGGATGAAGGTCGTGAGCTTGCCATTCGCCAGATCATCAACTCTGCGGTGGTGTCTGAAAGTGTCGTGGACATATTCGATGCGGTCGGTCTGGAGAAGCCCAACATTGGCCTGCTCGATGATGAATTCCTGGCACAAGTGCGTAATCTGCCTGAAAAGAATCTGGCGGTGGAATTGCTGGAACGGCTGCTGGAGGGTGAAATCAAGAGCCGATTTGCCAGCAACGTGGTTCAGGACAAGAAGTTCTCCGAGATGCTGACCAACGTCATCACCCGTTATCAGAACCGCTCCATTGAAACCGCGCAGGTCATGGAAGAGCTGGTGGCCATGGCGAAGAAATTCCGAGAAGCCTCATCACGCGGCGAAACCCTGGGCCTGACCGAAGACGAAGTGCGCTTCTACGATGCCCTGGCCAACAATGAATCAGCGGTGCGGGAACTGACCGACGAGACGCTGAAGAAGATAGCCCATGAGCTGACTGAAAACCTGCGGCAAAACCTGAGCGTGGATTGGTCTGAACGCGAAAGTGTGCGGGCCAAGTTGCGGCTGA
>CAIXNB010000095.1 GCA_903920695.1 uncultured beta proteobacterium
CACCTGATGCTCCTCAAACAGACGCCGCACCATCGGGCGAGTCTCCTCATAACCCATTATCGCCAGTAATTTCATGATGTGGTTTGTTCAAAGACCGTTGTGACACCTTGTTGGTCTTGGCCGATTGGGCAACTGCTTTCTATAACAACGTCACGCCTCAAGCTGACGATATAGCCAAACACATCACACCTGCTGTATTGCCTGCACTCGATGCCTTGGCTGCCAAGCTGGGCGCATTGGCCGAGTGGAGCACGGCCAACGTGAGCGCTGCCTTTAAAGAAGTGTTGACTGAGCAAGGCTTGAAAATGCCACAGCTCGCCATGCCTGTGCGCGTGTTGGTGATGGGTACACCCCAAACACCTTCTGTAGATGCTGTGCTTTTCTTGTGCGGAAAAGAAAAAGTTTTGGCTCGTTTGACGAAACGCTAAAAAATTAGCTATACTATCGTTCTCGACACCCAACGGGGGTATAGCTCAGCTGGGAGAGCGCTTGCATGGCATGCAAGAGGTCAGCGGTTCGATCCCGCTTACCTCCACCAAGAAGTTTTCAAAGTGTTGACGGAACAGTCCAAAAGGTTTTGACCCCATCGTCTAGAGGCCTAGGACATCACCCTTTCACGGTGAGTACCGGGGTTCGAATCCCCGTGGGGTCGCCAGATTCATCGCAAGGTGGACGAGGTGCAAGTCGGTAACAGCCAGTCCGCAAGGGCCGGCGACTTGGCTCGAAAGAGCAAACGTTACCGCTACCAGGAGTGGTAGTTCAGTTGGTTAGAATACCGGCCTGTCACGCCGGGGGTCGCGGGTTCGAGTCCCGTCCACTCCGCCAAGGAAAAAACGAAGCCGTTGTAAGTCATTGATTTACAACGGCTTTTGTCATGGTTCCTTTTGGCGGCAGTCGCTGCCGCCAGCACTGCCATTTACGCCGGTGAATGCGTCTTGAGCCAGTCCTTGAGCGCGGCATCCACCCGTGTTTGCCAGCCGTCGCCAGTCGCGCGGAATACCCGCACCACATCGTCGGAAAGGCGGATGGTCGTTGATACTTTTGTCGGTGCCTTTTGCGGCCCGCGCGGCCGCATCCCCAAGCTCTTTTGCAGACTGAGCGGCAGCACTTCGCGTGCCGGCTTGAACGTGCGTAATTCGGCAGCCGTCAACTCGCGAACTTCGCTTTCTGCGTCAATGAGTGGGATATGTTTCTTCATAGCGTTTAATTTCCCCTGAATTTGCCTTGCAAAAAGCTCAATCAGCAGGTGCTTTGGTCTTGGGACTGAAACCCCATCACGCCGCCAACTGGCTCCCTTTTACTCCGCCATTCACATTCTCAACCTGACCTATTGGGCAGATTTCCTAAAAGTCGTTCGAAGTGCGGGCCATCGAAGCGAAAAGGTGATTAGCTCGGTCGCGGCGCTGGTTTTTGCGTATCAGTTGACTGCAAGGACGATCAGTGCAAGAGCGTAATAGACTTGGAACCAAATGAACCACGAACCCCGACTTACGCGCGAGCTGAGAAAACTGTTCAGTACACAGCGGGTGGCCGCCTTGGGAACAATCGACGATGCCGGCGCACCCTTTGTCTCCATGGTTCCCTTCGCCATCGAACAGGAGGTCCATTGCCTGGTTATCCACGTCAGCGGACTGGCTGCCCATACCCGGAATCTGCAAGACCGTAACAGGGTGTCCCTGATGGTCATGCAGTCTGAGTTTGCCGATGCCCCTGTTCATGCACTGCCACGTGTCACCTTGGAAGGGGTGGCCGAGGTTGCGCAGCGGGGTAGTCCGCATTGGACTGCCTGCCGCGCCTCCTACTTGGCGAGGTTTCCGGAGGCCGAGCCAATGACAGAACTTGGTGATTTTAAGTTTGTCGCCATCAAGGTCACCGGTGCGCGGCAAGTAGCAGGCTTTGGTGCCGCTCGCTCGCTTGACGAAGATGAAGTCAATCTTGTTTTGGGGCTTCGTGAGTTACCGAGTGAGGAGTAGGAAGTGAAGCAGGGAACTCGTCTTGAGGACCTTCCAAATATTGGGAAGTCCATTGCAGCCGACTTGCGGGGTTTGGGCATCCTGAGTCCCGAGCAACTGTCCGAGCGTGACCCGCTTGAGACCTTTGATGCACTGGCTCGGATTACAGGTCATCGGCATGACCCCTGCATCTTGTACGCATTATTGGCAGTGGCACATTTTCAACAGACAGGGGAGGCGTTGCCATGGTGGAACTTCACTGTCCGGGGTAAGGAATTGCTGAGGTCAGGCATCAAGCAGACTTGATTCCAATCTCGGACGTTCAATTCCCATCGCTCGCAACGTCGGCTATGCCTGCCAGACACCGAACCCGGCTTCTCGCAGAAGAATGCCCAGTTCGACTTCCATGTCCCTGGCATTCTCGTAGGTCATCGGGTTGTATGCCTCGTAAAGGTCTGGCAACAGTTGAAGACCGAACAGTTGGGCATAGCGATTGGACTGGATGCCGGCTTTGTGTTTGTCAAACCGCAAGTCGGGGTCGAGGCCAGTCATGCCGACATAGACGCATAGCTTGCCGTCAATGTAATCAGGGTTAACCTTGTTGAAACGGACCTCAAGTAGCACGTCTTCAGACAGCTCTATGACATAAACGTTGTAATGATTTCGGCGTCCCATATCTTTCAGGTCATCTACTGGCAGGAGGCGGCTTGATGAGTGCAAAGAGTAGTTTACTGTTGCCGAAATCGACTGCAAAATCTGCGAACATAAACCTTCTCAATATCCATCAACCCGTGAACGTTGCCGATGACTATCGAAATCTCCAAAGAAGCGCGCACTCAGGCCGTGGCCTCAATCGAACGGTACTTCCGCGAAAACATGGAAGAAAAAATTGGCAACATTGCCGCTGGCGGGCTTCTGAGTTTTTTTCTGGAAGAACTGGGGCCCTTGGTTTACAACAGGGCAGTCGTCGATGTGCAAGAGCGCCTGCAAGCTCGAGTCCAGGAAATCGACATTGAGGTTCACGAAGTGGAATTTCAGTACTGGCGAAAGCATGACATGCACCGCAAGCACAAGTAGGCTCGTGATTCTTCCGAGGTGGGAACATGGATGAGCAAGATATTATTCAATTTTGGTTTCATGAGTTGAGCGACAAGCAACGTTTTGCCAAGGACTTGGCCCTGGATGCGAAGATTCGACAACGATTTGGTTCAACCTTGCAGGCTGCAGTGCTCGGGGAGTTGTTTGGCTGGCGTCATGCACCTCAGGGCAGACTTGCTGAAATCGTCGTGCTTGACCAGTTTTCGCGCAACATCTATCGGGACAGTCGCGAAGCCTTTGCGCAGGACCCTCAAGCACTTGCATTGGCACAAGAACTCGTCGCCAGCGGCCAAGACCAGAAACTGACCGCAGAGCAACGCAGTTTTGCTTACATGCCGTACATGCACAGCGAGTCGCTTCTGGTTCATAAGGAAGCAGTGCGACTCTTTTCACAATCCGGCTTGGAGGCCTCGTTGGCGTTTGAAGTGCGTCACAAGTCCATCATCGAATGTTTTGGGCGCTACCCTCACAGAAACGTCGTCTTGGGGCGGCCATCGACCGAAGCGGAGCAGGTGTTTCTGGTCGAACCTGGCTCTTCGTTTTGAATCGTTGATGTTCCACGAAGGCTGCGCAAGGAATTGCTGCAATCAGGTCCGAAGTAAAGTTGACTTCACGAATATGCGCCAAGTGATCAAATGTAGCCAAATAGGCGCCACGTCAAACCCAACCAACCGAAAAGCGAATGCCACATGATTGATGGACTGATAGCAGGAAAACTACTGGGCTCCCCCGAGAGGAGAGTCGACAAGAACGCAAAGCCATTTGTTGTTGCCAAAGTCATTGCGACCGCAGGTGATGGCGAGGGCATCATTGTTAACGTGATTGCCTTTGATGGCGGCACCGGTCAGACCCTGCTGGAATTGCGAGATGGTGATTCGTTGTCACTGACCGGGGCGTTAACGCCAAGGGTCTGGACCGATAAGCAGGGGAGCGCTCGTCCGTCACTGGATTTGGTGGCCCATCGTGTTCTGTCCGCCCGCGATGTTCAGCTTGAACGCAAATCTGCTCTGGATGATTGAAGTGAACGCCAGGGTCACTCAGCCCGACTCAATCAATGAAACTCTTGGCATGCTGCCGTCTTTTTCCGTAATCCCTATGCACTCCAGAACCGTTCTCAGCGCCACCATGGCCATCGCCATGACCCTTCTTGTCACCAATGCCTTCGCCTGGGGCAAAGAAGGCCACCAAGTGGTGGCGAGGCTGGCGGGTCTGCTCAACCGCGCATTTCGGTAGTTTTCGTTGCTTGATTACCCGGCGGAAAGACGAACAGGAACAGGAACAGGAACAGGAACAGACGTGATGGACTGGCAGTGGCAAAGTTTTGTGCAGATCTCAAGCTCTGACCTTTATGAGGTTCTGGCAGCGCGCCAGAAAGTGTTTCTTCTTGAGCAAAAGTGTTTGTACCTGGATATGGATGGTCTGGACCAGGGCGCTCACCACTTGCTCGGCTGGAGCAACGTCGACGGCAAGCGTCGCCTAGCGGCCTACCTGCGCTGCCTGGCGCCGGGAACAAAGTTCCCGGAAATGTCTCTTGGGCGCGTTCTCACGACCGCAGGCAGCCGTGGAGCCGGAGTCGGACTTGAACTGATGGGGAAGGGTATCGCGTACGCCCAACAGCAACATCCTGGCCATCGCATCCGGATAAGTGCTCAGGTGTACTTGGAACGGTTCTATGCTGGCTTCGGGTTTGAGTCAGTGTCTACGCCCTATGACGAGGACGGCATCTTGCACGTGGATATGCTGCGCTGACGCACGGCCTACTGGAGACAGTGGCATCCAATTTTTTTTCGGCATTCAAATGAAGGGTAATAGGGCGAAGGAATATGACACTGACTGAACTTGAAATCAAACACTGCGAAAAGGCAATTGCATCGTTCCTGGAGCGCCGCCGACCGCCAGCCCACATCAGGGACCAGATAGACCTTGCTTGCAAAATTGATGGTCACAGCGTGGAGGTCTTTGAAATCAGACCGGTGTACGACGACCCGTCAAAAAAGTGCGAATCACCTGTTGCCAAGACGACGTTCGTGCGCAGCAAGAGTCACTGGAAGATTTTCTGGATGAAACGTGACTTGAAGTGGCATGGGTACGAACCAGACCTTGCTGTCAAGTCCCTGGAAGCATTTTTTACCGTCATAGAGCGCGACCAGTACGGCTGTTTTTTTGGGTAGCGTACCTCTGCGAAATACATGCGGTAACAATTGCCTTGTCGGCGCCCCCCACTTGTCGACCATTGTATTTTGAACCCGGCTAGGTCTCATTCAAGGAATCCTATGACGACGCGTATCTTTGCTGCCTTTAACCTCATTAGTAGGGCCCCGAAGCTCCGTACGACGCTTTGCGCAAGACAAGGTTTCTGATGCCGTCGCCTAAAACCACGGTGATTCCTGTGCAGCGCCTGGCAGCGGCGCTGCTGATTGCTTCACTTCAAGGCTGCGCGGTGCCCCTGGACTCCAGTGTGTCAGCAAGTCCGCTCTCAAGTACAGACGCCTATACACAGGCCAACCGCCTCACTTGGGGTGCCACGCCCGGCACCGTGGAGCGTGTGCAGACCATGGGCGTGAAAGCTTACGTGACGGCGCAGTTGCACCCCGGCAGTGCGGCCGGGCTTCCCGCCGAGGTCCAGGCACAAATCGACGCCATGACCATCGTCCAGCGCCCACTGGTCAAACTGATGCAAGACATGGAACAGCGGCGCAAAGATGCTGATGCCAACACTGACGACGACCAGAAGAAAGCTGCGCAGCAGGCCTTTCAGACCGAGATGAACCGCCTGGCGCGTGAAGCGGCTGCACGGCATTTGCTGCGCGCCCTTTACTCGCCGCATCAGGTGCAGGAAGAAATGAGCTGGTTCTGGCTCAACCACTTCAGCGTGCACCAGGCCAAGAGCAACCTGCGCGCCATGGTGGGCGACTACGAAGATACTGCCATCCGGGGCCATGCGCTGGGCAAGTTCCGGGCCTTGCTGGGGGCTGTGGTGCAGCACCCGGCCATGCTGCGTTACTTGGACAATGAGCAAAACGCGGCCGGTCACATCAATGAGAACTTTGCCCGCGAACTGATGGAGTTGCATACCCTGGGCGTGGACGCCGGCTACACCCAGCACGACGTGCAGGAAATGGCCCGTGTGCTGACCGGCGTGGGCGTCAACCTTGGCAGCACCAATCCGGCAATGCGCAAGGAGTTGCAAGGCTACTACGTGCGCCGGGGGCTGTTTGAATTCAATCCCGCACGACATGACTTTGGTGCCAAGGAGCTGTTGGGCAAACCCATCCTAAGCCGCGGTCTGGATGAACTGGAGGAGGCTCTGGACCGCCTGGCAAGCAGCCCGGCGACGGCACGATTCATCAGCAGAAAGCTGGCCACCTACTGGTTGACCGATGAGCCGCCGCTGCCGCTCCTGCAAGCGATGGCGCAAACTTTCGAACGCAGCGACGGCGACATCGCCAAGACGCTCGAAGTCCTCTTTACATCGCCCGAGTTTTCCAAAACGCAACAACAGAAATTCAAGGACCCGGTACGTTTTGTGGTGTCGGCCGTGCGTCTGGCCTACGGCGAAAAACCAGTGCTCAATGTGGGGCCGATGCTGAACTGGATTAATCGCATGGGCGAGCCCTTGTATGGTCACGCCACACCGGACGGCTATTCTTTGCAGTCTGCCGCATGGGCCAGTCCCGGGCAGTTGACCACCCGCTTTGAAGTGGCCAAGGCGATAGGTTCGGGCAGTGCGGGCCTGTTTCGCACCGAGGGTCCGCAAGCGCAGGAGCGAGCGGCGTTTCCGCAATTGGCCAATGCGCTGTATTACCAGTCCATCATCAAAACCCTGGGGCCCGCCACGCGCAGCGCGCTAGAGCAGGCCGCCTCGCCGCAGGAGTGGAACGCCTTCTTGCTCTCTTCGCCAGAAATGATGCGCCGTTAACCGCCGACCCGAGGAAACGCCCACTATGCAACGTCGTACCGCATTGACCGCCATGGCTGGATTGGCCGCCTTGTCACTCACCACAACGACCCGTCTGATGGCTGCGCCCGCCGTGAAGTCAAGGTTGCTGCTCGTCTTCCTCAGAGGTGGTTATGACGCCTGCAGCCTGCTGGTGCCGGTGTCGAGCAGCTTTTACTATGCATCGCGCCCGGATATCTCGATTGCACGCCCCTCGTCCGAACTGTCATCGGCATTGCCGCTGACCACAGACTGGGGCCTACACCCGGCACTGCGCGATTCGCTGTACCCGTATTACAAGAATGGGGAACTGGCCTTTGTGCCCTTCGCGGGAACGCACGACCTGTCGCGCAGTCACTTCGAAACGCAGGACAGCATGGAGATGGGCCAGGCGCTGGAAGGTCACAAGATCTATGGCTCAGGTTTTATGAATCGGCTCGCCACTGTGCTGACCGGCAGCACGCCGATGGCCTTTACCGACCAGTTGCCGCTGGCATTTCAAGGCAACGCCAAAGTCCCCAACACCGCCTTGCGTTCGCTGGCCAAACCCTCGGTCGATGCGCGCCAGAGCGGCATCATCGCGTCCATGTACCAGGGCACGCCGATGGGCGCTCAGGTCTCCGAAGGCTTTAGTGTGCGTGATGAAGTCATGCGAGAAATGGCGGCGGAGATGGACGCGGCCAGCCGTCAAGCCAGCACGGCCAAGGGTTTTGAACTGGAGGCACGACGAATCGCCAGGTTGATGAAGGATACCTACAGTTTGGGTTTTGTTGACGTCGGCGGCTGGGATACGCATGTTAACCAGGGCGCCGCCACCGGTTACCTGGCCAGTCGTCTGGATGAATTGGGTTTGGGATTCGCTGCCTTTGCCCAGGAGATGGGTCCGGCATGGCGCGACACGACAGTCGTGGTGATGAGTGAATTTGGCCGTACCTTCCGCCAAAACGGCAACCGCGGAACCGACCATGGGCACGGCTCGGTCTTCTGGGTCATGGGCGGCAGTGTGCGAGGCAATCAGATTGCGGGAGAACAGGTGCGAGTAGAGCTGGCCACGCTATTTCAGAATCGCGATTTCCCGGTGTTAAACGAATACCGCGCCGTGCTCGGTGGCTTACTACAGCGCCAGTACGCACTGAACTCCAGTCAAATCGACAGCGTCTTTCCTGGCGCCAAGCCGCGCGACCTCGGCCTTTTGTAGGCGCTGGTTGCCGGGCGCGGCCAATGGCGGCAACAGAATAGGTTGGGGTTGTAGTTGCTATTGAATGACGGCCGCTAACAGCGAGGTCCGTTCAGGCACGCATTGTTGACGTTCAAACTTCCGGCGTGCAGACATTCAATGTTGCTTGTGTGGGCCGCCCCGTGGCGCTCGGTTTCGAGGCTTTGAAGATTTTGCAGGGAAATCCTGCAACAGCTCATATTCCTGTCATAGCAGTGTCTTCGGACTCCTACCCACATCAAATTGATAAAGGTCTCAAGCTGGGATTCTTTCGTTATTTGACCAAGCCGTACCGGCTCGATGACCTGATGAAGGCAATTGATGTGGCGTTGCGCCACGCCGCAGAAGGTCGTTCACCGAAATAGCTCCCAGTCATTCCACTGGTACGTGGACGAAAGCCCGCCACGACCGGCCGCAGGCAAAACTAAAATTCGTCGGTGCGGACCTTCGCTGCAGCCTGCGTAAGTTCTACTGTGAAAAACCCCCTGTCGTCGTAAAAACGGTGCTCTGTGAGCTGACCCGAAACTCTGTTTCACCGAACCAGTTTCGTTTGCCCACGGAATCAATAACTGTCGGCCGCCAAAGGTGAGCCTCTGCAGGGTACTTCGGCCATGCAGCGCAAAGCCGCCGGTCATAGTCGAACATAATCATGATTTATACTTGAGCACACAAGTACTATTCAATCTAATGAAATGACAAACTCCCAAACCGTTCACCTAATCTATGGCCCAACCGCCGCCGGCAAATCCACCTACGCGAAGGCTCTTGCTACTGAAAATAAAGCTGTTCGTTTTGCCATCGATGATTGGATGCATTCTTTGTACGGTCAAGATAAGACCGAGACGATGAACATGGAGTGGGTCATGTCGCGCGTGGCTCGATGTCAGTCGAGAATTTGGACTACCTGCTTGGAAATTCTCGCTACAGGAACAGATGTTGTGCTGGAGTTTGGTCTGCTACGGGAACAGGACCGCGACCGTATGCAGTCCATGGTCGAAGAGGTCGGTCATAAAGTCTCATTCAGTTTCGTCGATGCAGACCTTCAGGTTCGCAAGCAGCGGGTGCTGCAACGAAATATGGAAAAAGGGGACACCTATTCTTTCAATGTGACGCCGGCCATGTTTGACGCCATGGAGAGGTATTTTGAGCGCCCATCGCAAAGTGAGCTAGGTCGGTCACTCGTTATTGCCGAGGCCCCTCATTGTGGGTAAGCCAGCAAATACCAAATCCGCCACAAAGAATTCAAGTGAAAATCTTGAATTTTGTTTGCGGCTGACACGCGCCTATGCGACTCTGACACGCCGACTAGACAATGCCCTTTCCAACTTGCATGGGCTGAGCTTTAGCGACTTCATGATTCTGTATTACCTCGGCCGCGCACCGGAATCCAGATTGCGTCGGGTTGACTTGGCGGAGCGTTTAGGCGTGACAGCGTCGGGCGTTACGCGAAGTCTATTGCCCATGGAAAAACTGGGGTTGGTATCACGACAACCCGACCCCAGAGATGCCAGAGTTGGTTATGCTTCATTGACGGACGCTGGCCAGCAACTTCTGAAATATGCGTTGGCTTCCATTGAACCAATAGCCAAAGAGGCAATCCAGAAGGTGCCAGAGGAACAAATTGGCCCTTTCTTGCTGGTCCTAGGTGAGCTTGCTGGCATCAATCTCTCGAACAATTAGCGCCAAACTTCCGCAGAGCTGATTGACCGCATTCAGCCAAAAGTGGTCAAAGCGTCTGCTGGACTACGCAGTCAATTCTTACTGATGCGCGCGTCTCACACACGGTCGTTTTCGAGATGTCTCGAAACTCTGTCTCGTAATATGGCCGCCCTGTGGCGCCGGAATACATCAGCTATTTCGCGTGGGCGACGTGCCGCTAAAGTGTACAAAATTTAGTACACGATACGCGGATTTCCAACAGCGGCAACTGTTCTTGTACAAAGCGCTTCGGCCAGGCAGTGAACCGCGTTTCGATACTGTTAGCCGTGTCTGCCCAGCCCTTGGCGTGCGGCTGGTCGCGCAGCCGGTGCATGGCGCGGCTTGATGTTCAGCCGGCGGCAGAGCCGTTCAGCCAAACTTGAACAGGATGCCGTGCCCGCCGCGCGGGTATTCCCAGTCCACATTCAGATGCTCGCTGCAGATGATGCGGCAGCTGCCGCACTCTAGGCAGCCATCGGTAATCAAGGTCACGCTGCCGTTGCCTTCGGTCTTGTAGCACGAAGCCGGGCAGACGTAGGTGCAGCTCTTGGTCTCGCAGACATTGGTGCAGACGTTGGCGTCCCTGATCTTGATATGCGGCCGGCCCGCGTCCACGCGGTAGCGGTTCTGGAACAGCTTTTCTTCGACATTGACAAGCAGGGCGTTCATCGTATGGCCTTCCAGAGCTTGTAGGCATCACCCACCAGACCGGTGAGTTTGCGGGTGTTACGGAAGTTCGCAAAGATCTCGCGCTCTTTCGTCTTCTTGTCGACGCCGTCCACCGTGATCATGGTGCGTGTTGCTTGCGCCAGCATGTCGGGGTAGCTGGTGAAGAACTGCGGGTTCTTGTGCAGCACGGCCGGCAGGTCGCGGTATTTGTACAAGTCCTTCATGACAAAGCTGGCATCCAACGCCTTCTTGTAGCTGCTCAGTGCTGCCGCCTTGAAGCCCTTGCCCGCCGCCTTGGCGGCAATCGCTGTCTCGGCGGCCAGGCGGCCGGTGGTCATGGCCAGGTTCGAGCCCTCACGGTGCACAGAGTTCACAAAACCGCCCGAGTCGCCCACGATCATCCAGCCATTGCCATAGATCTGCGGAATGGCGTGGAAACCGCCCTCCGGAATCAGGTGCGCGCAATATTCCTTCATCTCACCGCCCTCGATCAGCGGCGCAATCGAGGGATGGCGTTTCATCTTGTCCAGCAGCGCATAAGGCGTTGTCTTGTTCGGGTTGGCCTTGAAATCACTGAGCATGCAGCCGACGCCGATGGTGATGGACTCTTTGTTGGTGTACAGGAAACCAGTGCCCATCATGCCGTCGGTGATGCGCCCCACCATCTCAAGCACAACACCGGATTCTTCGCCAATATTGAAACGCTGGCGAATGGTTTCCTCCGGCATGAAGAGGATTTCCTTGACCGCCAGCGCCACATTGCCGGCCGGAATCTCCGGATGAAAACCGGCTTTGCGTGCCAGTGTTGAATTGACGCCGTCAGCCAGCACCACCACGTCGGCATAAACATCGCCGCTGAGCCGGTCACACTGCACGCCCACCACCTGGTCGTTGTCCATGATCAGTTCGTTGACCGTGGTCTCGCAGATCAGCAAGGCACCGGCCTCGCGCACCTTGGCGCTGAACCATTTGTCAAACTGTGCGCGCAAAATCGTGTAGCGGTTGTAGGGTGGCTTGTTGTATTCCTCGCTGCGGATATGCGTGCCGACAAAGGAGTTCTCGTCGAGCACCCACATGCGCTGCTCGATGATGTGGCGCTCCAGTGGCGCGTCCTCGCGAAAGTCGGGAATGATTTCCTCCAGCGCTTTGGCATACAGAATCGCCCCCTGCACATTCTTGCTGCCCGGGTACTCGCCGCGCTCAATCTGCAGCACCTTGAGGCCGGCCTTGGCCATGGTGTAGGCGCAGGCATTGCCGGCAGGGCCGGCACCGACCACGATCGCGTCAAACTGGGATGGTTTTTTCATCGTGGAGCCCTTCAACGAAACTCGGTTAAGCGGCCTGGCGCGTGCGCAGCGCCAGATGGGCGGCAAAGGCTTGCGTTAGCGCCGGCAGTACTTGAATGGCATTGCCGACGATGCCGTAGTGCGCGAATTCAAAGATCGGCGCGTTGACGTCCGTGTTGATGGCCACGATCACATCGGCCGCCTCGCAGCCAACGCGGTGCTGCACTGCGCCGGAGATGCCGGCGGCGATATAGAGCTTGGGCCGCACCGTCTTGCCAGTTTGGCCGACCTGGCGCTCGGCGTCGACCCAGCCGGCCTGCACGCACGGACGTGTGGCGCCCACTTCGCCGCCCAGCACGCGTGCCAGCTCGAACACCAGCTTGAAGTTCTCCACTGTCTTGAGGCCCTTGCCGCCGCTGACAATGACGTCGGCATAGGGTAGGTTGATCTTGTTGCTATTGGCGTCGGCAATGAAGTCGAGCAGCTTGGTCACGACCTGGGTCTCGACCATGCCCAGCGTGTCGTAGGAGAGGGTGCCGCTGCGTGTGGCGTCGGCGCGCGGCATCTCCATCACGCGCGGTCGCACCGTGGCCATTTGCGGGCGGTAGGCGAGCGTCATGATGGTGCAGTAGAGCGAGCCGCCGAAGGTCGGGCGCGTGGCGGCCAGCGCCTTGGTATTGGGATCAATGCGCAGCTCGGTGCAGTCGGCGGTCAGACCCGTGAGCAGGGTGGTGGCCACCGAGCCGGCCAGATCGCGCCCCATCGAGGTCGCGCCGAGCAGCAGGATCTCGGGCTTGTACTTGTTGACCAGATCGGTCAGGCCCTTGGTGAACGGCTCGTTGCGGTAGCCTTTGAGCACCGCGTCTTTCATCAGATAAGCGTGGTCGGCGCCATAGGAGAATGCCTCGGCGGCAAATTGTTCCAGCGCCTCTTCAGCGGCGCCAAGCACAAGGGCGCTGACGGTGCAGCCGAGCTGGTCGGCCAGTTTTCGGGCCTCGCCTACCAACTCCCAGGACACGCTGTGCACGTGACCACGGTCGTGCTCGATGAAGACCCAGATCCCCTTGTAGGCCTTGAGCTCTGCCGACAGCTCGATATTGCGGCCGCGTCCGGCCGGGCGCTTCGCGGGTTCGGCAGCAGGCGTGGTGCTCATATCATTTCCTTCATCAGCAAGTCGGCTTCAAGGGTGGGGCGGCGCGTGAAAATTTTCTGGATCAGGTTGAGCGAGACGTCGCGCAGCGTTGAGGTTTCGAGTTCGAGCATCTCGACTTTCTCGGTGCGCGGTGTCGGGCCGAAGACTTTGCTCACCACCGTCGGCGAGCCCTTGAGCCCGATCTTGCTCAGGTCCTCGATGCCGGCCTGCTCCTTGTTCCACTTGCGCACCGGGTAGGCGGCGGCGTGGATCATGGCCGGCAGTGCAGCAAAGCGCATTTCGTTGCTGTTCTCCAGCATCGTGATCAGACAGGGCAGCGCCGTCTTGAGCACCTGCACGCCGCCCTCAGCGCGGCGCTCCACTGTGATGGTGCGGGCCTCCAGATCGGTCTCGACGATGCGCGAGACATAGGTCAACAACTGCATCCCCATGCGTTTGGCAATGCCGGGGCCGACCTGCGCCGTATCACCATCGATGGTCTGTTTGCCGGTGAACACGATGTCCACCGCCTGCTCGGTCGCAATCTGGCGCACACCCGCCGCCAGCGCGTAGGAGGTGGCCAGTGTGTCGGCACCGGCAAAGGCGCGGTCGGTCACCAGCACGGCATCGTCGGCACCGAAACTGATGCACTTGCGCAGCGCCTCTTCGGCTTGCGGTGGACCCATGCACAGCACGGTGACCTTGCCGCCGAACTTGTCCTTCAGGCGCAGCGCCTCTTCCAGCGAGAACAGGTCATAGGGGTTGACGATGGCCGGCACGCCCTGGCGCATGATGGTGTTGGTAACCGGGTGAACGCGGATCTGGGCCGAGTCCGGAACCTGCTTGATGCAAACAACGATGTGCATGGTGTGCCTCTCTAAGTCGCATGCCGCGGGGTCATGGAGGCGCGCAGGCTGTCGAGCGACACATGCTGACGCCCGTTGGCGTCCTGGAACACCTTGAAGACTTTTTCCTGCGCTGGTGTCGACTTGACGAAGTCGCCGTAGGCCTTTACCAGTTGTTCGCGATAGGCGCTGTATAACTCGACCTCCGTGCCGCTGGCCAGCAGATTCTGCTGGCGGATGTACTGGAAGAAGCGCTTGAGAATATGCAGCCGGCTCACGTTGACCACGCTCTGATCAAAGGGCACGCCAAAGTAATGCAGAAAATCCTCCGCCGAGGACAACTCCTTGAGTTTCAAGAGGAAGGTTTCCATTGACTCACTCCAGGTTGATGGATTGAAAAGCAGGTCGTTCCCGCGCTGCAAACAGGAAACCTCTGAGATCTTCGGCCGTGGCTTCCTGCTTGACGCGCATGGCGTGCTCGCGGATGTACGCCAGCACGCGGCCCACCAGCGCCTCGTCGTCGAGTGCCACGCCCAACTGCGAATAGGCTTGGCGCACCGCCTGCGAGCCCGAATGCTTGCCCAGCACCGTGCTGCGCTGGCGCCCCAGTTCGGACGGGTCAAAGCTTTCGTAGGTGGCTGCGTTCTTCAGCAGCCCATCGATATGAATGCCAGACTCGTGCGTGAAGACCGCCGAGCCAACGATGCTCTTGTTGAAGGCCACGCTGCGCCCGGATGCCTTTGCCACCAGATGCGAGATCGGCATCAGGGCCTGCGTGTCGACGCCGGTGTCGGCGTGGTGCAGGTGGCGCACGGCCATCACCACTTCTTCCAGTGCCGCATTGCCGGCGCGCTCACCCAGACCATTGACCGTGGTGTTGGCATGCGTGGCACCGCCGCGCAGCGCCGCCAGCGTGTTGGCGGTGGCCAGGCCCATGTCGTTATGGGCGTGGATCTCAATCTCCAGGTCCACCGCGTCGCGCAGTCGCGCCACCGCCTCGAAGGTGGTGAAGGGGTCCATCACGCCGAGCGTGTCGGCAAAGCGGATGCGGCTGGCGCCGCAAGCCTGGGCGCGCCGCGCCACCTGGGCCAGAAAACCGACGTCGGCACGCGAGGCATCCTCTGCGCCGAGCGAGACCTTGCGGCCACTGCGCACGGCCAGCGGGATCACGCGCGAGATCTGCGCCAACACCCATTCGCGCGTCTGGCGCAACTTGTGGCGCAGGTGGATGTCAGACACGGGAATAGACAGGTGGATGATGTCGGCCTGGCAGCGCAGGGCATTGGCCAGGTCGCCATCGGTCAGGCGCCCCCACACCATCAGCGCCGCCGGTAGCTGCAGATCGGCAATGGCGTTGATGCAGTCGATCTCCTGCTCACCCATGGCCGGAATGCCGATCTCCATTTCCGGCACGCCAGCCGCTGCCAGGGCCGATGCGATGTCGCACTTCTCCGCTACCGTGAACGCAACCCCGGCAGTCTGTTCGCCGTCGCGCAGCGTGGTGTCGTTGATGATGAGGTTGGGTGTCATGGCAGTGGGCTTTGACTAGCTCATTGCAAGGTGTGTGCCACCCATTTTTGCCTGCAAACACGACGCGAAAGACGCTTGCTGCGCTGCGCTGTGTCGGGAATGTTTTGTTTCAGACAGCTCTGCGCTTCAAAACCCTTATTGCGCTGCGCTCCATACGCATTTCTCGCACCGCGATGCATCAAGCCAGGCTGTCCATGGTGCGACCAGCCAGCGCTTTGCTGATTGATGCGTTCATGCGTTCTGCGGCAAAGTGGTCGGTAGCGGCGCCCAGGGCGGCGCTGGCGGCGCGCACTTGCTGTACCGGGGCTGCGGTTTCCAGCGTGTCGGCGAGACGGAACATGGCTTGGCGAATACGTTCCCGGTCGGCCGGATTCAGCAGTTCGGCGTCGGCCGCCAGCGCCGACGCCGTGGCATCGAGCAGGCGCCGCGCATCGACCTGCGCCTCGCGCAGGGAGCGCAGCGCCATGTCTTCCTGCGAGGCGCCAATCCCTTCCTGCAGCATGGCGGAAATCTGCTTGTCCGCCAGGCCGTAAGTCGGTTTGACCTCGATGTGCGCCTCAATGCCGCTGCCCTGTTCGCGCGCCGTCACCGACAGCAGACCATCGGCGTCAATCTGAAAACTGACGCGGATATGCACCGAGCCCGCCACGGCGGGCGGGATGCCGCGCAACTCGAAGCGCGCCAGTGAACGGCAGTGCGCAACCGACTCGCGCTCGCCCTGCACCACGTGCAGCGACATCGCGGTTTGCCCATCCTTGAAGGTGGTGAATTCCTGGGCCCGTGCAATCGGCAGCGTGCTGTTGCGCGGAATGATTTTTTCCACCAGACCGCCCATGGTCTCGATGCCCAGCGAGAGTGGGCAGACATCGAGCAGCAACCAGTCGTCACCCGTGCCATTGCCGGCCAGCACATTGGCCTGCAGCGCGGCACCGATGGCCACCACTTGATCCGGGTCGATGTCTACCAGCGGCTCACGGTCAAAAAAGGCGCGCACCGCCTCGCGTGCAATTGGCATGCGCGTGGAGCCGCCGACGAGTACCACGCCGTTGATGTCGTCAATCGTCAAACTGGCATCGCGCAGGGCGCGTTTGGTCGAGCGTATCGTGCGCTCGATCAGGCCGGCGCCCAGTTGGGCGAACTCGGCGCGCGACAGGATGGCTTGGCGCGGCGTGCCGTCCGCCGTTGTCAGCGACAATGCCGCCGAGTCGTGCCCGGACAGCGTCTCCTTGGTAGAGCGGGCTGCCGCCAGCAGTCTGCGTTGTGCGCCCGGTGCCAGTGCCGCCAGACCTTCAATGCCGTGCTGCCGGCAAAACCACTGGGCAATGACATGGTCGAAGTCATCACCGCCGAGTGCCGAGTCACCGCCCGTGGCCAGCACCTCGAACACACCTTGGCTCAGGCGCAGGATGGAGATGTCAAAAGTGCCGCCCCCAAGGTCGTAGATCGCAAACGTGCCCTCGGCCGCCTTGTCCAGGCCATAGGCAATCGCCGCCGCCGTTGGTTCATTGAGCAGGCGAAGAACGGTCAAACCGGCCAGGCGCGCGGCGTCCTTGGTGGCCTGGCGCTGCGCATCGTCGAAATAGGCAGGCACGGTGATCACGACACCGGCCAGCGGCCCGCCCAGTGACGCTTCGGCGCGCTCACGCAAGTTGCTGAGAATCTCTGCCGACACCTGCACCGGCGAACGCTCGCCACAGATGGTGCGAATGCCCACCATGCCCGGGCCATCGGTGAATTGATAGGGCAGGCCGGTCGCCTCTTTCAAGTCCGCCAGGCTGCGGCCCATCAAGCGCTTGACCGACACGATCGTGTTCTGCGGATCATCCACCTGGCGCTGCTGTGCTTCGTGCCCCACCACAATCCCGTTACCCGCCAGATAACGCACAACCGAGGGCAACAGCATGGTCCCGTGCTCATCCGGCAGCGCCCGCGCCACTGCGCTCTGCACAGTGGCAATCAAGGAGTTGGTGGTCCCGAGATCAATCCCGGCCGCCAGCCGGTGCTGGTGCGGCGCGG
Source organism: uncultured beta proteobacterium (assembly GCA_903920695.1). Taxonomy (GTDB): domain Bacteria; phylum Pseudomonadota; class Gammaproteobacteria; order Burkholderiales; family Burkholderiaceae_C; genus Rhodoferax. Next base: position 17,380 of record CAIXNB010000095.1, read on the forward strand.
CGCTCTGTCCTGGTTCCGAAATCTGTAGCAAGGCCATGGTTATGTATCTTGGGTCGTACCCAGCGCGAGGCCAGGAACACCGCGGAACCGACTTCGCCGGGCCGCTGGTGTTGCCCCATTGAGGGGGGATGAGGCTACACGCAGTGAGCCATCAACGGGGGGGGGAGCCTCATACCGCAAAGCTTTCGCCACAGCCGCAACTGGCGCGGGCGTTCGGGTTGTTGAACTTGAAGCCTTCGTTCAGGCCTTCGCGCACAAAGTCCAGTTCAGTGCCGGCCAGCATGCCCAGGCTGCGCGGGTCGACAATGACCTTGACGCCGTGAGAGTCAAAAGATTGATCCTCGGCGTTGGCGGTATCGACAAATTCCAGTGCATAGGCAAAGCCGTTGCAGCCGCTGGTCTTGACCGCCAAGCGCAGGCCGATGCCATTGCCGCGTTTTGCCAGCGATTTCGCAACGTGGCGCGCCGCCGCAGGTGTCAGGGAAACGGTCATGGCATTGGCTCCTAAACGGAAAAGGAACTGCCGCAACCGCAAGTGGTCTGGGCATTTGGGTTGTGAATGACAAAGCGCGAGCCTTCCAGTCCGTCCTCAAAATCGACGCGCGCACCCAGCACGTATTGCAGGCTCATGGCATCAACCACCAGGGCCACGCCTTCGGTGGTGATGAGGGTGTCGTCTTCGGCCACGGCATCGTCAAAGGCAAAGCCGTAGGTGAAACCTGAGCAACCACCACCGGTGACGTACAGACGCAGCTTGAGTTCAGGCTTGTCCTCTTCAATGATCAGTTCCGCCACCTTGGCGGCGGCGGCCGGTGTGAATTCCAGTTGGCTCGCCATGGCAGCGCACTCGCTGCTACTGCTGACGTTCGGAACTGCTTGCATGGTGCATCCTTGGGTGTTGCAGGTTGGGAACTTGTCTAGCGCGTACTGGCGGCGCAGGCCAGTTGCTCGGAAACCAGGGTGCTGGCGCCGGGCGCCGGGTGGCGTGAACGGAAATCCGCCACCGCCGCCTTGATCGCGTCTTCGGCCAGGATCGAGCAATGGATTTTCACCGGCGGCAGTGCCAGTTCCTGGGCAATGTCGGCGTTCTTGATCGCCAGCGCTTCGTCGAGCGTGCGTCCGCGCACCCATTCAGTGACCAGCGAGCTCGACGCAATGGCCGAGCCGCAACCATAGGTCTTGAACCTGGCGTCTTCAATCACGCCTTCGGCGTTGACGCGGATCTGCAGGCGCATTACATCGCCGCAGGCCGGTGCACCGACCATGCCGGTGCCAATGCTGTCCTCGGCGGCGTCAAAGCTGCCCACGTTGCGCGGGTTCTCGTAGTGGTCAACGACCTGGTCGCTGTAAGCCATGTGGGTTCTCCGTTTTGGGGATGAATCAGGGGCAGTCCACAGCTGATTCGCAATTTTGGTGCCATGCGGCAGCGCCCTCAAATGCGTTGCCAGCGCCCAAAAAATGTTGTTTTTGTCGGCGAACGCCGGCGCCGCCTGCGAACCCTTGTCTCATTTGTCGTGAAGTGGCTGTTCGAAATTGGTGCCGTTTTTTTTGGCTCACTTCTTGCGTTCTCTCGGCTATAGCGGTGCTTTGCGCCGCGTTTCATCAACCGGAGCTCTACATGGTGAATGCACAAGCCATCGAATCCCGCCGCGAGCTCATTGCCATCTACGAGGTGAGCAAGACGCTGGCAACGTCGCTCGATATTGCCAAGACGTTTCGCGAAGCGCTGAACTATCTGCTGCAGGCTTTTGACTGGCGCCGTGCCTTTGTGGTGCTGAGTGAACCGGAAGGGCGCCTCAATGGCTTGTGCGCGGTTGGGCTGACGTGCGAGGAGCAACAGCGATTGCAGTTCCAGTCGGGCGAGGGCATTGTCGGGCGCGTCTTTGCCAATGGCATGCAGGTGGTGGTCCCCGATGTGCGCAGTGAGCCACTGTTCCTCAACCGCACGGGCGGTGCCGACCAGTCCCCGGGCGTGCCGGTGGCGATGCTGGTGACGCCGATCCGCGTTGACCGCAAGAGCATTGGCGTGCTGGCGGTGGACTGTCTGAATCCGGGCGAGAAACGCGCTTTTTCCAATGACTTGCAGTTGCTCAAAATGGTTGTCACCCTGATGGGTCAGGCCTTGCTATTGCATCGCAGCGTCAGCGTCGCCCACGACAAACTGCAAGATGAAGCGCGGCGCATGGCCAAGGCGCTCAAGCCCAGCACGCAACTGCCGCATGTGGTGGGCCGCTCGGCGCCGATGCAGGAAGTGTTCGACCAGGTGCACAAGGTCGCGCCGACCCGCACCACGGTACTGCTGCGCGGCGAAAGCGGCACCGGCAAGGAGGTCGTGGCGCGCGCCCTGCACAAGCTCTCGACGCGCCGCGACGAAGTCTTTGTCAGCGTCAACTGTGCGGCACTGTCGGAGTCGTTGCTGGAGAGCGAGCTGTTCGGCCACGAAAAAGGCGCCTTCACCGGCGCGCAGGCGACGCGCAAGGGCCGCTTCGAGCTGTCCAACGGCGGCACCCTGTTTCTCGATGAAATCGGAGAGGTCTCGATGGCCTTCCAGGCCAAGTTGCTGCGCGTACTGCAGGAGCGCGAGTTCGAGCGCGTCGGTGGCAGCACGTCAGTCAAGGTTGATGTGCGGCTGATCCTGGCGACCAACCGCAATCTGGAGCGCATGGTCAAAGCCGGTGAGTTCCGTGCTGATCTGTACTACCGCATCAACGTGGTCAACATCCAGTTGCCGCCGCTGCGCGAACGGCGCGAAGACATCCCTGCGATGGCGCAGCATTTTCTTGAGCGTTTCAACCGCGAAAACCAGCGCAGCACCGAGTTCAGCCCGGCTGCCATGCGTGTGCTCACCAGTTGCTATTGGCCCGGCAATGTGCGCGAACTGGAAAATTGCGTGGAACGCACCGCCACCATGGCGCACAGCGAACTCATCAGCGAGCTGGCCTTTCCGTGCAGGGAAAACCGCTGCCTGACGCAAGTGCTGCACCAGATTGAACGCCAGGATGCCCTGACGACCGTTCGTCTGATCGATATTCCGATCGTGGAAGTGCCGTTGGCGCCGGCCCCGGCGGCGGCCGTCGCCGAATCTGCCGCAGTGCCGGACCCGGCGCCGGAGCAGCCGACGGCCGAAACCGATGGCAAGCCCGATGGAGAACGTGAACGTCTGATCTGGGCCATGGATCGCTGCGGTTGGGTGCAGGCCAAGGCTGCGCGCCTGCTCAAGATCTCGCCGCGTCAGATGGGCTATGCACTGCAGAAGAACAGCATCGAAGTGCGCAAGTTCTGAGCCTGGGTGGGCGGCGAACGCTGGACCTGCGCAACTGACCATCGCCAACTCAGCCAATCGGTGCTGGCCGCCGTTCTCAACACCAGCCTCTCCACTGTTCGCAAATGGGAAGTGGGTGACAAGCACCCCAGTGGCCCTTCGCTGAAGCTGTTAAGCCTGCTCGATCGCAAGGGGGGGAAGCAGTTCTTTGATTCAGGACGACCGCGCGCCGCACCAAAGTGAAGGTCGTTTGGTTGTTGACCCAACTACCAGCGCGAGGCAGTGTACTTGTAAGGCTGCTATGCAGCGGGATGGGGACCCGGAGGGCAGCGTCACGAGTCATTGTGTTTTGGCCGCGAATGACTCGTTAAGGCTGGTTGCCGAAATTCGGTTTACTGATTGACGGGCCATTAAGCCGCCATTCGCTGCTGCGTTTTTGGAGATTCAACGGTTCACACAAAACTTCCTACACCGACATCAGTCACTCACTGGGCTAACGGTTTGCCACATGCTACCAGCCACAACCTTTTCCCTCTGCTGTCTGGAGGGAGTGCAATCCACTCTCCACTCTCGTCGTCAGAGAAAACAACGTCACCTTTCGCCATATTCTTTGAGCGCAAAGATGAATTGAGTCTGCGTAGTCGCTCGTTCTGACAGTCATATTCACTTTGTGCCATGATCGATTTGTAGGGTTTGACCGATTTATTGAGCGATCTTGCCTGCTTGTAATCTACTATGTCCCACATTGTCACCGTCGCTCCATTTCGACGAATGGAAGAGGGATTGGCGTAGGTTGCATCAGATTCATCGCTATCAACCAGTACCCAACCGGCTACTGCGTTTTTATTCTGATCAACGAACTTGCCCCACTTGTTTGCTATAACGGGATCCATTCGCCGCGCTTGACTTAACGCCTCTAAGGCGGCCGTACGATTGCCGGATTCAGCGTACGTGGTTGCGAGGATGCCCCACAAATCAGCATCCGACGGATCAATCCGAACCGTCTGTTGGTATGCCTCGATGGCCTCTGCGTAACGCATAGCTTCCGAGTACGCATCCCCAAGACTCATCCACGCAGTAAGCAGATCAGGATCAATGCGAATGGCCTGCCGATAGGCATCAAAAGCTTCGGTGTAACGCTTGAAGTCCAAGTATGAATCCCCAAGGGCTATCCAAGCTCTATCAGCTTCAGGATTAATCTTAAGAGCTTGGCGGGCTGCCTCTATTGCTTCTGCGTAGAGCTTTAGTTGTTTTAGGGCTTTTGAGAGGTGCAACCAACCAAAGATATTTCCAGGTTGCTCTCTCGTCCAATCTTGGCACCATTCTCTCATTCCCGCCCAATTCTTTGCGGCCTCTAAGGCAATAGTTCTCTTTTCCCAATTAGCCCAACTGCGTCCTTTAGGTGTCGTGTTGTTGCGCGCTTGCAATTCATTCTTACCTGCTTGAATCTCTCCCGCCCACTCCACCGGCATGGCGAAGTTCAGGCTTTGCCCCCCTTCGACATATAGGGTGGTAAATCCCACCAAACGCCCTTCCGCATCGAACAGCCCTCCACCGCTGGAACCTGAAGAAATCGCGGCGGTTGTCTGGATCAGCGGTGGAGGACCACCACGCAGTTGCGAAACAATGCCATTAGAGAGGGAAAGTTCTAGTCCTCGGGGCGCACCTACCGCATAGACCGACTCACCCACCTTCAATCTGCTGGCTTGCCCGAGTTGGGCTGCTTCACCTGTTAGTCCATCAGCCTCCAATAGGCAGATGTCTTTGTCCATGTCGCCACCCCAGAGCATCGCCGTGACGAACTGCTTTCCTCTTCCTGCTAGAAGACTATCACCTCTAGCTACTACATGGCAGTTAGTTCCAATCTTGCCGGAGGGCAGAATTACCCCGCTTCCCAGAACGATTGTCTTGCCATTTGCGTCAAGTGCCTTGACTACGACAACTGAACTCTTGACTTTCTCAAACACTTGCCCGGCGCTGAGTGCATGGGCGTCAAACGCGAGCGTAGCTAATGCCAAGACCAGAATATGCCCTACCGAAAATCGAGCCATGAGGGCTCTGGTGAGATTGCTGAGGTGAAGGATAGAGGGCATCGCGACTCGCTCGAAAGGCTATCTCTTTGTCGAAAGCTTTACTAATGCCAAGTCAATTGATTCGGCATAAGAAGGCCAGCGTTCTTTTGCTTCCAATGAGGTCAGGATTCTTTCTCTGGACTGGACACCTGACCCAATCAACGGCCACCCTGAATTCTCAACATAGTAAGTAACCGTTCCATCATCATTTACGCACAGCCGTTCTTCGGCGCTGTTATTTTCCCTGTGGAAAATTGTGAAAGCCATTGCCACTCCTCAGACTTTGCGCATAAACCGATGCTAAGCAGTTATGGTTCATAAACGCGCCAATTATCCCGCGATAATCCGCGCGAATAATTCTTTGGCTGAAATACGCAACTTTGCCAACGCAGCCGCTACATAAGAAGAGCTGGGCGTCCGTTGTTAGCCTATGGTACTCATTCGTGCGATCCGTGCTGAGCGGCTCTTCCTGGCCAGATGCGGGTATCACTTTGATTGAATTCGCAACCACAATTCTGTCGTTCGGCTACTGGAAGCCGACCGGTATCTGGCAGTCAATTTGAACTTATGTAAGTCCGGTTGCGCGGCAAACATGAAGTCTACGACCACCTGCTGACGGGCACCCCGGTGGACTTCCAGTAACCCGCCTTTCGCCAATACCTGCTTCCGCTGCGTACTTGACTTACGAATGTACCGCGTGGCTGACCGCTTAGTGTCTGGTGGAGCCCACCAACGACACCGGCTGGTGCAGGGTATGGCAGGTCGAGTTGTGGGACTCTATTCGGTTGGGTATTTTCGAAGGGCTAGCAATACCGATAAATCTGTGAGCCGTTCACCGCAATGATGGTCAGCGAGGATTTCATGCTGGCCCTGAAAATGGTCGCGTTTCTGTTGCGGACTCTATTAGTCCACATCACTGGGCTGACCCCGCTGTGTGGGCTTTGTCGCATCACGGACAGCGCCGGCCACAAAGCCGCTCTGGCGGGACAATCGCGTGTGCCAGATGCGACAAAACAGCGGCAAAAGCCCGTGTTTTGGCATGGCATGGATTTAGCTATCAGTCCCTTAGGCAACCAACACCGGTTGCGAGAAGGGTTTGTCATGCACGCAACGCGCTACGTCAGCATCGGCCAGATCAAGCCCCTGGGCAGCCTGCTTGCATTGCCGACCAGCGCCTGCGGCTCCCTCGGCGCTGAAGGCAAGGCCAGTTGCGGCTCGTCCGATGGCCCCGACGACATGCCACAGGCGATCTGGGACAAAGTCAAGAACCACCCGTGCTATTCCGAACAAGCGCACCACCATTTCGCACGCATGCATGTGGCGGTAGCGCCGGCCTGCAATATCCAGTGCAATTACTGCAACCGCAAGTACGACTGCTCGAATGAATCGCGCCCCGGCGTGGTCTCCAAGAAGCTGACGCCCGACCAGGCGGTCAGAAAAGTGCTGGCGGTGGCCAGTGCGATTCCGCAAATGACGGTGCTGGGCATTGCCGGCCCCGGTGACGCGCTGGCCAATCCGGCCAAGACCTTCGACACCTTTCGCGCGCTGCGGGCACAGGCGCCCGACCTCAAGCTGTGCCTCTCCACCAACGGCCTGGCCCTGCCGGATTACGTTGACGAAATCTGCAAGTACAACGTGGACCACGTGACCATCACCATCAACATGATGGACCCGGCCATCGGCGAAAAAATCTACCCCTGGATCTTCTGGCAGAACCGGCGTGTCAGCGGCCGTGAGGCGGCCACGATCCTGCATGAGCGCCAGATGCTGGGCCTGGAAATGCTGACGGCGCGCGGTGTACTCACCAAGATCAACTCGGTTTTGATCCCCGGCATCAACGACACGCATCTGATCGACGTCAATCGCGCGGTGAAGCAGCGCGGCGCCTTTCTGCACAACATCATGCCGCTGATCTCCGAGCCCGAGCACGGCACGGTGTTCGGCCTGACCGGTCAGCGTGGCCCGAGTGCGTCGGAACTCAAAGCCGTGCAGGATGCCTGCATGGGCGGCGCCAACTTGATGCGCCACTGCCGCCAGTGTCGCGCCGACGCCGTCGGCCTGCTTGGGGAGGACCGCAGCGAGGAATTCGCCTTTGACAAGCTCGACCCGATGGATGTCGTCTACGACCTGGACAAGCGCAAGGCCTACCAGGACCAGGTCGAAGTGGAACGCCAGGCGCAGCAACGCGCCAAGCAGCAGGCGCAGACCCATGCCGCTGCCTTGCCGGTAGCCGACGAGCTCGTTGTGCTGGTGGCGGTGGCTACCAAGGGCGGCGGGCGCGTCAATGCGCATTTCGGCCACGTCACCGAATTCCAGGTGTTTGAAGTTTCCGCCACCGGGGTCCAGTTCGTCGGCCACCGGCGTGTCGACCAGTATTGCCAGGGCGGCGCCGGCGATGACGAGCAACTGCCCTCGGTGGTCAACGCGATCAACGACTGCCATGCTGTGCTGGTGGCCAAGATTGGCGCCTGCCCGAAAGACGAGCTGATGCAGGCTGGCGTTGAGCCGGTGGAGCAGTACGTCGGTGAGTTCATCGAGAAGGCGGCGCTGGCCTGGTTCAACGATTACCGCAGCCGCATCGCGACTGGCGCCGTGCGGCACCAGAGCCGTGGCGACGCGCAGATCCGCCAGGGCGCCTACACGAATTTGACTGGCAATACAGCGCTGGCCGCCTAGTTTATTAACCCAACCGGAGACCCACCATGGCCCACAAAATCATCATCTCGACCTGCACCGCCTGCTCCGCCTGCGAGCCCGAATGCCCGAACGTCGCCATTCGCGAAAAGAACGGCACCTACATCATCGACGCCAAGAAGTGCACCGACTGCGACGGCCACTTCGACTCGCCGCAGTGCGTTGCCATCTGCCCGGTGGACGGCTGCATCGTCAAGGTCTGATCGGTATCGAGCGCCCCACCATGCAGCCCAACGTCACCATCACCCCGGCCGCAGCGAAGTTCATCCAGCGCATCGTGCGTTTCTCCGGCAAGCCGGCCGGCGCCGGTCTGCGCCTGGCGGTCACAACGGGCGGCTGCTCGGGCTATTCCAGCGAGTTCAGCGCCGAGGCCGCGCTGCAGGATGGTGAGACCTTGCTCGAATTCGGCGGCGTGCGCCTGTTTCTCGGTGCGCAGAGCTGCCAGATGCTCGACGGCATCACGATTGATTTTGTGGAAACCGCCACCCAGTCGGGTCTGTCGTTCATCGATCCGAACAAGCCGGCCTGCGCCTGCAGCAGTGCCAGCGCCGCCACGCCCGGTGTGGCCCGGATCGACATCAGTTCGATCGGTCGCAGCCGCCCTGCGCCAGTCGTGGCCTCCTAGGGCGCCTGTAGCCTGGGAGCATGACATGGCTGACATCAATCGCGACGACGACGAAATCGAACTGGCGTCGCCGCCGCGCTTTCACTACGGCGAGCGGGTGGTGGCGCGCTCGGTGGTGCGTAACGACGGCACCTACAACGGGCACGACATCGGTGCGCTGCTGGTGAACAAGGGCGAGATTGGCTACGTCATCAGCATCAACACCTTCCTGCAACAGTTCTACATCTACGCAGTGGACTTTGTCGAGTCGGGTCACCGTGTCGGCATGCGCGCCAAGGAACTGTGTACCTTGGACCGCTTGCCTGAGGACGTGCTGGCACAACTGGGCGAGCGGGCCGCCCTGCTGAACACACTGGGTAGCGCCCGATCACAGGAAGAAAGCGCATGACTGCGATGACGGGAATGGAAATGCGCGCGCCGGCTTACGCCTGGGGCCAGCGCGTGATTGCGATTGATGACCTGCACAACGACGGCAGCCACCCCGAGCGCGCCGCCGATGCCCTGCTGGCTGCGCGCGGCACGGTCGGCGAAGTTGTCAAGCTTGGCCACGCCAGCGAACTCAATGAGCCGGTCTACCTGGTGCAGTTCGCTGATTGCGTGGTGGGCTGTCTGGAAATCGAACTGGCGCCGGCGCCGGCCGGTCTGTTGCCCGAGAGCGGGGCGCCGCCGTGAGCATGATCGCGCGCAAGGCACCGGTGGCCACCGTGGCCGCCAGCCCGGTTGCCAGCCTGACGCTGCACCGCATCAGGCGCGCCCTGCGTGAGCGCGTGCGCTACCGTTACGTGCGACCACGCGTGTTGCAGGAGGGCGATGCCTTTCGCATCCAGAGCCCGAACTGCTCACGCAAGGTCGATCCGGCCGGCGGCGTTATCGACATTGCCCTCTTGCTGCCGCACGCGGCGAACCGCTGGTGCCTGTGCTCGCGCGACCATGCCGGGCGCGCCTGGGTGGCGCAGTTGCAAAATGCGCCGCTGGCCCGCGCGCTTGACCTGCTGTGCACCGACCCGCAGCGTCAGTACTGGCCTTGAAGCTGCCATGATTTACCTTGACCACAACGCCACGACGCGGCCCGCGCCCTCCGTGGTGCAGGCCATGCTGCAAATGATGTCCGCCACCTGGGCCAACGCGTCTTCGCAACACGGCCCGGGACAGGACGCCAAGCGCGCGCTGGCTGTGGCGCGTGCCCACGTGGCACGGGTGCTGGGCTGCAAGCCGGCCGAGCTGATCTTCACCAGCGGCGCCACCGAATCGAATCAGCTCGCGCTGCGCGGACTGCTCGCCGCAGCCGACCCAAAGCGGCGCCGCGTGCTGTTGGGCAGCGTCGAGCATGCCGCCCATCTGCGCCTGGCGCGCACACTGGCCGACAGTGGCCTGCAGGTGGAGTTGCTGCCGGTGTTGGGCAGCGGCGCACTCGATCTGGCGGCAGCGGCGGCCCGCATTGGCGCCGACGTGGCGCTGGTCTCGCTGATGGCGGCGAACAATGAAACCGGTGTGCTGATGCCGACGCGCGAAGTCGGTGTGCTGGCCCGCGCCGCCGGTGCGCGCATGCATGTGGACGCAACGCAGTTAATCGGCAAGCTGCCGTTTGACTTTGCCAGTTGCGCTGCCGACGCAGTGTCGCTGTCGGCACACAAGTTCCAGGGCCCCAAGGGCGTTGGCGCGCTGTTGCTGCGCCAGGGCACGGCCTTTGTGACGCAGACGCCGGGCAGCCAGGAGCGCGGCCGGCGCGGTGGCACCGAGAACCTGCCAGCCATCGTCGGCATGGCAGCAGCGCTTGATCTGCTGGGCAACGTGGCGCTGACGGCTCGGCGCGTTGCGCAACTGCGCGACGCACTCGAAGCCGGGCTCTTACGCTTGGTGCCCGATACGCACATCTGGGGCCGCACGCAAGCGCGTCTGCCCGGCACCAGTTATCTGCGCTTTGGCCACTTGTCGGCGGACGTGGTGCTGCAGCGGCTGGAGCAGTTGGGCGTGGCCGCATCAAGCGGCGCTGCCTGTTCCTCGGCCGGCAGTCAGCCGTCGCACGTGCTGGGCGCAATGGGTGTGGCGGACGACGAGGCTCTGGCGGCGCTGCGCCTGTCACTCGGGCCCGACAGCACGCGCGCCGAGGTGGACGAATTGCTGGCGCAGTTGCCACCCCTGCTGGCGCCGCTGCTGCACGAAGAAACGACAACATCCTCAACCTGGAGCCAATGATGAAACTGATGATCCGCAAAGACAGCAAGGGCCTGCTGACCGGCTATGTGCCCAAGAAAGATCTGGAGGAGCCGATTGTTTCCATGGCCAATCCGGGCATGTGGGGCGGCCTGGTGACGCTGGCCAACGGCTGGCAGTTTGACCTGCCGGCCATGCCAGCCGACACGCCGCTGCCCATCACCGTCGAGGCGCGCCGCCTGGCGCTGACCGACGAGTGAGCGGGGTGAGTGCCGAATACCTGAGCCGCGCCGGCGAAGTGATCGGCAGCGCCGGCACGCTGCGTGAGGCCGCCGCACTCTGGCGCGCACGCGACCCGGCGATGCGCGTGCTCGTGGTTGACGCCCTCGACATGCGCGATGAAACCGCAGCGCTGCAAGTCGGCCCGCGCCGCGTCTACCTGGCCACGCGCAACGGCCACTGCTGGTCCGTCACCGACCAGATCGCTAGCGCCACCGCGCTGATCCTGACGCAGGATTGAAGGCTCTTCATGAACCACACCATCACTGGCGTCATCCCGGGCTCGCCCCGGGCTCGCCCCGGGATCCATGCCATGCATCTCTGGATTGCGGGTCGGGGCCCGCAATGACGAGTCCAGGGGTCAAAGCTCGCACGCAGTTTCAGCGCCGAACACAAGGCGCTCGCGATGACGAAAGCAGGCACCTTGAATTCCGAAACGATCAACAAGTCTAAGGACCACCATGCCACTGCAAGACCTTCTCCAAGAGATCAGCGCCGGACTCGAGCGCGGAGCGGTCATTCCCTATCTCGGGCCGGAGATGCTGAGCCTGTGCGCCGGCGCCCGGGTGCCGGCCACGCCGCTGGCGCTGGCCGAGCACATGACGACCAAGGTCAGCGTGCCGCACAAGATTCGCCAGCGCCTGACGCAGGCGGCGCAATTCATCGAGAACTTCAAGCACCGCAAGTCGGTGGTGCATCTGATGAACGACGCGTTTGCCGCCACGCCCGCGCCATCGCCACTGCAACGTGCGCTGGCCGCCAGCGGCGTCGGTCTGTGGGTTGACACCTGGTATGACGACAGCTTCGCCGCCGCGTTGGCGCTTTCCCCCGGCGAGTGGCTGCAGGTGCAGGCCTTGTCACAATCCGAGCACTTTGGCGACTGGACCGCGGCCTATGCCAGCGACGGCAAGCTGCTGAGCGGCCTGCCGGCAACGGCGCAGCGCCTGCTCTACAAGCCGCTGGGCAGCCACGGCCCAGCTGGCAACTATCTCGTGTCGGACAGCGATTTTGTCGAGGTGCTGACCGAGATCGACATCCAGACGCCAATCCCCGCCGCCGTGCAGGCCTGGCGCAGCGGGCGCAACTTTCTGTTCCTCGGCTGTCGCTTCGACGACCAGCTCACACGCTGCTTTGCGCGCCAGATCATGAAGCGCTCCAGCCACCGGCATTGGGCCGTGTTGCCCGAAGAGCCGACGCGCATGGAAGCGCGCTTCCTGCAAGAGCAGAACATCACGCGCATCGCGATGCCGCTGGCGCAGTTCTCCGATGCGCTGATCACCGCCATGCAGGCCGAAGTGGCGGCCTGAGCTTACGGTCCATCGCTTGCGTTGGCGTTGTGTGTCCTCTGGGGCCGGGTGCTGCACCAAAGCGTCAAGCAGCTGACACCCGTCATGGAGCCCAGGACGGCCAACTCGACACCCACGTCAGCCAGCGTTGCGCCCATCTGGTTGAGGTGCAGGGCCGCCTGGATACCGGCCGTACTGGGTATCAGCCAGCGCAAAGCTTGCAACGGCACCGGCAGGGCCTCAAACGGCCAGGAAAACCCCGACAAAAAGACCATCGGCAAGGAGGTGAACAGCAGCACCTGTATGGGGCGTTCACGCTGCTTGAACCAGAGGCCCAACAAGGCCCCCAAGGTGCACACGGCGGCTGTGTAGACCAGCGCCAACACCACAGCGCCAAAGGGGTTGCCGCCACGGGGGTAATCCTGATAGACCAGTACCCAGCCAAAATAGAACAGGCTGCTGGCGACACCGAAGGTGCCAAAGCCCAGCAGACGACCCCACCAGACGGCCATGCTGGCCCGCTGCTGGTCAGCTTCTACCAGCGTGCCGACAAACATCGCTACGCCCATTAGCAAGGTTTGCTGGATGATCAGCATGGCAACTGCAGGCACCACGTAGCTGCCATAGCCTTCCGTCGGATTGAACAGCGCCACCAGTTGCGTGTTGATTGGGCTGCGCGAGGCCTGGGCCTGCAAAGCGCTTTGCCCCATCACCTGCAGCCGCTTGATCTCCACGCCCGCCGACACCGTGCCAAGCGCTTCTGAAAACCCGTACAGCACGGCTTTGTTCAACAAGGCATAAGCACCGTCCCCCTCAACGGTGACCACTGCCGCCTGGCCGCGCAGCAACTTGCGTTTGAGGTCACTGGGCAATATCGCAAAACCCTCAATCTCACCGCGCCAAAGGGCTTGGCGCGCCTGTGCTTCATTGCTGGTCACGCCACGCACGGCAATGCGGGGGTTGGCCCCTGCATAGCGAATGATCTGGCGCGAAAGACTGGTGTGGTCCAGATCCACCACCATGACCGGAACCTGGGTCAGCGTCTGCGTCGCGTACGGCCAGGGGTAATAGAAGCCATAGACCACGGGGGCAATGACCAACAGCAGCAACACGCCCAGGTCCTGCACCACAGCCCGCAGCGTAGCCCACCACGCGCCAGCCACATCCCGAAAGAACTGGCCGCTCATCGCTTGCCCCAACAGGCTGGCTGAGCGGCCGCGCGGCGCAGACGCCAGGCACACAGTGCGCCCGCAAGCAGCGTGGCCACACCCATCCAGAACAGGCTGGGCGCCGAATAGCGCAGCGGCGTACCCATTTGCAGTTGTTCAGTCTGGATGCGTATGTAGTGGGTATAGGGCAGGCAATAGGCCCAAGCACGGGCCAGCACCGGCATGGCCAACAACGGAAAGCCGACGCCACTGAACGCAAAAGCCGGCGCGCTGAGAAAACCTGTGACCGACAAGGCCATGCGCAGCGACCGGGTGCTGGCAGACGCCAGCGCGCCCAGTGCCACCGACAACGCCACCAGAACGCCCAGGGCCAGCACCACCCAGGCCAGTGAACCCTGCGGCTGCCAGCCACGGCCCCAGGTGAACCAGCCAAGTGCCAAGGCCCCCACCGTGCTCAGGCTGAGCACGGGCAAGGCCAGCTTGCCCGACAGTGCCGCCACGGTCTGCAGTGGGCTGCTGCCTGCGGGCAGCCACTGCGCGATGGTTTTGTCGCGCAACTCACGCCCTACGGCCCAGGCCCCGGCCGTCATGGCCAAAATATGGAGCAGGGCAGGCACCAATGCTGCGGCCAGAAACTGCTCATAGTTCAGCGCCGTGTTGAACAGGGTCACGCTGCTGGCTTGCAGGGGTTCTATGGACACCCGGGCCGCCAGTGGGGGCTCGCCACGGCGGTTACGCGCCGAGAGTTCAACGCCAGCCGACAGGGTGGCAACGACGGTGCGCACGTCGCGCTGAATCAGGCCGGAATGGGTCCCCAGTTGTGCGTTGTGCAACAAGCTCACCTGCGCCGCCTGGCCACGCTTGACAGTGCGGGTGAAATCCGCCGGAATGGCGACCACCGCATACACATCGCCCCGGCGCAGCGCGAGTTCCATCTGTGCCTTGTCCCCGCTGGTGGCTACCAGCTTCAAGCCGGGTGAGGCCTGAAGCAAGCGTACCAACTGGCGCGACAGGCTGGAATGATCCTGATCCAGCACGGCAATGGGCAACTGGTTGGGCAGTCCGGCAGAGAACATCCACCAGATCAGCGCAACGGCCATTACCGGTACCCAGCTCACCATGGCCAGGTCCCATGGGCTGAGCACGAGCCGCTGCCATTCCCGATGGAATGCCACAGCAAAGCGGCGGTACAAGCCAGTCTCAGGGACGTTGATGGCAGACATGACAAACAGACAGCGCGTGCCGCGCTATTGGACCAACACCGTCATGCCGGGGCGGGCACCGGCAATCGGGGCCTGCGGACGGGCTCGAACCTCAAACGTGCGGGCATCAAACCCCTGTCCGGCGCGGGTGGCGCGCCAGGTGGCGAAGTCGGGTAACACACCCAGGTAATACACCTTGAACCGGTAGCGTTGGCTGTCCCCCGACGGGCGACCCAGGGCTGGCAGTGTGGCATCAAACTCGCTGCCCATGGCAAAGCGTTGCAACTTGTCTTCGCGCACATTGAGCACGACCCATTGCTCATTCAGGTTGACCACACTGACGACGGCCACGCCTTGTGGCGAGAGTTCCCCAAGCTTGGCGAGCACCTTGGCCACTTCCCCGGCCACCGGGCTCTTGAGCTCGGTTTCGGCCCGTGCCGCTTCCACCTCGGCAATCACGCCCTTGGTTTGCCTGAGCTGCGCATTGGCGGCCGCTTTGTCCTCAGGCCGGGCACCGGTTCTAGCCATGTCATATTGGGCCCTGGCGGCCAGTGCGGCATCGCGGGCGGCTGTGGCGTTGGCCTGCGCTTCGTCGCGCTTCTGGGCTGCAAGCAGGCCCTCGCTGGCGAGTCCATCTACCCGTTTGAAGGAGACATCGGCAAGATCTGCCGCCGTCTGGGCACGCTGCCAGTTCATTCTGGCCATTTGAATTTCTTCCCGCCGGGCGCCGTTTTGCGCTTTGTCTGCCACCGCCTGCGCTGCATCGCCCGCCGCGCCGGCTTGTGCCGCCTTGGCGCGCACTTCAGGGCTGTCAATGCGCAGCAACAGCGTTCCGGGCTGGATCTGGTCGCCCTCCTTGACCAGGATTTCACCGATGCGGCCGGTGACTTTGGGGGCGATGTCGGTTTCCGTGGCTTCCATCTGCCCCTGAAAATACTCGGGTGCGCTCTGGGCTGCGCGCCAAAAACCGTATCCCACCAAGCCGGCGAGTGCCAGGCCTGCCATTGTCAACATCAGCTTCTTGGTATTCATGTTCATTCCACAGTGGTGTCTGCGCGGGAGATGTAGGCGCCAAACTGCTCAGACAGGCCACAACTCTCCAGCAGACTGGCCAGGGCCAGCACGTAGTCATAGGCAATCTGGGCGCGCTCGGTCATCACCTTGACCTGATTGGTTTGGGCGTCCATCAGTTCCAGCGCAGTACCCGTGCCTTCACGCAAGGCAGCACGGCGCAGGCGCAACACCTCAGAAGCCAGAAACATCCCGGGCTGTGCCGCCAGAAACTGGTGACGGGCCTGCTCCACCGCGCGCCAGTTTTTCTCAACCAGCAAATCAATGTCGTTGCGGGCAAGGGCATCGGCGCTCTCGGCCTGATCAATCATTTTCTGCGCAGCAGCGGCCAGCGCATCGTGGTTGATGGAGTCGTACAGGTTCCATCGGGCGGCAATGCCGGCCATCCAGTTGGCATTACCAGACGTGATCTCACGCTGGCCAAAAGCAAACAACTGGGGTTTTCGCAGGGCCTCCTGCCCCGCATACAGTTGCTCGGCCTGGGCCTTCTTGGCCGCCACCTTGCTCAGGCCCGGATGGTGAAGCAAGGCCTGATCCACAAAGTAAGCCAGTGGCGCCAGCGGGTGCGTCACGACAAACAGCGGGGTTTGGGGCGTGACACTGTCCTGTGTCTTGAGGGTGTGGCGCAGCGCCGACGTCGCCAGTGCTGCCGCGTCGTCGGCCTTGACGGTATTGCGCCGGTACTCTTCAAAAGCCACCTGGGCCTGCAGGCGTTCGAGTTGCGAGATCAGACCGGCGCGCATCATTCTTTCAGCGCTGGCATCGTGCTGGGCAATGTCGGCCTGCGCCGTGCGACGCAATTGCGCGGCCTTCAAAGCCATCTGCGCGCCAAAGTAGCGTTGGACCAAAAGCGTGCTCAGTTCGTGCTCGGTTTTGGCCGTGTCGGATAAGGCTTCATCGGCTTGCGCGGACACAAAGCCGCGCGTCGCGTCGGTCACGCCGCCCATGTAGATTGGCCAGACGGCCGTCAGCGAGCCATTGGTAAGCGTGCCTCTCTGGTTCAGCGTGTAGTTGGCAGGCAGTGACGCAAGACCGCTGGCAGCCAGCATCCCCTGTATCTGGGCTGGCAGCAGTTGCTCGATTTGAGACAGCTTCTGGTTAATGCCATCCAGGTTGACCGCCAGAACGGTGTTGTAAGAAAACGAGGCTGCCGACACGCTGATTGACGGGCCACCCAAGGCCTGGATGCCTTCGGTCTGCAGTGTCTTGCTGGCCTGATTGGCCCGTGCGCCAGCGAGCTGGTCCGAGTTGTCTTTCAGGCGCTGCCAGGCGGCATCAAAACTGAGGGCTTGGGCGTTAGCGCTTAAATGCAGCGCCACGCAAAAGCCAATCAAGCCGACTTTTGAAAGAAAGGAATTCATCGATCAAGCCCCCCGCAAACGCGTCCAGTCGGATTCACGCCAATCAGCGTCTTGCACCCCGACCCCTGCGATGGCAGTTCTGCGCGGACCCGTTGAGCGTAAGGCGTGTCGGCGCAAATGTGACGACGCCGCCGTTAAAGACAGCGTATTCAAGATTGATCGGCTGCACTGTGCGGCAGCAAACACAAGCCGGAGAAATAGTTGCTTCTCGTCTGTTTGTTCGTTGACGCACAGACAATCCTGCTGCTGCAACGCACGATCAAAGTCACTAAAACGAAATGGATGTATGACCATGAAGACTGATTCGCAACTGCAGCAAGACGTGATGGCAGAACTGAAGTGGGAACCCGCTGTGCATGCGGCGCAGATTGGCGTCGAAGTGAAGGATGGCGTTGTGACGCTGACCGGCGAGGTCAGCAGTTACACGGAAAAGTGGGATGCAGAGCGCGCCGCGCAACGCGTCCACGGGGTCATGGCCTTGGCCGTCGAGATGACGGTCAAGTTGTCGGAGTTTGGCCGGCGCTCCGACGCCGACATCGCCGAGTCGGCTAAAAATATTTTGGCCTGGACGAGTTCGGCGCCAGTGGATGCCGTCAAGGTATTGGTCGAAGGCGGCTGGCTGACCCTATCCGGTGACGTGGAGTGGCAGTACCAGCGTCAGGCTGCAGCTGACAGCGTGCGGCATCTGCTTGGCGTCACGGGTCTCAGCAACCAAATCGCGATCAAGCCGTCGCTATCGGCGATGGTCGTTAAGTCAGACATTGAGGCCGCGCTCAAGCGCCGTGCCAGCGCCGATGCAAAAACCATCGCGGTCGAGGTCAAGGGTGCCGACGTAACCTTATCGGGCCGCGTACACAGTTGGGCCGAGCGTGACTTGGCCACGCGATCGGCCTGGGGCAGTACTGGCGTGCGCAATGTTGTCGACAAGATGGAACTCGTCTACTGAATCGGGTGCCGAGGACGCGGTGCGGCAACGATAGGATCGCCTCGCACACCAAGCTCACAGGGATAGGACATGGACATCACGACACATCGCGCACGTATCACAGGCCCAGTCTCCTACCGGTCCGCCAGTGGTCGCAAGCAGAACATTCCCATTGGTCCGTGCCTGGTTGAGAGCCGCGGCGTACGCTTGATTGACATCATTTGGGGAACGCGCGGGCAGAGTTCCGTGGCATTGCCCGTTGAAGAGGTTGAAGCGGCGCAGGATCATGGGCATCTGGTGCTTCTGGATTGACGAGCCAGGACTGGGCTTTGGGCGCAGCACCGATGACAGTACCGCATCGCTCCAGGCGTCATCGCCAAGCGGTCGCTGAAGGCAGTGGGCGCTGGACTCACTGCATGGCATTCCTGGCCATCACATTCGTCTGGTCGTGGTCTTGCTGGCTGCTGGCCCCTTTCCTTAAGGCGCATTCCACCCTGGCGGCCGCAGGGCTGTCCACGCTGGGCAGCTTCGGACCTGGCGTTGCGGCGGTGGCCGTGATCGGGTGGTTTGGCGGCGCGCGGGCCTTGCGCGGGTGGCTTGGGCGGTGTTTGCAATGGCGCATCGGAATGCGCCCGTTTGCATGGGCCTTCTTCCTGCCCATGACGGTGCTGGCGGCTGCAGCCCTTGTGCACGTTGCACTGGGTGGGACGCTGGGGCCTTCGCCCCTTGTCGGGCACCTGCCGTTGGCCGCCGCCAACCTGGTGTTGATCCTGCTGCTGGGCGGACCATTGGGCGAAGAGTTCGGCTGGCGCGGCTATGCAGGCCCGGCGCTGCAGGTCCGCTACGGATGGCGCGCAGCGAGTCTGATTCTGGGAGCGGTGTGGGGACTGTGGCACCTGCCTCTGTTCTTCGTCGCAGGCACCTTGCAGAGTCGGCTGCCGGTCTTGCCATTTCTCGCTTCCACCATTGCCCTGTCGGTCGTGTTTGGCTGGCTGTCGGCGCGCAGTCGCGGTAGCCTGCTACCGGCACTGACACTGCACACCGCCGTGAACTGGTGGGCCTGGGTCATTCCGGGCCTGCTGGTCAGCGGCAATCAAGGGCAAATGGCTCTGGCAGTGGGGCTGTTGACGCTCGTGGCCATCGGCCTGCTGGCCTGGCCAGCGCGCCGGACGACCAAGCGCACAGATGTGCCCGACACGGCAATCAACTCACCCTGGCGTGCGCCGCACTGGCCTGGTGGTTCCTGAAAGGTTCAACATGACAAATGATATCGATGCGTTTCTGGCAGCTACCCATGAGACGTTCGCCACCTACAAGAAGCTCTCGGACGCGACCGGACCCGACGCGGCCTGGCAGACGATGTTGGAGGGTTACCCGGAGCGACAAAAGCAACGCATGACACCGTTTCTGTCGCGGCCCACACTGCTTGAAGGGTTCACGATTTCAATCCCCTTTTTCGAACGCATTGGCATGAAGATGAGCGTGGTCGACATCTCGAACCACGGCGTGGACGCGGTGCTCGAAATACAGCGCTACTGCCCCTACCTGCAACTCTGCCAGGAGCACGGCCAGGCAACGCCATGCCATGTGATGTGCGAAATGGACGTCGAGGCCACGCGCCGAGCCTTCCCCGAGATGAAGGGTACCATCCTGAGTCGCCAGGCCACTGGAGACTGCGTCTGCCTATTCCGCTACGAACGGCCCGCGCAGCGAGCCTAGCGCCCGCACTTCGGCGAGCAATCAGGCACCTGCTACTGCGGGCGCAGGCAACTGCAGGCTTCGCGTCAAAGCGCTTGGCCCGGGCGTCATCTGTCGCCGACAACAGGCTCGTTACGACATGGTCCGTGTTTCGGCTATCAAGTAGCGCAGCATGAGGAGGGCTTTAACGTTGGCGGTCACCGGAAAGCCGAAGGCAAGTACGGTGTACCAACCAGTTAGCCCGCTGCGCCCGACACCAGCGGAAATGCGGCTGGATTTCGTATGGACTGCACCGATAAATCGACATCCAACCCCGGCCAATAGAGATGGTCGGGAGTAGGCCACTGAACTTCTGATATCTGTTCAATCGTCCCCTTTCGAAACCAGGGGAATTGATCGAAGGGCACGAGCAGTTCCTCGTCGGCAAGCAGAAGCCAAAAACCGTGCTTCGATATGTGGGTAACTTCAGCCGCCAAAGTGCTGGTTCCAGGCATCTTGGATCTCCTTCAAGTGTGCATTAACAACCGCTTGCGCTTGCCGAATCTGCGTAGCAGAAAGACCAGTATGGTTGGCTAAAGCCACCTGCGGTGCAAGCCAAAACTTCGCTTCGCCGTCAGCATGCGCAACATGCACATGAATACGTGCCTCCTCTCGAGAAAAAAAGAAGAGACGATATTGACCATCACGAACAATGGTTGGTGCCATGCCTGTACTGTAACCTGCTTGAAAACGCCGTGACCCATGCCGCCCTGTCACGGCAGAGCCTGGGGACTTGCCCTACACGGTGGTCGGTGACACCTGCCTGCCACTTGTAGCAATTGGCAGTGGTGACGCAGATTTCATGTCCGCACGGACCACTACAGAGTCCACTACAGATGCCGGATAGACGAGTGCAGGCGCTTCCCCCAAAGCCAAACTATCGGTCAGCTTCTTGCGCTTGTGGGGGAGTCCATATATGCGGGGTTTGAAGCGGACCCGGAATTTGGAACAGGGGTTTAAGTGGGACACTGTCTAAAGAAACGGGTAACCAATGACTGAATCGAAGAAGCGCAAAGTGCATCTGCCGGAGTTCAAGGCCAAGGTG
>CAIXNB010000096.1 GCA_903920695.1 uncultured beta proteobacterium
CGCGGAAACCAAATCAGAAAACCCACGTGCCATGTGTACGTGACGGTTGGTAACTGAAAGAGGCCAGGAAGATATGGGACAAAAAATCCACCCAACCGGCTTTCGCCTGTCGATCAGCCGCAACTGGGCATCACGCTGGTACGCCAATGACCGTGATTTCGCCGGTATGCTGGCTGAAGACATCAAGGTACGCGAGTACCTCAAGGCCAAGCTGAAGAATGCATCCGTGTCGCGCGTTCTGATCGAACGCCCCGCCAAGAATGCACGCATCACGATTTTCTCGGCACGTCCGGGCGTTGTGATCGGCAAAAAAGGCGAGGACATCGAGAACCTCAAGCGCGAACTGTCACGCCAGCTTGGTGTGCCGGTGGCAGTCAACATTGAAGAAGTGCGCAAGCCTGAAATCGATGCCAAACTGATCGCTGACAGCATCACGCAGCAGCTGGAAAAACGCATCATGTTCCGTCGGGCCATGAAGCGTGCCATGCAGAACGCCATGCGTCTGGGTGCGCTCGGTATCAAGATCATGTCGTCGGGTCGTTTGAACGGGATTGAAATTGCCCGTTGCGAGTGGTACCGCGAAGGTCGCGTGCCACTTCATACCCTGCGCGCTGACATTGACTACGGCACTTCTGAAGCCAAGACAACTTACGGCATCATTGGTGTCAAGGTCTGGGTCTACAAGGGTGACACGCTGGGTCGTAATGATCTGCCAGCCGTGGTTGAACCGCGTGCCGATGACGAGCGCCGCCCACGTGGCCCGCGTCGTGATGCCCGCCCCGGCTCGGACCGTCCCGCACCTCGTGGTGTGCGTCGGCCCGCATTGGGTGGCAACGCCGCGCCTGCCGATGGCAGCGACAAACCTGCTGAGGCCACTGGTGCCGATGCAAACAAACCCGCCGTTAAGCGCGTCCGCAAGGTAGCCGCGCCAGCTGCAGCAGCTGACGGCAAAGGAGAATAATTATGTTGCAACCCGCTCGTCGCAAATACCGCAAAGAGCAAAAAGGCCGTAACACCGGCATCGCGACCCGAGGCAGCTCGGTCGCGTTTGGTGATTTCGGTCTGAAATGTGTGGACCGTGGCCGTTTGACAGCGCGTCAGATCGAAGCCGCACGTCGTGCGATTTCCCGTCACGTTAAACGGGGTGGCCGGATCTGGATCCGTGTCTTCCCGGACAAGCCCATTTCACAAAAACCGGCGGAAGTCCGCATGGGTAACGGTAAAGGCAATCCCGAATACTACGTGGCCGAGATTCAACCCGGCAAGATTGTTTTTGAAATCGTGGGTGTGCCGGAAGAACTGGCACGTGAAGCGTTTCGTCTGGCGGCTGCCAAGCTGCCCTTGCGTACCACGTTTGTGGCCCGCATGATTGGCCAGTAATCAGGAGAGCAAACTATGAACACTACTGAACTGCGCCAAAAAGACGTTGCTGGTCTGCAATTGGAAGTCAAGGAGCTGCAAAAAGCCCACTTTGGCCTGCGCATGCAAAAAGCCACGCAACAACTCAATAACACCGCTACGCTGCGTTCCACGCGCCGCGATATTGCTCGCGCCAAGACTATTCTTGTCGAGAAGCAAAGCGCTGAAAAATCCGCCAAATAAGGAGCTATAAATGACGGAAGCTAAAAAATCCCTCAAGCGTACTCTGACCGGCAAGGTTGTCAGCGACAAGCGCGCCAAGACCGTCACCGTACTGATTGAGCGCCGTGTCAAGCACGAGCTCTACGGCAAGATCGTCGGCAAGTCGAGCAAGTATCACGCCCATGATGAAAATGGCGAGTACAAGCTGGGCGACATCGTCGAGATTACCGAAAGCAAGCCGATCTCGAAAACCAAGAACTGGGTTGCGACCCGCTTGGTGCAAAAGGCAGCGGCCGTATAGGCCTTTGCAGTCTGCGGACTGCACTCTCATCGAAAACGGCTCACAATGTGAGCCGTTTTCATTGGTTCATACAACAGGCCAGACCCAGTGTCTGCCTTTCAAGTTTTCAGTCCATTCTTTCAGGAGCAGCACATGATTAAAGTAGGCGATCAACTTCCCGCAGCCACGTTGATGGAGTTTTCAGAGGTCGAGGGTGGTGGTTGCAGTCTCGGCCCGAACCCGGTTGATGTGCAGAAGGCCAGCGCCGGCAAGACCATTGCGCTGTTTGCATTGCCCGGCGCTTTTACCCCGACCTGCTCGGCCGAGCACGTGCCCGGTTACGTCGCACAATTCGAAGCGTTCAAGGCCGCCGGTGTCGATGAAATTTGGTGCGTCAGCGTGAACGACGCCTTTGTCATGGGTGCCTGGGCGCGTGACCAAAAAACCACCGGCAAGGTGCGCATGCTGGCCGATGGCGATGCGGTTTTTGCGAAGGCTACCGGTCTGACGCTGGACCTGACCGGCAAGGGCATGGGTTTGCGCAGCAACCGCTATTCGATGCTGGTCAAGGACGGCAAGGTGGCATCGCTGAACATCGAAGCGCCGGGCAAATTTGAAGCCAGCGATGCGGCAACGCTGCTGGCACAAGCCAAGGCCTGAGGCGCTGGTCAGGACAACAGTGCCAGCGGCTGCGGTCGTGTGGCACTGACTGGCTGAGTCCGCAAGGCCTGCGCTGCCATCCGAGGCGGCTCTACAGCTTGGCCATCAGGTAGTGCGCGCCTTCAATCGGGTTGTGGTAGTAGGGCGGAATTTCTTCAAAGCCGAGGTCCTGGTAGAGCGCTCGCGCACTTTCCATATCATCGAGCGTGTCCAGCAGCACGCAGTCGTAGGCCGCAAGTCGCGCACAGTCCAAAATCGCTTCCGCCAACTGACGTCCGAGACCCATGCGGCGAAACCCGTTTCGCACGTAGAGTCGCTTCATTTCGCAGGCGTTGGGGTAGTCCACGGCATCTAGCGGACGCAGGCCGCCACAGCCCGCCAGTTCATCATCGATAAATGCCAGCAGCAGGGCGCCGCGCGGTGGCGAGTACTGTCCTGGAAGTTCACGCAGTTCGGCTTCAAACCCCTGAAAGCACAAATCCACCTGCAGACTGGCTGCGTATTCGCGAAAGATGCCGCGCAGCACATCAAGTTCTTCAGGTGACGCCGGGGTGATAAATCGAAGCTTGCGTTGGTTCACGATGGGCAATAGATAGGGGTGTGCAACCGGCTTAAGGCTTATTGCAGGAAATTCATTCTGCCAGTTTGAGCAGCGAGAGCACAAGCGCCACGCAGGCGGTCAGGATGGCTGCGGCCAGCAGGCGCGATCTGGCGTCGTCACGCGAACTTCTGGCCGCCAGCAGGACCGTCTTGTCGCCGTGAATCATGGCGACAAAGATATTTCTGCCTTCCTTGATCAGATAAAAGCTAATGGCGCCAAGGTGCAGTGCGACCATGCCCAACAGAATCCACTTGCCAATCGATGCGTGATAGAAGGTGGCGGCCCGTACCAGCGGGCCTGAGGCGAACTTGACCAACGGACCAAGGGTTGCAATCTCATCGTCACTGAACAGCCCGCTCGCCACCTGTAGCAGAAGAAAACCCAGCAGGGCAAAGACCGAACCCGAGCCCAGCGGGTTATGTCCAATCGAGTGTTCCGGCGCCCCCAGCCCCTTGAGATAGCGCAACACGGTGGTGGGCGAATAAAGAAAAGCGCGAAAGCGCGACCAATACCCGCCGACCATGCCCCAGACCAGGCGGAACAGCAGCAGACTCAGCACCGCGTAACCGCAGCGGAAGTGCCAGGCCATCGCGTTGCCCCCGATCTTGGCCGTGATGACCAAGCCGATAATGCTGGCGACCAGCGCCCAGTGGAAGACGCGGGTGGGTAAATCCCACACTCTGACTGTGGTTGACATGTTCAAGGATGGCGTCTTGTTTTACAAAGCCCTATTGTGCGGTCATTCTGCGCGCGGTGTCGCATGGGTAGTTTCCCCAGGCGCCGCAGTCACGCAGAACATTTTCGGTGCAGGTGCATTCATTGCGCATGACGACAACTTTAATTTCAACTCAGGAAAACCAATGAAGAAAATTACCCCATTCGCGCTTGCCGTCACTGCTCTGGCAATTGCCACATCGGCGTCAGCCCAGTTTGCCAAGCCGGACGATGCCGTCCGATATCGCAAGAGCGCCCTGTTTGTGATGCAGCAGAATTTCAGCCGCGTGGCCGCCATGGCGTCTGGCAAAGCTCCGTTTGACGCCAAGAGCGCCGCCGAAAGTGCGGCTACAGCCGAATTCGCGGGCAGATTGCCGTGGTCAGCTTTTGGTGAGGGCACGGACAAGGGTGACACCCGCGCCAAGCCGGAAATCTGGAAGGAGCACGCCAAGTTCCAGGAATATGCTGACAAGATGCAGGCTGAAATGTCCAAGCTCGCGCTGGCTGCGAAATCTGGCAATCTGGACGCCATCAAGACGGCAGTCACTGCCACTGGCGGAACCTGCAAGACCTGTCACGACGCCTACCGCAAAGAGTGATCGCGCGGCGCAGGGTTCTGCGTCAGACCAAACGCCCGGTCGCTGACCGGCGTATGTCCTGTGCCACTGGCGCAGCACAGATAATGTGTCCATGCGCCAATTACTCACTGCTACCGTATTGCCAAGGCGTGTGGCCATTTTGGTGTTTCTGGCGTTCGCCTTTGCCTATTTTCTGTCGGCCCTGATTCGTGCCATCACCGCCACGCTGTCACCTACGCTGACGCTTCAATTTGCACTCAATGCCAGCGATCTGGGCTTGCTCGCCGGGGGCTATTTCCTGGGCTTCGCGGCAACCCAGTTGCCCTTGGGGACCTGGCTTGACCGGCATGGCCCGCGCACGGTGATCCTCGGTTTTCTGGGCGTGGCGGTGCTGGGATGTGTTGCCTTCTCAATTGCCACCAGTTTTTCAGGCCTTTTGGCGGGGCGGATTCTGTGTGGTGTTGGCGTCAGCGCCTGCCTGATGGCGCCCCTCACAGGCTACCGGCGCTGGTTTGAAGCAGCAGCCCTGATGCGCGCCAATTCCTGGATGCTGATGACCGGGTCCTTCGGTATGGTGGCGTCGACACTGCCGGTGCAATGGCTGATGCCAATCATGGGTTGGCGCATGTTATTTTGGGGCCTGGCTGTGCTGCTGCTGCTGTCCATGCTCCTGATTGCCTGGCAGGTGCCGAAATGGGATTTGTCGGTGGTGCCGGCGGGCGCGGCTGGTCGCGCCCAAGCCAGCTATGCGGAGGTCTGGAAGCACCCCTATTTCCGCAAGATGACGCCAATCGGGTTTTTCTCCTATGGTGGTCTGGTTGCCATGCAAACCTTGTGGGCCGCGCCCTGGATGATCAAGGTCGGCGGCTATAGCGCGCTGCAGGCTGCTAGCGGCATGTTCTGGATCAACATCTCGATGCTGTGCGCGTTCTGGACCTGGGGCATGGTCAACCCCTGGCTGGTGCGGCGCGGCCATCACACGGACCGGATGATCGCCCGTGGCCTGCCCTTGAGCTTTCTGCTGCTGGCAGCACTGATCGTCATGGGGCCGAGCGCTTCGACGCTGACCGCTGCCTTGTGGGCTCTGTACTGTGTCAGTTGCACCTTTGTTTCACTCGCGCAACCGGCGGTGGGCATGGCCTTCGCGCCAGCGCTCGCCGGGCGGGCGCTTTCGGCTTACAACCTTGTAATTTTTGCCGGCGTTTTCGTGGTTCAGTGGGGAGTTGGCCTTGCCGTGGATGGATTCAAGCTACTCGGCTTGAGCGAAATACAAGCCTTTCAATCGGCGATGAGCGTGTTTCTGCTGTGCTGTGTGCTGTCATACTTCTATTTCCTGATTGCAAAAAGCCATAATCCAACGACCTGATAAGTTGCCGTCAATGCCGATCCGTCCAACCGGCCGGCCTTGCCAACCTCACCCCGATACCCAATGAACGGCATTTTCATCATCGCTCACGCACCCCTGGCCAGCGCCCTGCGCCAGTGTGTTCTGCACGTGTTTCCTGATGGCGCACCAGGCCTGGCCGCGTTCGATGTGCAGCCCAATGTTCCGCCTGAAGAGACCTTGGCCAGTGCCAGGCAGGCCCTGGAACTGCTCAATACCCACCAGACCCTGGTGCTGACCGATGTCTTTGGTGCCACGCCCTGCAACGTGGCCCAGCAACTGGTCGATGGTGTGAATTCAAAATTGATAGCAGGGGTTAATCTGCCCATGCTATTGCGCACGGTGACCTATTGCCGTGAATCCTTGGATGCCCTGCTGGCACGGGCCCTGGCTGGCGGCACCCAGGGCGTCATGCAGGTGGCCAACACGGCGCCGCAGAACCAGGTGAAAAAGAAAAATGATCAAAGCAACTACGACCATCAGCAATAAGCTGGGCCTGCACGCCCGTGCCTCGGCCAAATTAACCAAACTCGCGGGCAGTTTTCCCTGCGAAGTCTGGCTGGCCAAGGGCGAGCGGCGTGTCAACGCGAAAAGCATCATGGGCGTGATGATGCTTGCAGCCGGGATCGGCAGCACGGTCGAAATTGAAACCAGCGGCGAGCGCGAACAGGATGCGCTGACGGCATTGCTCGCTTTGATTGAGGACAAGTTCGGAGAGGGTGAATGACGGCCCCCACGCTTGTCGCTGCGCGTACTACGCTGCCCCCCACAGGGGCTAGGCTTGCTTGGGGCGGCCCGGCGCGGCGGCTATGACCTTCTCCATCCACGGTCTGGCAGTCGCGCGCGGCGTCGCCATCGGGCGTGCGGTCCTGGTGGCGTCGAGCCGGGTTGACGTGGCGCATTACTTCATCGAGGCTTCCCAGGTTGCCGCCGAAATTGAACGGGTGCGCGACGGCCGCAATGCCGTGGTCGATGAGATTCACCGCTTGCAGAGCAGCATTACGCACATGGGTCCGAAAGAGGCACCCCATGAACTGACGGCGTTACTTGACGTGCACTTGATGCTGTTGCAGGACGAGGAACTGATTGGCGGTGTCAAACACTGGATCACGGACCGCCTCTACAACGCCGAGTGGGCACTGACAACGCAGCTCGAGGTGATTGCGCGTCAGTTCGACGAAATGGAAGACGAGTACCTGCGCGAGCGCAAAGCCGACCTTGAACAAATCACCGAAAAAGTTCTGCGTGCCATGAAAGGCGTAGCCTCGCCCGTGGTGCAGCATGCGAACCGGCTCACGCGCAAGAAATCGCAGCAGGACCTGTTGCTCGATGACACCGTCGATGTACCCCTGATCCTGATTGCGCACGACCTGTCACCAGCTGACATGCTGCAATTCAAGCAGAGCGTGTTTGCCGGTTTCATCACCGCCGTCGGTGGCAAGACCTCGCACACGGCGATTGTGGCGCGCAGCCTGGATATCCCGGCTGTGGTCGGTGCCCGCTTGTCAAGCCAGTTGGTGCGCCAGGATGACTGGGTCATCATCGATGGCGATGCCGGCGTGGTGGTGGTGGACCCGTCTCCGATCATCTTGGCCGAGTACGGTTTCAAGCAGCGTCAGCACGAACTCGACCGTGGCCGGCTGCTGCGCCTGCTGCACACCCCTGCGGTCACGCTCGATGGGCAGAAGATCGAACTGCTGGCCAACATCGAAATGCCCGACGACGCGCCCCTTGCCATCAAGGCCGGCGCAGTCGGCGTCGGCCTGTTCCGCAGCGAGTTTCTCTTCATGGGCCGGCAAGGCAAGTTGCCCAACGAAGAAGAGCAGTACCAGGCCTATCGCCGCGCCATAGAAGGCATGCAGGGTTTGCCGGTAACGATTCGCACCGTCGATGTCGGCGCTGACAAGCCGCTTGACGAAGCCTTGCAGGATTCGGCCCATCTGAATCCGGCCCTGGGCTTGCGCGCCATCCGCTGGAGTCTGGCCGACCCTGCCATGTTCCTGACGCAACTGCGCGCGATCCTGCGCGCTGCTGCCCATGGACGCGCCAAGTTGTTGATACCGATGCTGGTTCACGCCAGCGAAATACGGCACACCTTCGCCCTGATTGACCGGGCTCGTGTCGAACTCGATAATCGCGGCATTGCCTACGGTCCGGTCGAGATCGGCGCCATGATTGAGATCCCGGCTGCGGCGTTGACGCTCAAGGTGTTCCTCAAATATTTTGACTTCTTGTCAATCGGCACCAACGACCTGATCCAGTACACCCTGGCCATTGACCGCGCTGACGAGTCAGTGGCGCATTTGTACGACCCGCTGCATCCAGCCGTGCTGCGCCTGGTGGCGCTGACCATCGCTGAATGCAATGCACAGGGCAAGGCGGTGAGTGTCTGCGGCGAGATGGCCGGTGACATCACGCTGACCCGTCTGCTGCTGGGCATGGGTCTGCGCAGTTTTTCTATGCACCCGGCGCAAATTCTGGCGGTCAAGCAGGAGGTGCTGCGCGCCGACACCGGCCGCTTGGCGGCTTGGACGCAGGAAGTCATGGCCGACGATGAGCCCGGCCTGCGGCTGATCCGGCATTAAGGCCTGCCGCACTGAGTGGGGCCGCTGCCAAGCCAGTGGCGGGGCTTGGGGGCCTGTTCGCACTGTGCGCCTGATGCAAGCAAAGGACGAGGTGCAGCGGGAGCGGTCTTTCATGTTGGGTGGTTTGTGTGGGCCGATGACAGCGCGGAGCCGAGTGCCACGTCGTCCTGCGTCCCGCATCGCATGGCACTCATTGCAGCGCAAGTAAGTGCTCGGCTAGAACCGCTCCAACTCCGCGAACTTGAGGCGGCCGCCGCGCACAAGCATCTTGCCGTATTCGGCGCAACGCTGCGGCGTCGGAATCACCTTGCCGGGGTTGAGCAGGCCCTTGGTGTCGAATGCGCGCTTGACGCCGAACATCTGCTCGTTCTCTTCGGCCGAGAACTGCACGCACATCGAATTGAGCTTCTCGATGCCGACGCCATGCTCACCGGTCACAGTGCCACCCATGGCGACACTGGTCTCCAGGATGTCGGCGCCGAACAGTTCGCAGCGGTGCAACTGGTCCGGGTCGTTGGCGTCGAACAGGATCAGCGGATGCAGGTTGCCGTCACCGGCATGGAACACGTTGCAGCAGCGCAGACCGTACTTTTTTTCCATCTCGCTAATGGCGATCAGGATGTCGGCCAGCCGCTTGCGCGGGATGGTCGAATCCATGCACATGTAGTCCGGGCTGATGCGCCCGCTGGCCGGAAACGCGTTCTTGCGCCCGCTCCAGAATTTCAGGCGCTCAGCCTCGTCCTTGCTGACGGCGATCGCGCTGGCGCCGTGCTGGCGCAGCACCGCGCTCATGCGGCCGATCTCTTCCTCCACCTCTTCCGGCGTGCCGTCGCTTTCGCACAGCAGGATGGCGGAGGCGCTCAGGTCATAGCCGGCGTGCACATAGTCTTCCACCGCAGCCGTCATCGGCTTGTCCATCATCTCCAGGCCAGCCGGGATGATGCCCGCCGCAATCACGCCGGCCACCGCATCGCCAGCCTTGCGGATGTCGTCAAAGCTGGCCATGATGCAGCGCGCCAGTTGCGGTTTGGGAACGAGCTTGACCGTGACCTCGGTCGTGACGGCCAGCATGCCTTCGGAGCCGATCACGATGCTCAGCAAATCAAGACCGGCCGTATCGAGCGCCTCGCCGCCGAATTCCACCGCATCGCCTTCCATCGTGAAGCCTCGGACCTTGAGGATGTTGTGCAGTGTCAGGCCATATTTCAGGCAGTGCACGCCGCCAGCGTTTTCCGCCACGTTGCCGCCGATGGTGCAGGCGATCTGGCTCGATGGATCGGGTGCGTAGTACAGGCCGTGCGGTGCGGCCGCTTCGCTGATGGCCAGGTTGCGCACACCGCACTGCACCTGGGCGCTGCGGCTGCGCGCGTCGATGCGGATGATCTTGTTGAACTTGGCCAGCGACAGCGTGACACCCAGGCGGTGCGGCATGGCGCCGCCCGACAACCCAGTGCCGGCGCCGCGCGCCACTACCGGCACACCCAGCACGTGACAGACGCGCAGCACGGCCTGCACCTGGGCTTCGGTTTCAGGTAGTGCCACCACCAGCGGGCGCTGGCGGTAGGCGCTCAGGCCGTCGCATTCATAGGGCGTTGTGTCTTCGTTGTGCCAGAGCAGGGCGTGCGCTGGCAGACAGGCGTTCAGCGCCTGCACCACCTGGGTCTGGCGTTCTGACTTTTCGAGCAAATCCTGCTGCTCTGCAGAAAGGGATGCGATCATGGCGCCATTGTTGCACTTGTGTCGGCGCCCTCCTAGAATCGACACCCCCAAACCGTCGCCGCTCACGGTGACAGTATTCGAACCAAGACCCCATGCCGCCTGAAGCTATCCGCGCCGGGCAGCGACGCTGGCTGAAATGGCTGTCGCTGCTGCCCTCGCTCCCTGCCCATGACCTGTTGCGCGATGCCACCTACCGGCGGCTCTGGAGCTCGATCCTGATCAGTTCGTTTGGCGGCCAGATCACAATGCTGGCCCTGCCCCTGACGGCAGCTGTGCTGCTGCACGCCACGCCGACGCAGATGGGCTTGCTGACGGCGATGGAACTGGCACCCTTTGTTCTGCTGTCCTTGCCGGTTGGCGTCTGGCTTGATCGTGTGCGCAAGTTGCCGGTCTATGTTGTCGGCGAAGGCTTTATTGCCCTGGTGCTGGCCAGCGTGCCGCTCGGTTGGTACCTGGGCTGGCTCAGCATGCCTTTCATGTACGGCGTCGCTTTTGCCATTGGCTGTGTCTTTGTCACGGCTGGCACCGCGGCCCAGATCGTGTTGACGCAGGTGGTGCCGCGCGAGCGTCTGGTTGAGGCGCACGCCAAGAATTCCCTGGCTTCGTCCGGGGCTGAAGTCGCCGGGCCAGGCGTTGCCGGGGCTCTGATCAAGCTGGTCGGCGCGCCGCTGGCCCTGCTGGCCGATGCCGTGCTGTTGCTCGGCAGCGTGCTGATTCTGCGCGGTTTGAAGGTGACAGAAAATCGGCCGGACACCCGCGCCACGCATTTCTGGCGTGACTTGAAAGACGGGCTGCGCTTTGTCGCAGATCAGCGCCTGCTGCTGTCACTGGCGACCGCAGTGGGCCTATGGCAGTTGTGCTTTCAGTGTGCGATGGTGGTGCAAATCCTGGTTGCCACGCGTGAACTCGGGCTCAACGAACGCCAGGTTGGCCTGTGCTACACCGGCCTGGGCCTGGGCACGATTGTCGCGAGCAGCCTGGGCAACCGCATCTCAAGACATCTCGGCCCCGGGCCCTGCCTGATCCTTGGCATTGCGGTCTGTGGTGTCGGCTGGCTGCAATTGGCCGGGGCACCGCTTGGGGCCTGGGGCGTGTTTTCCTTTGTGCTGATGCAACTGTGTTTCGGTGTCGGCGCCGTCTTCATCTTTATCAACTTTCTGGCTGTGCGCCAGGCTGTCACGCCGGAACCCATGCTGGGGCGCATGACCAGCACCATGCGCTGG
The DNA here is from genome assembly GCA_903920695.1 of uncultured beta proteobacterium. GTDB lineage: Bacteria > Pseudomonadota > Gammaproteobacteria > Burkholderiales > Burkholderiaceae_C > Rhodoferax. Next base: position 11,326 of record CAIXNB010000096.1, read on the forward strand.
CTTATTCTGATCCCGGCCGGCCCCGGTGCCCTGCTGGGCGGCTACCTGGGCGAGCATCTGGGCCTGCGTTATGCCCTGGCTGTGGGCGGCCTTGGTGCGCTGGCGTTGGCCGTCTGGGCCTGGCGCCATCCGGTGTTGCGCAATGTGCGCGTGCTGCCGACGAGCCCGCTGGCTTAACTTGTCGCTTGCGCCTGTGGATTCAGACACCGAGGTAGCGCTGCACCAGATGCCGGCGCAGGTGTTGCGGGTTGAGCGTTTCGCCCGTTGCGCGCTGCACCAGTTCCCCGGTTTCCCAATGGCTGGCCTGTTGCCAGATCCGCGTGTTCAACCAGTCGAACAGCGCCGACAGGTCGCCCGCCGCCATGCGGGTCTCGAAATCGGGCTGCGCCTGGCGGATCGATGCGAAGTACTGCGCCGCGTACATGGCGCCCAACGTGTAGCTTGGAAAGTAGCCAAAGCTGCCGCCGGGCCAGTGAATGTCTTGCAGGCAGCCATCCTTGTAGTTGCCACGCGTGTCAAGGCCGAGGTAGCTCATCATCTTTTCGTCCCACAGCGCCGGGATATGCTGGGCCTCGATCTCGCCGTCGATCAGGGCACGCTCGATTTCGTAGCGCAGGATGATGTGTGCTGGATAGCTCAGTTCATCCGCATCGACGCGGATGAATCCGGGTAGGACGCGCGTGAAGAGTGCTGCCAGGTTCTTTGCCTCGAAGGCGGCCTGCGCGCCCAGGTGTTTCTTCAGCAAGGGCGCGATCAGTTCAAGAAACGCCGGGTTGCGCCCGATCTGCATCTCAAACGACAGGCTCTGGCTCTCGTGGATGCCCATGGAGCGGGCCCGACCGACCGGCAAGTGCACGCTGTTGCGCGGCAGATTCTGCTCGTAGCGCGCGTGTCCGGTTTCATGAACAATGCCCATCAGGCTGCGCATGAAATCATCTTCGTTGTAGCGCGTGGTGATGCGCACATCCTCGGGCACGCCGCCACAAAACGGATGGGTTGAGAGGTCGAGCCGCCCGGCGGAAAAATCAAAGCCCAGGATCGTCATGAGCTCAAGCCCGAGTGCGCGCTGCTGCTCGATGGCGAACGGGCCTTTGGCCGCCAGCAGCGTGTCCCCGGCTTGTTTCTCGCGCACCTTGGCCAGTAGACCGGGCAACCAGGTCTTGACGTCGCCAAAGATGGCGTCGATCTCGGCGCTGCGCGCGCCGGGTTCGAATTTGTTCATCAGCGCCTCGTAGCCGCTCAGGCCCCGGTGCTGCGCCAGACACTGCGCTTCTTCGCGTGCGAACTTCACAACCTCAGTGAAGTTGGCGAGGAAGCCGGGCCAGTCATTTTCCGGACGCTGCGCGCGCCAGGCGTGCTCACAGCGCGAACTGGCCAGGCTCTTGGCCTCGATCAGGCGCGCCGGCAACAGATTGGCCATCTCCGAGTCGCGTCGCATCTCGCGCAGATTGGCGGCTTGCGCTGCATCCAGCGCTTCGTCAGCGGCGCGCGCGATCAGGTCGGGCAAGGATGGATCGGTCAGCGTTTGGTGCATCAGCACGTCGAGTTCGGCCAGCGCCGCACCGCGCGCCGTGTTGCCTTTGGGTGGCATCATGGCAGCCTGGTCCCAGCCAACGATGGCCCCTAGATGCTGGTAACGGTAGAACCGAGTGAAGCGCTCGGTTAGCGCGCAATACGCGGGAAGATTCATGGTCAGAGGTTCCATCCGTTGCAAGAGGCAAGCCGATGGCGGCATTGTCACATGCGGCTTCGCAGCGCGCTCGCTACAATCCCGCCCATTCCCACCACCGGTAGCTGCCCATGTCTGATCGCTTTGCCGTGCTGCCGCAGTACCTGCTGCCCAAGCAGGCCTTGACGGCCTTGGCCGGATGGATCGCCTCAGCGCGCGGTGGGCGATTGACGACCGCTTTGATCGCCTGGTTCGTACGCCGCTATGGCGTCGACATGGGCGAAGCGGCCAATCCCGACAGCGCAAGCTACGCCAGTTTCAACGACTTCTTCACGCGTGCTCTGAAAGTCGGTGCGCGGCCACTGGCGCCGGCCGAACTGATTAGCCCGGTCGACGGCGCCATCAGCCAGTTTGGGGTGATGCAAAAGGACCAGATTTTCCAGGCCAAGGGCCACCATTATTCGAGCCGTGCGCTGCTGGGTGGCGACGCTGCACTGGCGGCGCAGTTCGACGACGGCAGCTTCGCCACCTTGTACTTAAGCCCGCGTGACTACCACCGCATTCACATGCCTTGCGCTGGCCGACTGTTGCGCATGATTTACGTGCCGGGCGAGCTGTTCTCGGTGAACCCGACCACGGCGCGTGGCGTGCCGGGTCTGTTTGCGCGCAACGAACGCGTGGTTTGCATTTTTGAATCAGCGCAGGGCCCGTTTGCGCTGGTGCTGGTCGGCGCCACCATCGTTGGCAGCATGGCCACGGTCTGGCACGGCGTTGTCAACGCGCGGCGCAGCGGCGAGTTGCGTGAATGGCAGTACGCTGACGTGGCTTTTGCGCTGGAACAGGGCCAGGAGATGGGCCGTTTCCTGCTCGGCTCGACCGTCGTGCTGCTGTTTCCCAAGGGCCCGCTGCAGTTCAATCCGGCCTGGGCGCCGGGGCAGGCGATTCGTATGGGCGAGCTGATGGCGCGCCGTAGTTAGGGGTTTGCATTCTGCCAGAATGCGGGCATGAACTACCAACACCTGCTGCTCTCGGTCGATGGTCCGATCACCACCATCACGCTGAACCGTCCGGAAAAGCGCAATGCGCTGGCGATGGCGGTCATGCTGGAATTGACCTCCGCCCTGCGTGAGGTGGCCCAAAGCGATGCGCACGGCGTCATCCTGGCCGCCAACGGTCCGGTCTTCAGTGCCGGCCACAACTTTGGTGACATGGCGGGCGCCACACTGGACCAGGCGCGCGAACTGTTTGCTGTCTGCACCGAGATGATGGATGCGATCCAGGCGATGCCGCAGGTGGTGATCGCCCGCGTTCATGCACTGGCCACGGCAGCGGGTTGCCAACTGGTGGCGAGTTGCGATCTGGCGGTCGCCGCCGACAGCGCCGGTTTTGCCATTCCCGGCGGCAAGGGCGGCTTGTTTTGTCACACGCCGCTGGTGGCGCTGGCGCGCAATCTGGGGCGCAAGCGCGCGCTTGAGATGGCGTTCACGGGCGACGCCATCGATGCGGCCACGGCCTTGCAGTGGGGCCTGATCAATCGCGCCGTACCGGCCGATCAACTGGCGGCGGCAACACTCGACCTGATCACCCGTGCCACGCGCGGCAGCGCCCTGTCCAAGGCGCTGGGCAAGCAGGGTTTTTACCGCCAGATCGATCTGCCGCAGGACGCGGCTTACCGTTACGCGGTTGAGCTGATGGCCACAGCGGCGATGACGCCCGATGCGCAGGAAGGCATCCGTGCCTTCCTCGAAAAGCGCCACGCGCAGTACACGCAGGGTGCAGATGCCAGCGCAGACAATCTTCCGCCGGGCCGCCCCAAGGAAACTACCTGAAAATAACCGTTTTGTGGCCGTTGATCAGCACGCGGTGTTCGCTGTGCCACTTGACGGCGCGTGCCAGCACCTGGCTTTCGGTGTCGCGCCCCAGCGTCGTCAGGTCCTCGACGGTGCGGCTGTGGTCGACGCGCGCCACGTCCTGCTCGATGATCGGGCCTTCGTCCAGATCGGCCGTCACGTAGTGGGCGGTGGCGCCGATCAATTTCACGCCGCGGTCATGTGCCTGGTAGTAGGGCTTGGCGCCCTTGAAGCTCGGCAGGAACGAGTGGTGGATGTTGATGGCGCGGCCTGAGAGCTTTCGGCACAGGTCGTCGCTGAGCACCTGCATGTAGCGCGCCAGCACCACCAATTCAGCCTGCTCGGCCTCGATGATTTCATACTGCCGGGCCTCGACCTGCGCTTTGGTCGCAGCCGTCACCGGCAGGTGATGAAAGGGCACGTTGTAGCTGGCCGCGAGCTGGTAGAACTCGCGGTGGTTCGAGATGATGGCGCGGATGTCGAGCGCGAGCAGTCCGCTCTTCCAGCGAAACAGCAGGTCGTTCAGGCAATGCCCTTCCTTGCTCACCATGAGCACGGCGCGCATCGGCTGCGCCACGGCATGCAGGCTCCACTTCATGTTGAAGGCTTGGGCAAAAAAGTTCAGTTGTGACTTCAGGTCCTCCTGCGTCAGTTGGCCGCAGGCAAACTGCACGCGCATGAAAAACAGGCCGGTGTCATGGTCGTTGTACTGGGCGGCTTCTTCGATGTTGCCGCCGCGCTCCAGCAGAAAGCCCGAGACGGCATGCACCAGTCCGAGACGGTCCGGGCAGGACAGGGTCAGGATGTAAACAGGTTTCATAGGCCCACATTGTCGCCGCAGAATCGGGCGGCAGGCTTGGCACTCCCTCTGTCGCGTTAGTGAACGAGCACCGGGTTTTGCGCCAGTTCGGCGTATTGCTCCAGGGTCTCTTCGACTTCTTCCTGGGTTGGTGTCTTTTCCTGCCAGGCCGAGATGTGGCGCTGGAACAGTTCGGCCCATGAGCCGTCAAGGTAGACCTCTTTGCCCGAGCGTTTGTCCACGATCTCGAAGCCGTGGCGTGCAAGCGCCGGCACAAGCAGCACCTGCACGGCGGGTCCGCCCGCGCGTTCCTTGGTCGCGTCGGCTGCCACCGCGTTGGCCAGCATGTGCGTCACCGAGTAAGTGTCAGAGTCGTATAGCGTGTGCATGAAGGGATTATCCTTTAATCGTCATTTCGATGCAGGTGGCCACGCCAGCGTCAATTTCAAGGGCTGGCGGCGCCGCAGGTCCGCAATTCACGGAGCCGGTTCGCTGGCAAGCCATTTCTGGTCGACAAAATCGCCGTTGGCTTCCGTGATGCGCAGGCGCACCGGCAAATAGCCCAACGCCGGCGCCAGCCACAGTTCCACCTTCTGGTCAAACGCTTCGCGCGGGTTGCGCAGCAGTTTCAGCGCCGCTTGCTCGCCGCCTGGCAGGGCCAGTGTTTCCAGGCCACCAACGGTGAAGAGCCAGATGTCGGCATCGCGCGGACCGACGATCTGCACCGTCAGCGTCGTTGATTCCGGGTAGGCGCCGGGGTCGCCAGCGATCATGGCGCCAAGTTGCAGCAGGATGCTCAGGCGGTCCTGGGCGGCGGCCAGCAGGGGTGCATCCGGCGTGTTGGCGCTGAAGCTGATTTTGCCCTGCTCTCGCACAAAGTGGGCTGCGACTTCCGTGCGTTTCTTGTCGCTAAAACGCAAGGGCACCAGACCCTGCGCCGTGATCTGGCCGTGACTGGTCTGGCTCAGGACCGGCAGGAAGCCGGCGCTGAAGACCAGACGCGCGTCGTAGAGGCTGCCGTCCTGTTGCCACAGTAGCTCGGCATTGAGGTTGTAGGGGAACTTGTTGCCCTTGACCTCGTACTTGAGCCGCACCGGGTCCGCGACTCGGTAGGCGTGTGCTGGGGCTGCTTCGCGCGGCGGGCGCGGCGCCGGCGCTGGCGGCTCGGCTTCGACGACCGGTTCGGTTGCGCTGGCGCTCGCAGCGTTGGCCAGCACACCAGGCTCCGTGATGGCGGGTGGTGGCTCGAATAACTCGCCACTGCTGGCGCTTGAGACGCTCGGCGCCGGCTGTGTTGGCCTGGCCGCTGTTGGGCGCTGGCGCACTCGCTTGGGCGCCGGTCTGACTGGCGGCGCGGCCTCTGCTGGCTGGGCTGGCGGCGCCAGCAGTGCGCGGGTATTGAAGGCCGGCGCTGCGCGCTGCGCAAGGCTGAGCCGACTCATCGTGCCGTCCTGTAGCAAAGCGAAGTGGGCCAGCAACACGGCCGCCGTCAGAAGCGCCAGCGTCCGGCGCGAAACAATCGCTGGTTTGACGAGCTGCATCAGCATGGCGCGGGCGTCATTTGCTGCGCCTCAGTCGTAACGCAAGGTGAAGATCAGGTCCAGCGTGCTCTGCTCACCGGTCTGGGCGCGCAGCGTGAATTGGCGCGACAGTTCGTAGAAGATGTAGAAGCTGCCCATGGCGCTGGTCAGGCCGCGTTCGTAGGCAACGTAGAAGTTGCGTGCGATGTTCTTGCCCAGCGTGACGGTGGCTTGGCTCGTGCTGGCGCCGCTGCTATTGGTGCCGGTGGCGCTGCCGAGCGACAGTTGATCCAGCCCAAACGCGTTGGCCAGACCGCCAGCGACGCCCTTGTCTTTGCCGCCAAGCAGCGAGAGGGCAGCCTGCTGCAATACGGCCGTTTCGCTGCTGCCATTGACCGGTGCGCGGCCCAGCACCAGCCAGGAGAGTTTTTCGGCGTCGGGCAGGTCGGGGTCGGCGTACAGGCGCACGACCGGCGAGAGCGCGTTGCCGCTGATGCGCACACCGACGCGCTGCTGCAACTGCGGCCGCAGCGCCAGGATGTCGAGCGCCGGGTTGTCGTAGGGGCCGTTGAAGCGCAGCACGCCTTCCTCAATGTCGAGCTGTTGACCATAGGCCTTGTAGGTTCCACCCAGGGTGCGCAGCTCGCCATTCAGTCGCGGTGCGGCTTGCGCAGTCGTGCCGTTGCGCAACTCCAGTTGACCACTCAGGCGCGTCGCCAGGCCGTGTCCGCGCACCTGAAAACGCGGCCCGAGATCGAGGCTGACCACGACGTCGGGGGTCACGCCGACGCTTCGGGCTGCGGTGCTCGGCGCTGCACCCGGGGTGGCTCGTATGCGGCTCGCGCCGCTTTGGCGCACGATGACATCCGCTCCGAGCTGCGGTGTCGTGTCCTCGGGCAGTACGAACAGTGCGGAATCGGCCTTGAGCTTGCCGCGCACGCTGAGCCGTGCAGCGTCCATTTGCGCCGAGAGTTGGCCCGACAGCACCAGGCGCCGGTCGGCCAGCGCGCTGACGGCCAGGCCCTGTGCCTCGATGTCAAGTGCCATGCGCAGGCGTGAGCGCAGTGTGCTCGCGGTCGTGCCTGGCGCCAGCCAATCGACTGAGCCACTGCCCGAGAGCAAGCCGGTGTTGCCGGCGCCATGGAGCGTGAAATTGCCAATTTCCAGACGTTGACCGTCGAGCTTCGCCTGCAGCGTGCCTTTGCTGAAGTCGATGCCATCGACCACCGAGCTCAGTGCCAGATCCTGCGCCTGCAGTGTGCCGTGCCATTGCGGCTCACCGCGCGTGCCTGAGAGTTCGGCCTGCGCCGTTAGCGTACCGCGCAGGCGCCAGCCTGGCGGTGCCAGGCGCGACCAGTCGGTCAGCGGTGGCAACTGGGCGTTCAGTGTGCCGCGCAGCGGCGCATCGAGCGGCCAGCTCCAGCCCGTATCCGTGCGCGTGAGCCGGGTGTTGAAGTCGGCCTGCGCCTGTCCGGCGCGCGCGCTGCGCCAGCGCAGACTGGCCGTCACTTGCTCGCCGTCGGCGTTCAGCAGCAGGCGTGCATCGCTGATGCCGGCGCGCAGCGTGCCGAGGCGGGCGTCGTCGGTCTGCAGCAGCAGGTCGCCGCTGCTGCGCTCCAGCGTGGCGCCTACCTTTAGCTCGGCGCCGCCTGACGCCGTCCACTGGCCGCCCAGCAACAGGTCGCCGCCGATGCCCATTTGCACCAGCGTGTTCTGGCCGAGCCGGTCGAGCCAGGCCAGCGGCAGGTCTTGCAGACTGCCCTGGGTCTGCCAATCGGCGCGCGCGCCTTGTTGCGACCAGCGTGCCGCCTGCCAGTTCAGCAGCGCTTGTCCGGGCAGCGGTCCGCTCAGGCGCGCGCTGGCGGCGCCGATGTTGAGCGCGCTGGCGCCGCCACTCTGTTGCCAGCGCAGCGCCAGACTGTGCGCCAGTTGCAACGTCCAGGCGCCAGATAGCAGACCGTCGGGTGCGCTGAGCCGGGCGCTGTCGAGTTCGGCCTGCCAGACGCCGTCGTTGCCCTGGCCGCCGTGCGCCTGCGCTGCCAGCGTAAAGCGCCGGCTGGACTGTTCGGCCTCGGTCTGCACTTTGAGTTGCCAGAGCGCCAGTGTGCCGGCCAGATCGGCTTGCAGCGCCTGCAAATGCCAGGTGCTCGCCGAATCTGCGCCGGCGCCGCTCAGTGTCAGCTGCTCGGATTGCAGCCGGGCCTCGATTTGCAGCGCACGGCCCTGGTTCTGCCAGCCGCCCTGCCAATGGCCGCTCAGGCTGGCCTGGCCCTGCACGGCCGTGTTGCCCAGGCTGAGTGGCTTGCCGGGCCAGCGTTGCAGCCAGAGCGCGGCCTGGGCGGCGTCGCTGACCTGCACGCTGATGTCGCCCTGGCCCTGGCTGCTTGCGATCTGGCCGTCCAGTGTGGCGCGGGCGCCGGGCAGGTTCAGCGTGAGCTGGCCTTGCAGTGCCGCAGTGCCGGTCTGAAGCTGCAGGTGTCCCTGGACTTGGGCGTCATCGGTCTGCAGCAGCAGTGCTTCGATTCTGAGTGAGGGCGCCAGCCACCGTCCGCGCGCCTGCAGCGTTTTCAGGCGCAATCCGGCCCGCGTGCCGGCTGCTGCGCCAGGGGCTGGCGCAGCCTGCGTGTGCGCCTTGAAGGCAATGCCGGCCGCTGTCTGCTGCGCCGTCAACTGGCCGTTGAGTCGTTGCGCTGCCAGCCGCGAGTCGAGCAGCGCCGGATTCAGGTCATGAACGGTGGCCGTGCCTTGCCAGTTGATGGGACCAGCGGCGTCGGCTGCGGTGTTGGCGACCGTGCCTTGCGCTTCGATGCGGCCGCTGCCGACGCTGGCCTGCAGCGAATCGATCACCCACTGTCCCTGCGTGTAGACCAGCGCGGCCTGCAGGCGCTCCAGCGGCAGGCTCTGCCGGTTCCATGGGCCGGCCTGCGTGTTGCCGAGTTGGACCTCAGCACGCCAGCCGGAACCGGTCGGTGTGACCCGGGCCTTGCCGTCGAGCCGGGTCTGCGGCGCCTGCGGCCAGAGCGCGGCCAGGTTCAGTGCTTGCCATTGCGCCGTGGCGCTGACGATGGTTTGCGGCTGCCATGGCTGCAACCTTGCGCTGACGCTGGCCTGCATAGCGGCCATCGCTGTAGCGCCGGTCTCGGGCGTGAGCTGGGCCTGTAGTTCGAGCGTGGCGTCGCGGCCAGCGAGCGGCCCTTTTAGATCAAGCTCGGCATTGGCGCGCATGGGTTCGCGCTTACCCGGCACGCTGGCTTGCACAGAACCCTGCACTTGCGCCGCCAGTTCCAGTGCGCCTTGCGCCTGTAACTGGCCGCTGAAGCGGTAGCTGCCGCCGGCCAACTGTGCGCTGCCCGCGTCGAGGCGGTGCGTCTGGCCGTCGAAAATGTAGTGCCCGCTCAGGTTCGTGAGCAGCAGTGTGGGCGACCCCGACCACTCCAGCGCAGCGACCGACAGCTGTGCGTCGATGTACAGCGGCAGGCGCAGGTCGGTGGGCGGCGTCGGTGCTGCAGCGGCGCGCCGGTCGTCGATGCGTAAGCGGCCGATGGCGAGCCGGGTCAGCCGCAATTTGCCCGTCAGCACACTGGCGACGACCCAGTCACTCGCCAGATCATTGGCCTCGACGCTGAGCTCGCCTTGGCGCCAACGCAGCCAACCGATGTGCCCACCGCTGCGCAGCGAGCCGGTGACGTCCTTGGTTTCCAGCGTCTGCCCGGCCGGCAGCAAGCGCGTGAGCTGCTGCAGGGCCGTCGCTATTGAGCTGTCGCTGCCGCTCCAGGACCAGAGCGCCGCCACGCCGAGCAGCAGCACCAGCAGCAGGCCGGTGACTGTGAGCAGGAAGCGGCGCAGCACTTTCATCAGAACGTGAACCCGAGATTCATGTGCAGGCGAAACCGCTGTACCGCCACGCCATAGGCGAGGTCGATCTGTAGCGGCCCGACCGGGCTCTTCCAGCGTGCGCCGACACCGTAGCCGACACGGGCGTGCAACTCGGTCGGTGTATCGGCAACGGCACCGGCATCGATGAACAGTGCGCTCTCCCAGGCCGTGACCTGGTTATTGGCGACGATCGGGCGTTGCCACTCCAGACTACCGATTCCTTTGTAGCGCCCGGCCGTGGTCAGTCCGTTTGGCAGGGTCACGCCCAGTGCGTGGTAAGCGTAGCCGCGCACGCTGGTATCGCCGCCGATCAGGAACATCTGGGTGCTGGGCAGGGCCGCGGTATCGCTGGCGAGCACGGCGCCGGCCTCGGCCCGCAGCACCAGACGTCCGGCGCGCAGCGCGGCCTGGGCGGCGTCGGTGCTGCGTGGACCCAATGGCACATAACCGAGCCAGCGTGCAAGGATGCGGCCATAGGGGTCGCGCGTGCCGCTCAGCGTGGTGCCGCCGCCGAGTTCGAGGCCCAGGGCCCAGCCGCTCGACGGAAACGGCAACTGGTCGAAGTTGCGCAGCGTAAAGGCGTAATTGGCGCTCAGCGCCTGGGCCTGTATCGGGTCGCTGAAGTCGGTGGCGGCGCTGTCGGAGCGGTCGAATTGCAGGTAATAGTTGCGTTCGATGTGTTCGTCGGTCTGACTGCGCCCGAACCGCAACTGCTGGCTGCCAACCTCGAAACTGCCCGCCAGCTCGCGCTGAAACAGCGCTGCCGTGTTCCAGCGCCAGTTGGCCTCATCCGGTGGCGCGGTCAGTTCGGTACTCAGGGATTGTGTGTCGCGGTCGATCAGGATTTTGCTGATGGCGCGCCAGCCGATGGCGGGCACCTGGTTGTGCGTGTGCTCGGCCGTCAGGCGCAGTCCGGCGTCGGTGCTGGCGCCAAGGCCAAGCACCAGTTTTTGCAGACGTGCCTCGTGCAACTGGACGCGCAGCGGCGCCGCCAGCGGGTCGCCCGCGGTGTCGAGCGCGATGAAGGCTGAGTCGAAATAGCCGCTGGCCGTCAGGCGCTGCTGGGCCTTGGTCAACTCTGTCTGCGTGTACTCGGCGCCCGGCGTCAGGCGGGCCAGCCGGGTAACCAGTTCGTCGCTGTGGTGCTGGTTGCCGCTGATCTGCAGCGCGCCCAGGTGGTAGTCCGGTCCCGATTCCAGCGTGACGGAGAGCTGGGCGCTGTGTTGCTCTGGGTCGATGTCGGCCAGCGTCTCGCCGAGCTGCCCGCTGGCGTAGCTCAGGGTGGTGAGCTGGCGCAGTGCCAGCCGCTTGGCATCGTCCCAGCCGGTCTGGGTAAAACGGCTGCCCACGGGCAACGCCCAACTGCTTTCAATGGTCTGGCGTTGCAGTTGCGCTGCGCTGTCGCTGCTGATCGGACCGTTGAGCCGGAGGTGGACCTCGCGCACCAGGGTCGGCTCACCAAGTGCGACCTTGAGTTTCACGCTGCGCGCGGCCGTGCTGTCGGCGCCGACTTTGCGCTCGATGCTGATCTCGGACGAGAAGTAGCCCAGCGTGGCCAGCAGCTCCTGCGTGTCCTGGCGCGCTGTGGGCAACAGGCGTTCCAGCTCGTCATCGCTGAGGTCGCTGAGCTCATGGTAGCGCTGCAGTTCCAGGTGCCGCGCCAGCAGCGCCTGCACCTCGGCTGGCGCTTCGATCTCCAGTGTGAAAGCGGGCGTGCTGGCGCTGGCAGGGCCGGCCGGCTCAGCGGTCTGGGCTGCCAGCGGCGCGCTGGTGCATGCCAGCACGGCGCCGGCCAGCAGCCAGTGCGACAAGCAGCGTGCGCCTGATCGGATCATGGATTGATTTTGACACCGTGTGCCAAGCGCGCCTGGACTTTCAAACGCCGGCCAGTTGCTTGGCAAAAGTCCGGATGCCGCGCAGCATCATTTCGATTGACACCGCCACCAGCACCAGTCCCATCAGGCGCTCCAGCGCGACCACGAAGCGGTCGCCCGCGACACGTTGGATGCGCTCGGCCAGCACCAGCACAGTGGCGCTCACGGTCATGGTGACGCACAGGGCGGCAATCCATTCCATGCGCCGCTCGGGCGCCTGCGACACCAGCAGCAGCACGGTGGCCAGCGCCGACGGCCCGGCAATGGCCGGAATCGCCAGCGGCACGATCAGTGGCTCGCCCTTTTCACCGGGTAGCTCGATGCCGGCTGGCGGCGGGAAGATCATGCGCAGGGCAATCAGGAACAGGATCACGCCGCCGCCGATCTGCAGCGACAGTTCGCTCAGGTTCATCAGGCGCAGAAAACCTTCGCCGACAAACATGAAAGTCAGCAGCAGTACGAAGGCGATCATGACCTCGCGCAGGATGACCCAGGGCCGGCGCTGCGGCGCCACGTGCCTGAGCGCATTGGCGAAGATTGGAATATTGCCGATCGGGTCGGTGATCAGGATCAGCAGGATGGTGGCCGAGGCGAAGGTGTAATTCATGGTCCCGGCAGGATAGCAGGCCTACTCGATTTTTTCCTGGCAACTGATGCAGCGTGGTGCTTCGGGTGCGGCGTGCAGGCGGGCCAGCGGGATTGCGGCGCCGCAATCGGTGCACAGCCCGTAGCTGCCGGCCTCGATGCGCGCCAGCGCGGCATCAACGAGACGGATCTCGGTGGATTCACGGTCGTCGAGCGCCAGTTCGAGCTCGCGTGCGCTGCTGATCTGGCCGCTGTCGAGCTCTTCGGTGCGCCCGAAATGCTCGGCCGAGGCCTCGGCCCGACCCACCGTGCCGCCGCGCAGGCTGCTCAATTGCGCCAGCAGGCTGGCGCGCTGGGCCAGTAATTGCTGCTTGAAGGCTGGGTTGAGATGTGCGCTCATAGGAGTTGCCTGTCTGTGTAGTTGAGCTTTTATCGTGCACCGCCCCGCGGGGCACGTCTTTGATGCGCGTCAACACTCAGCAGGGTCGGCCGTCCTCGGACATAATCGCCGCCACGCGCACCGGCTTGCGTAGGATGGGTCGCTTTTTATCGATACGAGAAACACATGAAATTGAAAACACTGACGCTCATCGCGGCATTGGCCTGCTGCACCGTTTACGCCCAGGACATCGAGGTCAAAGATGCCTGGGTTCGCGCCACGGTTCCGGGGCAGAAGGCGACTGGCGCCTTTATGAAGATCACGGCCAAAGACGGTGCTCGGCTGCTGTACGTTTCATCGTCGGCTGCTGGCGTGACCGAACTGCACGAAATGAAGTTGCAGGGTGACGTCATGAGCATGCGTGCCGTCGTTGACGGTCTGGATATTCCGGCTGGCAAGACTGTTGAACTCAAGCCCGGTGGTTACCACGTGATGTTGATGGACCTCAAGGTGACGCTGGACAAGGACCGCACGCTGCCGCTGACGCTGGTGTTCAAGGACCTCAAGGGTGCCGAGCGCAAGGTCGAGCTTAAGGTGCCAGTGGCAGCGCAGTCCAGCGCCACAGGCACGACCCCGCACCAGCACTGACGAGAATCGCTGCGCGGGCATCGCCACCGGCGCCGCATTGGGGTAAGCTGCGCCTTGTCCCCAAACTCTTTAGGTGAACAACATGGCTGATGCGCAGAACTCCGGTTTCGGTAAATTCGTCCCTGGTTTTGACTTTCTCCAGAATTTGGCCAAAGGGGCAACACAGAACATCCCGCAGATGCCCAATCTGGCCAACTGGATTGCGCCCACGCTCAATCTGGAAGAGCTGGAAAAGCGCATCGACGAACTCAAGACGGTGCATTTCTGGCTTGAGCAAAACGCCAAGGCGCTTGGCGCCACGGTGCAGGCGCTGGAAGTGCAGAAGATGACGCTGGCCACGCTCAAGGGCATGAATTTCAACATGGGCGATGTGGCCAACGCGCTCAAGCTCAAGGCCGCCGATTCGGTCGCCTCCGGGGTCCAGCGCGTCACCGATACCGCTGCCTCCACTGCCAAGACAATCTCTGATGTTGCCAGCGGCGCCGGGTCGGTCGCCAAGTCGATGCGCAAGGCGGCGGCCAGTCCGGCCAGCGGTGTTGCCGGCCTGATTGATCCGATGCAACTCTGGGGTTCGCTGACGCAGCAGTTCCAGCAGATCGCAGCCGGCGCCATGAAGGACGCCAGCAAGAACACCGCCATGGACCTGACCAAGAACATGGCAGCGGGCCTGGCCAAGGAAGCCGTCAAGGCGAGCAAAAAAGTCGCAGTCAAGGCCGGCACTGCCGCGCGCAAGACGGTCAAAAAGGCGCCCGGCAAAGGCGCGTGACGCCGGCGCGGCGCGAGCGGCGATGAAACGCTTTCCCTCTGGCCATGCCACGCATCCGCAGTGGCGCATGGCGATGGCCATGGTGCTGGCGCAAGTGCGCGCTCAGATGGCGCTGCCTGACTACGCCAACGCACCGACTCTGGCCCTGCTCTATATCACGGACCACTACGCGGAGCAGGCGCACGAGATCCTTGAACACCTGAGCGCCGAACTGCCCGAGGTGACGGACTGGTCGGGTACGGTCGGCGTCGGTGTTGCTGCCAACAATGTCGAATATTTTGATCAGCCGGCGCTGGTGCTGATGTTGTGTGAGCTGCCGAGTGACCAGTACCGCGTGTTCTCCGGCATTGCGCCGCTGGGCCTGGGTTTCGAGGCGCACACGGCTCTGGTGCATGCCGATCCCAACACTGCCGATCTCGGCGAACTCATCAAGGAGATGGCGGCGCGCACGGCCAGTGGCTATCTGTTTGGCGGCCTCTCGGCCAGCCGTTCCCAGAGCGTGCAGTTCGCGGTCGGCGGCAACGGCAACATTAAGGGCCAGGGCGGCGCCAGCGGCGTTTTCAGCGGCGGCCTGAGCGGCGTTGCTTTTGGCGAGCGCGTCAACCTGGTGTCGCGCGTGACGCAAGGCTGCCTGCCGATATCAAAAGCCTATGGTGTCAGCGCAGCCGAGGGCAATGTGGTCAATCAGCTCGACGGCGAGCCGGCGCTCGACGTGCTGCTGCGCGAGTTCAAGGTCTCGCTCGCGCAACCAGAGCCGGCACTCCAGGCGATGCGCGCCACGCTGGTCGGTTTGTTGCAGCGGCAGGACCGGGGCGACGCGGTGGCGGTTGCGCGCACCGGCAACTTCGGCAGCGACGTGCTGGTGCGCCACATCATCGGCCTGGACACGGCGCGCGGGGGCATGGCCGTGTCGGACCAGGTTGAGCCCGGCATGCAACTGGCGTTTTGCCAGCGCAATGTGCAGGCCGCCCGGGCCGACCTGATGCGCGTTTGCGCCGAGATCCGGGAAGAACTTGAGCCCGAAGAACTGCCGGTCGAGGAACTGATGGCGCTGACGGCGCCGACTGGCGCTGCAGCACCGTCGGCACGGCGCATCGCCGGCGCCGTCTACATCAGCTGTTCCGGACGTGGCGGTCCGCATTTTGGCGGGCCGAGCGCCGAGCTGCAAATCGTGCGCCGTGCCCTGGGCGACGTGCCCCTGGTCGGCTTCTTCGCCGCCGGCGAGATCGCGCGCAACCACCTGTACGGCTATACCGGGGTGCTGACGGTGTTCATCGGCGGTTGAAACTGCCGCTCCGGACGTCACCACGACGACCAACACTGCTTCGTCATCGCGAAGGCCGCATCAATGACGATACCGGGTTCTTGGCCTGTCTGTAGTTTTGGCGCCGGGAACCGCAAACTGCGATGCCGAAGAAAAAAACATCCTTGCAAATCAAGGAATGAAGTTCCAGATTTGCGAGCTCAAATTTCCGATTGCCATTCAAACTCCGCGTGCGCGCTCCGCCTTGAACTGCGTGACAAAGGCACCAAAGCGCCCGGCGTCGAGCGCCTCGCGCACTTCGCGCATAAGGTTCAGGTAGTAGTGCAGGTTGTGGATGCTGGCCAGCATCGGGCCCAGCATCTCGGCGCAACGGTCCAGGTGGTGCAGATAGGCGCGGCTGAAACCGTCGCGCCCACCCTGGCTGTAGGGCAGGCCCGAACTGCCGGCGCAGGCGTGGCAGGTGCAGGTTTCGTCGAGTGGGCGCTCGTCAGTCTTGTGGCGTGCGTTGCGGATTTTGAGGTCGCCATAGCGTGTGAAGAGCGTGCCGTTGCGCGCGTTGCGCGTCGGCATCACGCAGTCGAACATGTCAACGCCCTGCGCCACGCCTTCGACCAGGTCTTCTGGCGTGCCCACACCCATCAGGTAGCGCGGCTTGTGTGAGGGCAGGCGGTGCGGCGTGTGCGCCATGATCCGCAGCATCTCGTCTTTCGGTTCGCCCACGCTGACACCGCCGATGGCGTAGCCGGGGAAGTCCATGGCCACCAACTGCTCGAGTGACTCCTGGCGCAGGTGCTCGAACATGCCGCCTTGCACGATGCCAAACAGCGCGTTGGGATTTTCCAGGCGTGAGAATTCGCTCTGGCAGCGCCGCGCCCAGCGCAGGCTTAGCTCCATCGAGCTGCGCGCCTCGGCCTCGGTCGTGAGCTGTCCCTTGGTCTTGGGCTCGACCGAGATGTAGGGCGTGCATTCGTCAAACTGCATGACGATGTCGCTGTTGAGCACGGTCTGGATCTGCATCGAGATTTCGGGGGTGAGGAACAGCTTGTCGCCGTTAACGGGCGAGGAAAACTTGACGCCTTCCTCGCTGATCTTGCGCATCTCACCCAGGCTCCAAACCTGAAAACCGCCGGAGTCGGTCAGGATCGGCTTGTCCCATTTCTCGAAGCGGTGCAGGCCGCCGAACTGCTTCAAAACGTCCAGACCCGGGCGCATCCACAGGTGAAAGGTGTTACCCAGGATAATTTGTGCGCCCATTTCTTCGAGGCTGCGTGGCAGCACGCCCTTGACAGTGCCATAGGTTCCCACCGGCATGAAGATCGGCGTTTGCACTACGCCGTGGTTGAGTGTGAGTCGGCCACGCCGGGCGTGGTTGGCGGCGTCAGTTGTGAGTAGGTCAAATTGGAGCATGGGCGCTATTGTCTTTGATGTCGCGCCTGGGCCTGCCATCGCCGCTGTGGCGAGCCCGTTCAGATTCCGTTTTGCGGTGTCGCGCGCTGGATGATGGTCTTGACATCGACGCCGCGTGGCAGCGTGCCGTAATTGTGGTGGCCGAGTTGCGACAGTCGTGACTGGCAGAAGGCGTCGCTGATGAAGGCTGGTGCATTTTGTACCAGCAACGCAGCCTGCAGCGCCAGCGCCATGCGGTCGACCAGATCACGGGCCCGGTATTCGACATCGTGCGGGTCGCGCAGGTCTTTGGCCAGTGCCGCAACCCATTGGTCGAGCACGGCGTGCGTGCCCTGCGCCTTGCCGACCTCGGCAAAGAAAACGTCGATCACGGCTGGTGTTTTTGCCATGGCGCGCAGCACGTCCAGGCATTGCACGTTGCCGCTGCCTTCCCAGATCGGGTTGACCGGCGCTTCGCGAAACAGGCGCGGCATCATGCTGTCTTCCATGACGCCGCTGCCGCCGATGCACTCCATCGCCTCGTAGGCGTGGTTCGGCGTGCGCTTGCAGATCCAGTACTTGCCGACCGCTGTGACCAGTCGCACCAGCAGGTCTTCCTGCGGGTCGCTGCGGTGGTCCATAGCGCGTGCCACGCGCAGCGTCAGCGTCAGCGCGGCTTCGCTCTCGAGCGCCAGATCGGCTAGCACGTTTTGCATCAGCGGCTGCTGGTTGAGGACCTTGCCAAACGCTGAGCGGATGGAACAGTGGTGCAGCGCCTGCGAGGCCGCCATGCGCATGCCGGCGCTGGAGCCGGTCATGCAGTCAAAGCGCGTCATGCTGACCATCTCGATGATGTTGCGTACGCCGCGACCTTCTTCGCCAACCATCCAGGCCAGCGCGCCGCGCAGTTCGGTCTCGCTTGAGGCGTTGGAGGCGTTGCCCATTTTCTTTTTCAGGCGCAGCAACTGCATCGCGTTCTTGCTGCCGTCGGGGCGCCAGCGCGGCAGCAGAAAGCACGACAGACCGCCGGGCGTGTGCGCCAGCACTAGAAAGGCGTCGCACATCGGTGCCGAAACGAAGTACTTGTGGCCGACCAGTTCGTAGGCCTGGCCCGGGCCGGCGCTGCCCAGCGGGTAGGCTTGCGTGCTGTTGCTGCGCACGTCGGAGCCGCCCTGCTTTTCTGTCATCGCCATGCCGATCGTGACGCCTTGCTTCTGGCTCACGGGGACGTTGCGCGGGTCGTAGACCGGTGCCGAGACCTTGGGTAGCCAGAGCTCGGCCAGATTCGGTTGCAGGCGCAGTGTCGGCACGGCGGCAAAGGTCATGGTGATCGGGCAGCCGTGCCCGGCTTCGACCTGGGTCTGCAAGTAGTTCCCGGCGGCGCGTGCAACGTGCGCGCCGGCTTGTGGGTGGGTCCAGGGTGAGGCGTGCAGGCCGTACTCGATGGCGCTCTTCATGAGTTGGTGGTAGGCCGGGTGGAAGCTAACCAGATCAATGCGGTTGCCAAAGCGGTCGTGGCTATCGAGTTCGGGCTGGTGCTTGTTGGCCAGACGTCCGAGTTCGAGGTAGTCGGCCGAGCCGGTCAGTTGGCCGAAGGTTTCGAGTTGGCTTTCAGCCCACTGCGCGCCTTCGCGCCGCACCGACGCCATCAGCACCGCATCCTGGCTGTACATGTTGTAGTCGCACAACTCGCGCGAGAGGTTGGTCAGCTCGTGCGTTTCGGCCAGGTAGGGGAAAGCGGGTTTGGTTTCAATCTTCATATCCATGGGTATCTCCTGTGTTCTCGTAGCATGATTCGATTGCGTCAGGATGTCAACGCTTGCGTGGCCGCAGCGTCCTGTGCCTTTTTCGCAAACTCGGCGCGCAGCGCCCTGAGTTTTTCGCGCGGGTCTTCCCGCACCGTGGCCTGGTTCAGCGCCATCTCGGCGATGAAGCGGCTGGGCTGCGTGGCAACCAGCTCGCGGCCTTTCTTGCGCTTGCGCGTCCAGCTCACGGCCAGGCTGCGCTGCGCGCGCGTGATGCCGACGTACATCAGGCGGCGTTCTTCCTGCAGCCGGGTTGCCATGGCATCAACGGCGGCTTCATGCTCGCGCTCGGAGCCGCCAAGCGAGGCGGCGCCATCGCCGAGCTTAAACGGCAGCATGCCTTCGTTGACGCCGACCAGGATCACGTGCGGCCACTCCAGCCCCTTGGCGGCGTGCAGGGTCGAGAGCGTGACCACGTCCTGATCGGTCTCGCGTTCGCTGATGGTGGACAGCAGCGACACCGTCTGCGCCACTTCCAGCAGTGTTTTCAGTTCGTTGACGGTGGTCACGCCGGCGGCGTCTGCAATCGTGCCGTCGCAGCGTGCCGACATCCAGTCGCAGAAATCGATCACATTGCTCCAGCGTGCGGCGGCGAGCTTCTCGCTGTCCTCGCCGTCGTACAAATGCTTCTGGTAGTCGATTTCCTTGAGCCAGTCGCGCAGGAAGCTGCCGGCAGCTTCGGCGCCTACGGTGTGGCGGGCTCGGAATTCCAGGTCGTTCACGTAGCGACCAAATTCGTGCAGGCTGCCCAGCGCCTTGGCGCCCATGACGCTGCCGAGCGACCCGGAAAACAGGGCCTCGAACAGGCTGACCTTGCGGCTGCTGGCAAAGCGGCCGAGTTGCGCCAGCGTCTGGTGCCCAATGCCGCGTTTGGGCGTGGTGATGGCGCGCAAAAAAGCAGGGTCATCGTTGTTGTTGATCCAGAGCCGAAACCACGCGCACAGGTCCTTGATCTCGGCGCGGTCGAAGAAGCTGGTGCCACCCGAGACCTTGTAGGGAATATTCGCCTTGCGCAAGGCCTTCTCGAACGGCTTGGCCTGGTGGTTCGCGCGGTACAGCACGGCAAAGTGCCGCAGCTCCTGAAACTGCGGCCCGCCCGCGCTGGTGCTGCCGGCGCGCAGGCTCTGGATGCGCGCGACTGTGCGCTCGGCTTCGTGGTCTTCGCTGTCGGCATCAACGACGCGCACCGGCTCGCCTTCGCCGAGGTCGCTCCAGAGGTTCTTCGGGAACAGTTTGGGGTTGGGGCCGATCACGTTGTTGGCGGCGCGCAGGATGGCGCTGGTGGAGCGGTAGTTCTGTTCCAGCTTGACGATCTTGAGGGCTGGGAAGTCGAGCGGCAGGCGCTTGAGGTTGTCCAGCGTGGCGCCGCGCCAGCCGTAGATCGACTGGTCGTCGTCGCCGACGGCCGTGAAGCGTGCGCCAGCGGCCGGATTGCCGCCGACCAGCAGCTTTAGCACCTCGTACTGCGTGGCATTGGTGTCCTGGTATTCGTCGACCAGCACATGACCCATCAGTCCTTGCCATTTCTGCCGCACCGTTTCGTGGTTTTGCAGCAGTTTGAGCGGCAGGCTGATCAGGTCGTCGAAATCCACACTCTGGTAGGCAGTGAGCCGCTCCTCGTAGTGCGCCATCACGCGCGCGATGATGCGCTCGTTGTCGTTTTGCGCGCCAGCAGCGGCGCGCTCGGCGTTGAGCCCGAGGTTCTTCCACAGGCTGATGGTCCACTGCCAACTGCGCGCCGTGGCGGCATCGACGGTGCCGCCAGCGTCTTTGAGGATGCTGGTGACGTCGTCGCTGTCGAGGATAGAAAACTGCGGTTTGAGACCGAGCGCCGCGCCGTCCTGGCGCAGCATGCGCACGCCCAGCGCGTGAAAGGTGCAGATCACGACGTCTTTGGCAGGGCGCCCGATCAAGTCCTTGGCGCGTTCACGCATCTCGCTGGCCGCCTTGTTGGTGAAGGTGATGGCGGCGATGCGCTGCGGCGCCAGACCGGCTTGGATCAGGCGCGCGATTTTGTGCGTGATGACGCGCGTCTTGCCCGATCCGGCGCCGGCGAGCACCAGGCAGGGTCCATGCATGAAGTTGACGGCTTCCTGCTGTGCCAGGTTCAGGCCGGCGCCGAGGTTGGATGGGGGAGAGGACATGGAGATGCTGGGCACTTATCCGCGAGACAAGTTCATGGGGCGAAGCCGCGAATCATACAGATGCTGGCGGCGGCGCCAACTGCCGGACAATAGCGGCGTGCTGCAGATTCTCCTGATCACCTTCCCCTTCTTCGCGCTGGTGCTGTGCGGCTACCTGGCGGCGCGCCGGCGCGTGCTGCCGTTGGAGGCGGTCGCGGGCCTGAACAGCTTCGTGCTGTTTTTTGCCCTGCCCTGCATGCTGTACCGTTTTGGCGCGATGACGCCGATCGCCCAATTGCTGGACGCCGGTGTCTTCTTCACCTGGTCGCTGTGTGCCGTGATCGTGGTGGCGCTTACGGTGGCGATCAGCTTGAATTCACGCATCGGCTGGAACGACGCCGCCTTTGGCGCGCTGGTGGCATCGTTTCCGAATACCGGCTTCATGGGCGTGCCGCTGCTGGTGGCTTTGCTGGGCCCACAGGCGGCCGGCCCCGTGATTCTGACCATGGTGGTTGACATGGTGGTGACATCCTCGCTGTGCATTGCGCTGTCCCGGCTCGATGGCGCCGATCAACACGGCGCCAGCAAGGCGCTTAAAAAGGCCCTCACGGGCGTGTTGACCAACCCGCTGCCCTGGGCGATCCTGCTCGGTGCCCTGAGTTCGATGTTGCGTTTCGATTTGCCCAAACCGCTGGCGCAAACCATCGGCATGTTGGCCGACGCCGCCTCGCCGCTGGCGCTGTTCACCATCGGCGCGGTACTGGCGCGCTCGCAGATGCTGGCACTGCAACAGGGCCATGCGCCGATACCAGGGCGCGATTTTTTGCCGGTGGCCGGCATCAAGCTGCTGCTGCATCCCTTGCTGGTGTTGTTGGTAGGGACGCTCGCCGTCAAAGCCGGTTTGCCGCTGAGTCGCCCGGCCTTCATCGTCATCGTACTGGCGGCAGCGCTGCCGAGTGCCAGCAATGTGTCGCTGCTGGCCGAGCGCTTTGGCGCCGACAACGGGCGCATTGCCCGCATCATCCTGGTTTCGACGGCGGCCGCTTTCGTGACGTTTTCGCTGGCTGTTTCGCTGTTGATCTGAGCTCAGATCAGCAAGGGATCAACGTCGATGGCCCAGCGCAGCAGGCCCTTGCCTTCGGCCTGCTGGCGCGTGACATGCAGCACGGCCTGCCAGGCTGTCAGGAAGCGTTGCAGGGCCGCGCGTGACGGGCTTTCGATCAGCATCTGGGCCCGTTCCACATTGGCCACGCGTTGCATGCTCATGGGCACGGCCGGGTAGAGGCTGATGTGTTGCAACAGTGCGGCGCCATCGGCCATGTTGGCTGCGCCGGCGCTGGCGGCGCACAGGAAACCCTGCGCGATGTCTTGCGTGCGCGCTTCGGCGCGCACCAGCGCCTGAAAACTGAATGGCGGCAGCGCTGCTTGCGCTCGCTCGGCCAGTTGTCCAGCGGCAAACGCAGGGTAATCGTGGCGTTTCAGGGCCTCGAACAGCGGGTGCTGCGGGTGAAAGGTTTGCAGCCACATCTCGCTGTGGCCGCTGATGTCGGCATCGCGCCCGGCGCGGCCCGCTGCCTGCATCAAGAGGCTAAACAGGCGCTCGGGGGCCCGGAAATCACTGGAAAAAAGGGCGCTGTCGGCATTGATCGCCGCCACCAGCGTGATGCGGCGAAAGTCGTGACCCTTGGCGATCATTTGCGTGCCGACCAGCACATCAACCTCGCCCGCATGCACGCGCGCCAGTTGTGCGGCCAGTTCGCCCTTGAGTCGGGTGCTGTCGGCGTCGATGCGTGCAATGCGCACCGGCTCGCCCTGCGGCCACTGGTCTGACACCGAGTTGGGCCGGCGCACGTCGGCCAGCAGTTCAGCCAAGTGTTCTTCGAGCCGTTCGGTGCCGCGGCCCATGGCCGTGATGTCGGGGTTGCCGCAGGCCGGGCAGGCGCGCGGCACGCGTTCGGTGTAGCCGCAGTGGTGGCAGCGCAGTGTGCGGTCGATCTTGTGAAACACGCGGTAGGCGCTGCAGTGCGGGCATTCGCTTTTCCAGTCGCAGTCGCTGCAATGCAGTACCGGTGCGTAGCCGCGACGGTTCAGAAAGACCAGGCTTTGTTCGCCGCAGGTCACGCGTTGCGCAAGGGCGGCTAGCAAGGGCGGCGCAATGACGCAGCGCTTGGACTGGTGGTTCATGTCGACGCGGCGCACCAGTGGCAGCGTGGCCGCAGCGCCGATGCGGCTGGGCATTTCCAGTCGCAGGTAGCGCCCGCCCTCCTGCGTTGGCCGACTGTGGTGCCAGCTTTCCAGCGAGGGTGTGGCCGAACCCAGCAACACCTTGGCGCCTTCCAGCCGGCCGCGATAAACCGCGAGGTCGCGCGCCGAATAGCGCGCGCCTTCGCCGCTTTTGTAGCTGGGGTCGTGTTCCTCATCCACGATGATCAAGCGCAAGCGCGGCAGCGAGGCAAAAACGGCCATGCGTGTGCCCAGCACGATGCGCGCGGCGCCACTGTGCGCTGCCAGCCAGCTCTTAAGGCGTTGCGCCGGGCTCATGCCGCTGTGCAGCGAGACCACGGCGTGCTCGCCGAACAGTGGGTTGAAGCGGGCCATAAAGCGCGCTTCAAGCTGGGGCGTGAGGTTGATTTCCGGCACCATTACCATGGCCTGGGCTTGTGGTTCGGCTGTCAGCAGGCGCGCGACGCAGCGCAAATAGACTTCGGTCTTACCGCTCCCGGTGGCGCCGAACAATAGGAAGGGACCCGGTTCGGCATCAAAGCGTTGCAGCGCCAGTGTCTGTTCCGGCGTCAGTACGGCCAGATCCTCGCCTTTGGCGCAGTTTGTGTCGTCTTGGGTACTGGTTTTGGCGTTGCGTTTCAGGCGCCGACCCAACTGCACGGTGCTGAGGTCGCGCAGCTGCGGCGGCAGCGCCGCCAGTGCCACTTCGCCAAGCGAGCGCTGGTAATAGCCGGCCGCAAAAGTGATCAGTTGGCGCCAGGCCGGGGTCAGTGGCGTCAGGCCTTCGAGGGGGCCGGCCAGTGCGCGCAGCTTTTCGGGAGCGATTTGTTGCGCGGCTGCGCCGTCTGGCGCATCCCAGACCACGCCCAGGACTTCACGCTTGCCCAGCGGCACGCGTACCAGGGTGCCGGCCGGAAATGCAAGCTCACTGCGGTAGCTCAAGGCCCCGGCCATCTGGCTGTGCGCTGGGGTTTGTACCAATACAGACAGGCAGTGCGTCATCCCGGACGCCAAGTTGGGGTTGCAACTTGATGTGAACTTGCGATAGTTGCTTTAAGTCCTTGATTCATAAACGATTTGCCTGCCGTCCAGAGATTCTGTGGATAACTTTGTTGATATCCTGCCTTCAGCCGCGCCGAGGCCTTGAAAATCAAGGCTTTCGCTGAATTGCCCATAAAAAAAGCAGATTTAAAAATCCTTATAAATCAATAGCTTACAACCGCTATTGGTTTTGTAGCGAGAATCCTGGAAATATCGATATCTTGCGCAGTGCAACAAAATAAATGTGCATAAGTCAGGCTTCACTAACCAGATTCCGGTCAAAACAATGCTAGGAAGCCAGCGCAGAAAACGACTCAGGCGCGCATTTTTCGCGAGTTTTCGTGCACGGCCTGCACCAGTGCCGCGACATGCTCAGGAGGTGTGTGCTGACTAATGCCATGCCCGAGGTTGAAGATCTGTGTCGGTCCGGTGCCTGTGCCGGTGTGCGGCGTTCCAAAACTTTTGAGCACCTTGACCACTTCTGCTTCGATTTGCGCGGGTGGGGCGAACAGCACATTGGGGTCGAGGTTGCCTTGCAAAGCCTTGGTTTGACCGACCAGGGCGCGTGCCTTGGCCAGGTTGACGGTCCAGTCCAGACCGAGCACGTCGCAGTCGAGTCGACCCATTTCATCGAGCCAGGGGCCACCGCCCTTGGTGAATACGATGCTTGGGATGCGTACGCCACCGTGTTCTTTCTTCAGTTGCGCCAGCACCCGCGCCGTGTAGGCCAGGCTGAATTCCTGGAAAGCACCGTCGGCCAGCACGCCGCCCCAACTGTCGAACACCATGACCGCCTGTGCGCCGGCCTCGATCTGAGTGTTGAGGTAAAGCGCCACCGCGTCGGCGTTGATTTGCAGGATCTTGTGCATCAGGTCCGGCCGGCTGTAAAGCATGGTCTTGACCAGGCGGTAGTCGTCCGAGCCCGCACCTTCGACCATGTAGCAGGCCAGGGTCCAAGGGCTGCCGGAAAAACCGATCAGTGGCACCCGACCCTTGAGCGCCTTGCGGATTGAGGTGACGGCGTCAAAGACATAGCGCAGCTTATCCATGTCGGGCACGGCGAGCTTGGCGACAGCGGCCTCGTCGCGCACAGCGTGGGCGAATTTCGGGCCTTCACCGAGGGCAAACGAGAGGCCCAGGCCCATGGCATCGGGCACGGTCAGGATGTCGCTGAACAGGATGGCAGCGTCGATTGGAAACCGCTCCAGCGGTTGCAGGGTCACTTCGGTGGCGTAGTCGGTGTTGGTAGCCAGACCCATGAAACTGCCGGCCTTGGCGCGGGTGTCGCGGTACTCGGGCAGATAACGCCCGGCCTGACGCATCAGCCAGACAGGCGTGTGATCGGTGGCCTGGCGCAGGCAGGCGCGGATGAATGTGTCGTTTTGGAGGGGCGCAAAGGCGCTGGGTTGGGCGGATGTATTCATGAGCTAATTGTCGCAGCAACCGGCAGCGCCAGATTCGGGCCGGGAACGAATTCGGGCAAGGCCGGTTTGATGCTGGCGCGCGGCCGGACCGCGCTACTGGCTTGCCTTGGGTGTGGCAGCGATGGCGGGGATGCGCATTGCGGCATCGAGGAAGGTGCCTTCATCCGCGTCGAGGTGACAGGCCGCACAGTTGGCTTTGCTCTTGACGGCATCCGACTGCCATTGGGCCGGCGTGATGTTGCGGTGTTTCTTGACCCAGTACGGCGTTTCCGTGATGCGCAACGGTGTGTCTGCCGGCTTGAGTGAGCGTGTGATCTTGTACGACGCTTCAGTCACAAGCTTGTCAGCCGAGTTGGTCTTTGCATATTCCAGAAGAGCGGCGCTGGTGGCGGCATCAAGCGCCAGATCAGAGCCAAAATGCTGGGCCTGCCCAGCCAGCAGTGCTTTCCAGGAGCGACTCGGAAGCAGGTTGGGATGGTAGGGGAGATGGCAACTGCCGCATTCGCTGCGCCACTGCGGGTTGTCGGCCAGCGGCGTCCCAATGAACTTCACATGCGGGCCTTCATTTTCCCCGCGCGCCTGGTCCAGCTTGGTGTCAATGGCATAGTAAAACCACCAGCCGCCAGAGCCGAGGATCAGCACGAGCATCAGCGCTGCGATGCCCCGGCGCGGGATCACGGTCGGGGCACCGGGTTCTGTCAGCTTGGTGCCCGTCACCATCGAGCGCGCCAAGTTTTCATTGTGCACGAAACTCTCCACAATGACGCCCGCCAGGTGCCCGGTGACCACCAGCAACATCAGATTGGCCGAGATCTCGTGGAACTTTTTGAAAGTGCGGCTTTGCAGCAGGCTCATCACTCCCGTGAAGGCGCCTTGCTGCTCCTCGCCACCGAGGGTGAAGATGCCACTGACACCGGCCACCAGGATCAACAACAGCAGGATATATATGGCCAGGCTACCGGTTGGGTTGTGGCCAACGTGGCGCTCAGCCGTGCGATTGAACACCCGGCGCATGTAGGCAAGCGCCGTGAGGGGACCGTACCAGAACGAGGTAAAACGGGCGTAGTGTGTTCCGAGCACGCCCCAGAGCACCCGAAAGCCGATCAATCCGAGCATCAAATAGCCGAGAAATACATGCACCGCGAGCCAGCGGTCCGATCCAGTGGTGAGCCAGGCGCCGACAAAACTCAAGACCAGTGTCCAATGGAACAAGCGGGTCGGAAGGTCCCAGACCAGGGTGGGTTGCATGGCACCCTGGTCTGGATGGGAGGGGTTATTCATGGGCGAAGCGGCAAGGCGATGCCGACGTTTTGTCGCCCGCATCCTATTTAACGGACAAGACGTAGCTCATGAAGTCGCCCTTTTCTTGCGCCGTGCAGGCGCGTTTCAGGACGTCGTTGCAGTTGCGCTTGAACCATTTTTCAACGTTGGCGGCATCGGTGAAACGTTTTGGGTTGGCAGTCGGCGCGAGCGGCAGAATTTCCTTGTTGGTGCTCGCGTGTTTGCCCGCTGCCATGGGCGAATCGGTATGGCACGAGGCGCAGGCCAGCGTCCCGATCTTGGCCGAGTAAAACTTTTGACCGGCAGCAGCCGAGAAATCCTTGAACGCTGGATTTTCCTGCTTGGCGGCGGTGCGGTAGCCGTCAAGAATGGGGTTGGCGGCGGCGCCAAGCGGGATTGCCAGGGCCAGACACATCAGCCAGCCGGTTTTTTTCAGGTTGGGTTGCATGCGGTTCTCCGAATTGTGAAACAGGTGTTGATTGACAGTGTCAGGGCGGTCGGCGCGGGCGATGCCCTTATCCGGGGATCCTGACCTGGTGTTCGTTGAAATTCCCTTGTTCGGCGCCCGCGTGGCACGCAATGCAATTGGATGCACTGCGCACCGATGCCCGTGTCCAGACGTTGGCCGGCACCTCTCCCGCGCGGTGTTTGCGCAGGAACCAGTCGGACTGGCTGATGCGGTCTTGCGGTGGTGTGCCGCTCACGCGCTTGTAAGTGCCACTATTGGCCGCCAACCAACTGCCGATCTGGCTCGTGTCAGCCGGGGCCAGCGAGGCATCAGTGCCAAAGTGCTTGTCCAGATTCGCCATCAGGTTTTGCCAGGACGCCGCCGGCAGCAAACCCGGCGAGTAGGCCATGTGGCAGGATGCGCATTCCTGCTGGTATTTCTGCAGAGGCGATGCCGGCACGATGCTGCTGCTGTCTTCGCCTTTGAAGAAGTTGAAGAAGCCCCTCTTACTCTCGTCTTCGGCGTGGGTTGGAGCAGTTGCAAGCAAGGCGAGCAGAAGGCCAGCAGCAATCCGTTTCGCCAGGGACGGTAAATCGAGCGTGGTTTGAATGTCCATGCCCAGAGCTTAGAGTGAGCAGATTAAGGCACACTTAAGGCAGACGCCATGCTTGGCGCCGTGTGCCGGTGCCTTGCGATCGGTTAATGACTGGCGTGCTCCATCATCAGGCATTTGTTCTGCACCACGCGCAGTCCGGCGCCGCGTGCCTGGGCAGCGGCCTCTTCGTTTTCGATGCCGCGTTGCAGCCACAGGGCCTGCGCCCCGATGGCGATGGCATCAGTCGCCACCGGCGGCACATCAACGCTGTTGCGAAACACATTGACCAGTTCGATGCGTTCATGCCGCGCTGCTTCGGTCAGCGTCGGGTAGGCCTTTTCCCCTAGCACCTCGGTCATATTCGGGTTGATCGGGATGATGCGCCAGCCCTGCGCCTGCATGTAGCGCGACACGTCGAAGCTGGCGCGCTGCGGGTTGGTCGAGAGGCCGACCACGGCGACCGTGCGGCAGTGTTGCAGGATGTGGCGAATGTCGTCGGTCTGGTTCATGGCGCCGATCACCACAACGCTGCCAACACCGCGCGCACTTCCTGCACGCTGAGTATTTCGGACATGACAATGGGAGCCTTGCCGGATTGGTAGACAACATAGACCGGCACGCCGTTGCGACCGAGTTGCGCCAGCGCAGCGCTGATGACGGGGTCGCGCCGCGTCCAGTCCGCGCGCAGCAGCGTGACTTTCTTGGCTGCCAGGTCGGCCAGCACGTCGGCATTGGCGAGCGTGGTTTTCTTGTTGTACTGGCAGGTCACGCACCAGGCGGCCGTGAAGTCGACGAACACCGGCGTGCCAGCGGCCAGTGCCTGCTCCACCCGGCCCGGTGCCCAGGCTTGCCAGCGTTCGGTACTCGCAGTGCCGGTGTCGCTGACGACCGCCTTGAAAATGTTGGGGCCTATGGCGCCGGCCAGCAGGGCGCTGAGCACGACCGCAATCGTGGCAACAACTTGGCGACTGCGACCGTGCAGGGTGAGCGCCCACAGCACTGCACTCAGTGCTACCAGCAAGGACAGCAAGGCGCTGGCGCCGTCGATACCGCTTTGCTGGCCCAGCACCCAGACCAGCCAGACCACGGTGGCGAACATCGGGAATGCCATGGCGCGCCGGAACGTGTCCATCCAGGCACCCGGGCGCGGCAGCAGCCGGGCTACCGCCGGGATCAGACTGGCAACGAGGTAGGGCAGGGCCATGCCAACGCCGATCATGGTGAAGATCAACAAGGCCTGCAGTGACGGCAAGGCCAGTGCCAACCCGAGCGAGGCACCCATGAACGGCGCGGTGCAGGGCGAGGCGATGGCGACCGCCAGCACGCCCGACAGAAAGGCGTTGATGGCCGGGTTCTTGGCCTCCACCAACAGCACACGGCTGGGCAGAAACTGACCAAACTCAAACAGGCCCGCCAGATTGAGACCCATCACGGTAAACAGCGCGGCCAGCGCTGCGACGGTTGCCGGCGACTGCAACTGAAAGCCCCAGCCGAGTTGCTCGCCGGCGCTGCGCAGACCCAGCATCAGCGCACCCAGCGCCAGGAAGGAGAGTACGACGCCAGCGCTGTAGGCAATGCCGCTAATGCGGTGCCCGCGCTGGTCGTTGGCGTGGCGCGTGAAACTCATGACCTTGATCGCAAGAACCGGAAAGACGCAAGGCATAAGGTTCAGCAGCATGCCCCCCAGCAGGGCGCCGAGCAGCGCCGCCAGTAGCGTGATGGATGGCTGCGTCGGCGCCGCTGGCGCCGACACTGGGCTGGCATTTGCCGCTGTGGCCGCAGGCCATGCGCCCAGTATCTTGAGTTCGGCCCGGTAGCCCTGACCATCGGCCGCCAGCACCACCGGCATCACATTCGGCGCGGTACTGCGTTGGGGCGACATGGGCACGGTTGCGCTCCAGACCTCGCCCGTCCAGGCCTGGGTCCAAGGCGCGGCGGTTTCGATCACTTCGGGCGTTTCGGGGAAAAAGTCTAGCGTTTTGCCGCGCAGCGCTGCCGGTAACCCTCGCACCGTGAGTTTGATCTTGCTGCCGTCGATCTGCACGCTGCTGTCAGCCAGTGCAGCGCCTGCTAAGGCCAACGGTCGCGCGGCCAGGGCAGCCTTGAAGGCGGCGCTGTTGATCGCGGTCGAACCCTTGACTGGCAGGTTCAAGGTGAACTCGCCTTCCTCGGGGATGCATTCCTGGCGACAGACCAGCCAGTTGGCTTTGAGTTGGATCTTGATCTCGTTGCCATTTGATGCTGTCTTGAAGTCCGGCGTGATGGTCAGCGGCACTGGCAGCAAAACGGTGTCGGAAAAACCGTAGTTGGCCAGGTTGCCGATAGGAATTTTTTTTGGCAATGGCCAGTCGATCTCGCCCGCCGTCGTGCCGGCCGGCAGCGTCCATTGCAGCGTGGTCGGCAAGCCGGAGTCGCCCGAGTTCTTCCAGTAGGTATGCCAGTCTTTCTGGTGCGTGAGTTGCAGACCGAGCCAGACCGTTTTGCCAGCGTCGGCACCGTCGGGCGCGTAGGCCATCAGCTCGGCCCGCACCTGCGCGGTGTTGGCCACGGTTTTGGCCTGAGTTTGGGCGCTGGCCCCAGTTGCCATTGCGCCGGCAATGATGAAGAGCGCCGCGCTTAGGGGGCGTCGGAAGATTTTTGAGAATGTCATTGGCATGTCGGATTGTCTCAAAGGTCCAAAGTTCCCTGCGCGAACACCGCAGGCAGTTTCTTGGGCGCCTTGACGCGCAATTGCTTGTTCACATTTTCGCGGCCGAACACGACCTCTATATCGGCCACGGTAACGCCGAACTGGGGCGCCAGAAAGCGCACCATGTGGTCGGTCGCCTTGCCCGCCACCGGTGCTGCGGTGACGCTGACCTTGAGCTGCGTGCCCTTGGGCTTTCCGATGGCGTCTCTCGCGGCGCTGGGTTTGCCCAGGATGTTGACGACCAGCACATCGCCTTCCCGGACAAAAAAGGACTCGCCTGTCGCGTTTCTGACCTGCCCTCGGCTCATTCGGCAAAGCCGAGCACAACGCGGCGCGTGCTGGCGGATTTTTTCTCCAGCTTGGTGACGATGACCGCGCCGATCTCGGCGGTGTTGGCGACATGGGTGCCGCCGCAGGGCTGGAAGTCGATCAGGTCAAGGCGGCCGATGCGGATGGTGCGGATGCGGCCACTGCCGCGCGGCGGCTGCACCGACATGCTCTTGACCAGCGCCGGGTTGGCGTCAAGTTCTTCGTCGGTGATGGCGCCGACTGTCACCGGATGCGCCGCTGCCACCAGGCGCGCGATGCCAGCGCTCAACGCATCCTTGTCCAGCGCGTCGGTCATGTTGAAGTCAAGCCGCGCATAGTCGGGCGTGATCGAGCAGCCGTTCACCAGTTGTGGCACCAGGTGGCACAGCAGGTGCGTCGTGGTGTGAAAGCGCATCAGCCGATGGCGCCGCGCCCAGTCGATGCGCGCTGTCACCGTGTCGCCAACGGCGAGGCTGACGACGTCGGAATCAGACGGCTTGAGCAACTGGGCCAGCAGCTCAGGCGCCGGCAGGTGACAAATGTCGTAGGTAAAGCTGCCGTCTTCGGCCTTGCCCTTGCGGGTATCGACGATGGCAACTTCGCTGCCATCGCCCAGCAGCAGCACCCCGGTGTCGCCGGCCTGGCCGCCGCCCAGCGGATAGAACACGCTGCGGTCGAGCACGATGCCCTGCGGCGTGATGGCCGTCACTGTGGCGGAACATTCGCTCAGGTAGGCGTCGGTGCGAAAGAGGTCATGTGTCATGCTTTGATAATACCGGCATGCCGAGTGTCCCTGCTGCCCCACCCTTGATTGTGCTTTGCACCCTCAATGCCAAGTACATCCACGCCTCGCTCGGCCTGCGCTGCCTGCTGGCGAACATGGGAGATTTGAAACCGCAGACGGCGCTGTGCGAGTTCACCGTTGCGCGTCAGCCGCAGGAACTGGTCGATGAACTGCTAACGCTGCTCGGGCTAGCCCACCCAGGCGGGGTGCAGATCATCGCTCTGGGTGTCTACATCTGGAACGTCACGCGGAGTACCGAGCTGGTGCGCTTGCTCAAGGCGGCGCGCCCGGCGCTCAAGATCGTGCTCGGGGGGCCCGAGGTCAGCCATGAGGTCGATCAGCAAGCCATCGTGCACTTGGCCGACCATGTGATCACGGGCTGGGGCGATGTCAGCTTTCCCAAGCTTTGCAACGCCCTGCTGCGCGGGCCGCAGCCGCTGGTGAAGGTGATTGCCGGCGAACAGCCGTCGCTCGATCAAGTTGTGCTGCCGTATGACGAATACAGTGCGGACGACCTGGCGCACCGCGTGCTCTACGTTGAAGCCTCGCGCGGTTGCCCGTTCAAGTGCGAGTTTTGCCTGAGCTCGCTGGACCAGACGGCACGCGCCTTCGATCCGGATCGGTTCTTGGCGGCGCTGCAGGTGCTGTACCAACGCGGCGCGCGCAACTTCAAGTTTGTCGACCGAACTTTTAACCTGCGAATCGACGCATCGCTGCGCATCCTGCAATTGTTTCTGGACCGCTTGCCCGTAGCGGGCAGCGGACCGTCAGCGGACGATCTGTTTCTCCATTTCGAGGTCGTGCCCGACCATTTGCCAGAGCGCCTCAAAGCCATGATCGCGCAATTTCCGCCCGGCGTGCTGCAACTGGAAGTCGGCATCCAGAGTTTCAACGTCGCGGTGCAGCAACGCATCTCGCGCCAGCAGGACAATGACAAGACCGAGGCCAACCTGCGATGGTTGGTCGCGGCCTCGCATGCGCATCTGCACACGGACCTGATCTTTGGTTTGCCCGGCGAGACACTGGCGAGCTTTGCCGCCGGCTTTGACCGTCTGTATGGTTTGGGTCCACACGAGATCCAACTCGGCCTTCTCAAGCGTCTGCGCGGCACGCCGATTGCACGCTACACGGAATCCTATGCGATGGTCTATGACCCGCAGCCGCCCTACACCGTGCAACAAACGGGCGCCGTCGATGCCGATACTGTGCAGCGGTTCACCCGCTTTGCGCGCTATTGGGACCTTCTCGCCAACTCGGGGCGCTTTCGACAGACCTTGCCGCTGTTGCTGGCGACGCGCGCGCCATCTGCTTTCAACGCGTTCTGGGCCTTTGCCGACTGGCTCTGGCGCAACACGGGTCAAACCAGTGGCCTGGCGCCCGAGACCCTGGTCGATGTCTTGTTCGACTACCTGACTACCGATTGCGCGTTGTCGGTGCAGGGGGTGCGAACCGCTCTGCTGGCCGACTACATGGCCAGCGGCGCACGCGCCAGTCCGCGCACACTCAAAGGCTGGCTGCCCAAGCAGGGCGCACCTGAAATCCACGCGGGTAAAACCATGGCGCAGCGCCAGGAGCGGCATTTGGTCTCAGACAAGTTCTAAGATACGGACATGAAAAAACCATCCAGATTCTGGGCCGAACTCTCGACCCGAGACTTCGCCCAGTTGATCGCCAGCGGCGCAGCGGCGCAGACGATTGCCGTGCTGCCGGTCGCTGCCATCGAGCAGCATGGGCCGCATCTACCGCTGAGCGTGGACACGGTGCTGGTCGATGGCGTGGTGGCGGCGGCTGTGCCGCAGCTGCCGGTTGCGGCGAAAGTGCTGTTTCTGCCGACCCAGGCTGTTGGCTTCAGCCCCGAGCATGCGCGCTTTTCCGGCACGCTCACGCTCAAGGCCGAAACCATCATCCGCTTGTGGACCGACATTGGCGAATCGGTAGCGGCAGCGGGCATAAAGAAACTGCTGCTGTTCAACGCGCACGGTGGCCAGGTCAGCGTGATGGACCTGGTGGCGCGCGATCTGCGCGCGCGGCTCAATATGCTGGTCTACAGCGCGAGTTGGTTCAACCTGCCGCTGTTAGATACCGATGGCTGCGATGTCAATGAACGCTTCAGCGCCGAGGAGCAGCGCTTCGGTATTCACGGCGGCGACATCGAGACCTCGATGATGCTGGCGCTGGCACCGGCGCAGGTGGACATGGCGCAGGCCAAAAACTTTCACTCGGCGGCGCAGGACCGGGCGCAGCAGTTTGACATCCTGGGCAATGGCAAGAGCGCCAAGCTGGGATGGCAGATACAGGACTACAACGCGGCTGGTGCCGTCGGTAACGCGGCGGTGGCCAGCGCCGACAAAGGGCACGCGTTGCTGCAGGCGGCCGGACGCGGGCTGGCCCGCTTGCTGGCGGAAATGGAGCGACTGCCGCTGAGTACGCTGGTGAATCAGCCCGGTCCGGACTCAGTCACGAAGACGCCGTAAGCACCTGATGCTGGCTTCGTACGATTTGTTCGCCTTGGGCGCGGCTGCTTGCTGGGCCGCGGGCAGCATTCTCTCGGTTTCGCCGTCGCGCCATCTGGGTGCTTTCGCGTTCACGCGTTGGCGCATGTTCATGGTGGCGCTGATGTTGTGGGCGGTAACCCTGCTGAGTGGCAGTTGGCGCACCCTGCCGCTGGGCTCGTGGGGCGTGATGGCTGCCAGCGGTCTGATCGGTATCTTTGTCGGCGATACCGCGTTGTTTGCTGCCATGAACCGACTCGGGCCACGCCGCTCTGGCGTGCTGTTCGCAACCCATGCCGTGTTCAGCGTCTTGCTGGGTTTCTGGTTGCTTGGTGAGCGCATGAGTGCGCAGGCGGTATGGGGCGGTTTGCTGACCCTGGCTGGCGTGATGATTGCCATTTTTTTCGGACGCAACAAGGAGGACGAACATGCCTGGGAAGCCGATCACGGTCATGTCGGTGCTGGCGTTGCGTTGGGTCTGCTGGCGGCCCTGTGTCAAGCGCTGGGTTCATTGATCGTCAAGCCGGCGATGGAGGCTGATGTCGACCCGATTGCCGCCTCTGCCGTGCGTGTTTCGGTGGCCTGTTCTGCTCACTTTGTCTTGTTGTTGGCTGGCTTCCCGGCGGCACGCGCGCAAACGGCGCCGACTTGGCGCGTGTTGGCGCAAACGGCGCTCAATGGTTTCATTGCCATGGGTGTCGGCATGACGCTGATTCTGCTGGCGCTCAAGAAAGGCGATGTTGGCATGGTGGCGATTTTGTCATCGGTGTCGCCGGTGTTGGTGTTGCCGCTGCTGTGGTTGCGCCTGGGGCGCGCGCCAGCCATTGGCGCTTGGCTTGGCGCGACACTGACCGTGATCGGAACTACGCTGGTCCTGTTGCGTTGACTGCGAAGCTGACGGCCACGAATCAGGTGAAGCTAATCCAGCTCGCTTGGTCGGCGTGTTCCAGATGCGGCAGCGTGTTGTAGGTGACCAGGGTGTGGCGTTTCGGGTTGAAGGCGAACTCGGTGATGGCGCTGTTGCGAATGCGCATATTGAGTTCGATGGTGGTCTCGGGTGCTGTTCCCAGCACGTGGCCGACGGCGGTCGCAATTGGCCCGCCGCTGGAGACAAGCAGCACATTGCCGTCGCAATTCTTGCGCACGTGATCGAGGGCGCTGATTACCCCGTGCCTGAATTCGCGGTAGCTCGGCATGCCCTTGGGGCTGACGACACCGTTCATCCACTGCGTTAGGCCGTCACGCAGCAGGCGAAAGTGATGGCGGTAGCGTTCGGGTGAGTCTGGCCGTTCGAGCTTGTGCGGGTGTACCGTTGCAATGACGGCTTCGCTGTCAAATTCGTTCAGGCCGGGCCACTCAAGCGCCTCCAGGTCGAAGTCCCCGCCCTCCTGGATGCTGGCGTAAGTCTGTTGCTGGCGGCGCAGGGTGCCGGTCAGCACGCTGTTGAAGTGCAGGCCCTTTTCCCGAAAATAGGCGCCCAAGCGCGCGCTTTGCTGCTGGCCCAGTGGACTGAGCTGATCGTAGTCGTCGGCGCCAAATGAAGCCTGGCCATGGCGTACGAGGTAAAGGGT
This sequence comes from uncultured beta proteobacterium, assembly GCA_903920695.1. Lineage (GTDB taxonomy): Bacteria > Pseudomonadota > Gammaproteobacteria > Burkholderiales > Burkholderiaceae_C > Rhodoferax. The sequence continues at coordinate 46,727 of CAIXNB010000096.1, forward strand.
TCCCATACGGCGAATCTAAACCAAGATCTGCTTGGCTTCTTGTCGCACGAGCGACCGGGTCAGCGGGCATGTCGCAGTTTTACCCGTGGTGCGGGACCGGTCGCGAACTAGAGGCTCACCCGACCTTCGATGCAGGTGATTGAGTCGCCACCGACCCAGACCTGTCCGCTGTCATCCTGTGTGATATGCACCTGGCCAGCGCGGCCGATGCAACTGCCTTGCGCTGCAATGTAGGTGCGGGGCGCCAGGCCGACCGCGATCAGCCATTGGGCCAGACTGGCGTTGAAGCTGCCGGTCACCGGATCTTCCAGGACGCCGACGGGGGCGGCGAAGGCACGCACTTCGACTTCGACCGCTTCCGGCGTTGCGCTGGCGGTCTGGGTCGATGCCGGCGCAAACGCGCGCGCTTCGCGGTTGGAGCGCGCGATCAAGGGTGTTCTGTCCTGAGCCGACTCGAGTGCTGCAACCCCCACTTTCTGGCCTGTGGTTTTGAGTGCCTGGTGGTTCGGCGTCAATGCCAGGACGGTCTGTCGGCTGTCAAGCAGCAGGCCGAGCCAAACCGGACCGTTGTCGAGCAGTTGCGCCGCCTTGATCTGCTGCGGCTTGATGCCCAGTGCGGCAGTGATCGCGGCTAGCAGTTCGGGATTGGCTGTGCTGCGCCGCAGGGGCGGGGCAGCGAAGGCCAGCCGCGTGCCGCTGCGGCGGATCCGGACCAGTCCCGCCTGGCATTCCTGCACGATGTCGTGTGCCTTCGGTACGCCGCCGGCGCGCAGCCAAGCATGGCAACTGCCCAGTGTCGGGTGACCGGCGAAGGGCAGTTCAGCGCCCGGCGTGAAGATGCGCACGCGGTAGTCAGCGCCGGCGCTCGCGCCTTGCACGCTGGGTGGCAGCAGGAATGTGGTCTCTGACAGGTTGGTCCACTGCGCGAAGTGCTGCATTTCCTCATGCGTCAGATCGGTACCGTCAAGCACCACCGCCAGCGGGTTGCCCAGATAGGGTGCGGCGCCAAAAACATCAAGCTGCTGAAAGGCGCGGGTTTTCATGGTTTTAGTCTGGCGGCATAGGTCTTGATGGCGATCGCCAATGCGGCCACGCCGCGCTCAATCTCCGCCACACTTGGTGTGACGTAGGACAGGCGTAGGGTGCGCGGGTCGCCGTTGGCAGCATAAAACGGCGCACCGGGGACGAAGGCCACGCCTTGTGCGACTGCATAGGGCAGCAGGTCGGCGGCGTTCATGCCCTTGGGTAGACGTGCCCACAGGAACATGCCGCCGGCCGGGGTGTTCCAGGTCAGCGTCGAATCGGAGTCGCCTGCGGGAATTTCGCGTGCCAGTGCGTTGAGCATGGCGTCGCGCTGCGACTTGTACAAGGCGCGAATGGTGGGAATATGGCGGTCCAGAAAACCGTTTTTCATGACTTCGGCAATCAGGCGCTGGTTGAAGCCCGGGCTGTGTAGATCGGCGGCCTGTTTGGCCTGCAACAGCTTCGGGTAAACCACTTGCGGCGCCACGACAAAGCCAAGGCGCAAACCAGGCGCCAGCACCTTGGAGAATGAGCCCAGGTAGATGCAACCGTCCGGGTTGCGTGCTGTCAGGGGCGTTGGTGGCGGGGCATCAAACCAGAGGTCGCCATAGGGGTTGTCCTCCACAATTGGCAAGCCCAGTCGGGCGGCGGTCTCGCTCAGGGCCACGCGGCGCTGCTCGCTCATGGTGCGACCGCTCGGGTTCTGGAAGTTGGGCAGGGCGTACAGAAAACGTGCGTCGTCGGCTTTGGCCTGCAGGTCGGCCAGGTCCAGGCCCTGCTCGTCGCTGGCGACACTGACGATTTCGGGTTCCATCGGCATGAACGCCATGACCGCGCCCAGGTAGGTCGGAGACTCCACCAGAACCTTGCTGCCGGCGTCCACCAGCACCTTGGCTACCAGGTCCAGTCCTTGTTGCGAACCCGTGGTGATCAGAACATTGCCCGGATCGACTGACCACGGGAGCATGGCAGCAACCATCTCGCGCAGCGGTCTGAAGCCTTCGCTGGCGGCGTATTGCAAGGCGGCGTGCGGATCGTCGCGCAAGACCCTGGCGCAGGCTGCTTCGAACTCCGCCACGGGAAAGGTCTTGGGAGATGGCAGGCCGCCAGCAAAACTGACGATGCCGGGCTTCTCTGTGAGTTTGAGAATTTCCCGGATCACGGAGGGGTTCATTCTGGTCGTGCGCCGGGCCAGCAGCCAAGGTGAGGTAGGTGTGGTGTTTGTGTTCATCTTGTGAATCTAGGAAAGATGGGGGGTGTTTAGCGTCGGCCCTTGATGGTTTAAAACGTTGCCATCCAGGCGGCGGTGACGACGAGTACCGTTGCCATGATGCGGTTGAACCAGCGTAGGCGCCGGCCGCCGTGTTCCGGGTCTTCCAGCCAGCTGCGCAACAGGGAGCCGATCAGGGCGTAACTCAGGTTGCTGAAAAAGCCGAAGGCCAGCATCACCGGCAGAATGATGGCAAAGCGTGCCCAGGCGTCGGTCTGCCCGGCCACCCAGCCCGCCACCACGGCCAACGCGAGCATCCAGGCCTTGATGTTGAGAAACTGCATCATCACGCCTTGCCAGAAGGTGATGTTGATTTGCGCTGCATTGGCCTGCGTCAATGTGCTGGAGCGCCAGATCTTGCGCGACAGCCACAGCATGTAGGCAACGCCCAGTGCCTGAATGGCAATACGCAACGGCGGTAGGGCGACGACCAAGGCGCCAACGCCGCCGGCACAGATGCTGAAAAGCAAACCCCAACCCACCGGCACGGCGACAATAAAGCGAAGCGAGCGACTGAATCCCAGGTTCGCTGCAAGCGCCGTGGACAGTGTGGTGTTGGGGCCGGGGCTGAAACTGGTGGCTGTGCTGAGCGCCAGCAAGGCGGTGAATTCAACGGGGGTCATGGTGTGAGCAATTCAGGTCAACTGGCGGTGAGCGCTTCCCAGCGCGCCAGCAGGATCAGCATTTCGTCGTCGATGGCTGCGTCACGCTGGTAGAGCTTGCCGGCCTTGAGGGGGTCCTTGGCATAGAGGTTGACGTCGTTCAGTTCAGTGCGCAGTGTTGCCTGCTCCTGCTCCAGTTCCGCCAACCTGGCTGGCAATCCGTCCAGTTCGCGTTGTTCCTTGTTATTGAGCTTGCGGTTGGGAGTGGATTTCTGCGGGCTGGCGCTGTCGGGCGTGCTTTGTGTCTTGCCGGTGGCTGGTCGCGCACTGGTAGCGCTTGCATTGGCTGCCATCTGGATGGCACGACTGCGCTTGGATTGAATCAGCCAATCCTGTACGCCGCCTTCGTATTCGCGCCACAGGCCGTCACCTTCGAACGCAATCGTGCTCGTCACGACGTTGTCGAGAAAAGTTCGGTCGTGGCTGACCAGAAACACCGTGCCTTCGTAGCTTTGCAGCAATTCCTCAAGCAATTCCAGCGTTTCGATATCCAGGTCGTTGGTCGGTTCGTCGAGTACCAGCACATTGGCGGGTCGGGCGAACAGTCGTGCCAGCAGCAGTCGGTTGCGTTCGCCGCCGGACAGGGATCGGACCGGCGAGTTGGCGCGTGCTGGTGAAAACAGGAAATCGCCCAGATAGCTCTTGACGTGTTTGCGCTGGTTGCCAATCTCGATCCATTCGCTGCCGGGGCTGATGAAATCTTCCAGCGTTGCGTCCAGGTCAAGGGCATTGCGCATTTGGTCAAAGTAGGCCACCTGAAGATTGGCGCCTTGGCGCACCTTGCCGCTGTCAGGTTGCAATTCCCCTAGAATCATCTTGAGCAGTGTCGTCTTGCCGGCGCCGTTGGGCCCGAGCAGACCTATCTTGTCGCCGCGCATGACGGTGGCCGAGAAGTCCTTGATGATGACCTTGTCGCCGAAGTTCTTGCAGGCCAGCGTCAGCTCCGCCACCAGTTTGCCGCCCAATGCGCCGGAGGCTACGTCCATGCGCACGTTGCCAAGCGCGGCCCGGTGCGCGGCCCGGCTGGCGCGCAGCTTTTCAAGTCGAACAATACGGCTTTGGCTGCGGGTGCGGCGCGCTTCAACACCTTTTCTGATCCAGATTTCTTCTTGTGCCAGTAGTTTGTCGGCTTTTGCGTTGATGATGGCTTCCTGTGCCAATTGATCTTCCTTGAGCGTCACGTATTGGGAGAAGTTGCCGGCATAGGTGCGTAGAATTCCGCGGTCAAGCTCCACAATGCGGGTCGTCACGCGGTCCAGAAAGGTGCGGTCATGGCTGATGGTGACCAGGCTGCCCTTGAATGCAACCAGAAGTTCTTCCAGCCATTCGATTGAATCCAGATCAAGATGGTTGGTTGGCTCATCAAGGAGCAGAACTTCCGGCTGCGATACCAGTGCCTGTGCCAGTGCAACCCGTTTCTGGGTGCCTCCCGACAGTGTGCCGACCACTGCATTTTCGTCAAGATGCAGGCGGTGCAAAGTCTCTGTAACGCGCTGCTCCCAATTCCAGCCGTCCTGCGCTTCGATTGAACTTTGCAGCGCGTCAAGATTGCCGATACCTTCGCAGTACTGCTCGATCAGGGTGATTACGCTGGCGATGCCTGCGCTTGCCGCGACAAAAACGGTCGCAGTCGGGTCAAGAACAGGTTCCTGTGCAACATAAGCCAGTCGCAAATTCTGCTGCAGTTGCAATGTCCCGTCGTCAGCCTTCTCGAGCCCCGCCAGAATCTTCAGGAGTGAGGACTTGCCGGACCCGTTGCGGCCGATCAGTCCCACGCGTTCTCCGGTCTCAAGGGCGAAGTCGGTGTGGTCCAGCAAGGCTACGTGGCCAAAGGCCAGTTGAGCGTTCAAAAAAGTTAATAGTGCCATAGGGGGAGGATTATCCCGATCTGTGTCAAACAAATGAGGTCGACGTCTAAACAAGGGCCGCTCGGCGATGGCATAGGCGTCTGGAAGCAACCGAGTCAAGCCTTTTGGTACCGATGCCTTTGTGCGCTAATGCGGCCGCAGATTTGCGCGGTGTTCGTTGTCCCTCGTTACTTTTTGGCGCTGCTGTAAGAGTGTGCAAGGACAACAATCGAGCAAGCGACCGAAAAGCGCACGCGGGACAGACAAACGGTGGTATAGTTCAAGGCTTCGCTGCAGAAACGTAAGCGAGTTTTTTGGGTGGAATGTTGAGGACCTTCAGTTTTTAACTTCAAATTTAAAAACAAAAATTTGACGGATTCTCAAAAAACGTGTCATAATTCAAGGCTTCGCTGATCACAGTGGAGTAAAGAAGAGCGAGGCGAAAGCCAAGCGAAAGAGCTCATTAAAAACATACAGCCGATAAGTGTGGGCGTTTGAAGGCGATTGCCAAGTTCTTAGGAACTAAGTCTTAACTGACTTACAAACGCTCATAGAGATAGAAGTGAAGTTCACTTCAATTCCGTTTTTATGAGTTGCTCGAAAGAGCGAAAAAATTCAAGATCGAACTATAGAGTTTGATCCTGGCTCAGATTGAACGCTGGCGGCATGCCTTACACATGCAAGTCGAACGGCAGCACGGGAGCAATCCTGGTGGCGAGTGGCGAACGGGTGAGTAATATATCGGAACG
>CAIXNB010000097.1 GCA_903920695.1 uncultured beta proteobacterium
CAGGAGCCAATGAGTTCGCTCAACCCGGTGTTCCCGGTCGGCGAACAGATTGCCGAGGTGCTGCGCATTCACATGAGGCTGTCCGCCAAACAAGCGCTGGCGCGTGCGCTTGATGTGATGAACGAGGTCGGCATTCCCGACGCGAAGCAGCGCCTGAAATCGTATCCGCACGAGCTCTCGGGCGGGCAGCAGCAGCGCGTCATGATTGCGATGGCGATTGCCTGCGAACCCAAGCTCTTGATCGCTGATGAGCCGACCACGGCGCTCGATGTGACGGTGCAGCGCCAGATCATGGACCTGCTGGCCGGCTTGCAGCAGCGCCAGAAGATGAGCATTCTGTTCATCAGCCATGATCTTGGGCTGGTCGGTGAAATCGCCAGCCAGGTGGTCGTGATGCGCAGCGGCGAGGTGCGCGAGGCCGGTACGGTCAAGCAAATCTTCAGCGCACCGAGTGACGCCTACACGCGCGCGCTGCTGGCTTGCCGCCCACGCCTGGACACGCGTCCGCGCCGGCTGCCGGTGATCGACGATATTCTGAACGGGCGTGCCCTGGTGACCGAGCAGCGCGTTGCCGCACCGCTGGGCGCGGCGGCGCTGATCGAGGTCAAGGGTCTGCACAAGGACTACCAGCTCAAGCTGGGTTTGTTCAAACGCAGCACCTTCAGCGCTGTCAAGCACGCTGATTTTTCCCTGCACAAGGGCCGCACGCTCGGCGTCGTGGGTGAGTCGGGTTCAGGCAAGACAACGCTCGGCATGATGCTCACCAGGCTCACCGATGCGACGGAAGGCAGCATCCTGTTCGAGGGCCTGGACCTGGCGCAACTCAGCGCGGCGCAGATGCGCGTCTACCGCAGCCGTATCCAGATTATTTTTCAGAACCCCTATGCCAGTCTGAATCCGCGCTTCACGGTCGGGCAGATCCTGGCCGAGCCGATGCGCATCCATGGCATCGGCAAGGACGAGGATGAGCGGGCGCGACTGGCCCTGGCGCTGCTGGAGAAAGTGGGCCTCAGGCGCGAGGATTTCGGTAAGTACCCGCACGAGTTTTCCGGCGGCCAGCGCCAGCGCATTGCGATTGCGCGTTGTCTCACCATGAAGCCCGAGATCATCGTCTGCGACGAGAGCGTGAGCGCACTCGATGTCAGCGTGCAGGCGACTGTGCTGAATCTGCTGCTGGACCTGCAGGAGGAGTTCGGTCTGACCTATCTGTTTATCAGCCATGACCTGGCGGTGGTCAAGTACATGGCCGACGAAATCCTCGTGATGAACCAGGGCGAGATCGTCGAGCGCGGCAGCGCCGAAGAAATTTATGCGCGGCCGCAGCACCCCTACACGCAACAGCTGCTAGGCGCCATTCCGCGTGGTCTGGCCGCGCACGCATGAGTCGAGGACCTGAACCTTGCGTCAACTGCTTTCCCTCCTGTTGCTCAGCCTCCTGCTGCAGGCCTGCTCCAAGACGCCGGAGCCGCCGGCCGCTGTGGCACCGGCTGTGGCCGCCACAGTGGCGTGGGTCAAGCCGGTGGGTGCGGACATTGCGCCGATCTTTGCGCAGGCCAGGGCGGCCAACAAGCCGGTCTTTCTGTACTGGGGCGCGGTCTGGTGCCCGCCGTGCAACCAGATCAAGGCGACGGTCTTCAACCGCCAGGACTTCATCGAACGCAGCAAACTGTTTGTGCCGGTTTACCTCGATGGCGACACGCCCGGCGCGCAAAAGCTCGGCGCCCAGTTCAAGGTGCGTGGCTACCCGACCATGATCCTGTTCAAGCCCGATGGCAGCGAGTTGACGCGCCTGCCGGGTGAGGTGGACGCCGCGCGCTACATGGAAGTGCTAGGCCTGGGGCTGGCGGCCGGTGGCTCGGTCAAGGAGTCGCTGTCGGCGGCGCTCGGGAGCGGCGGCGCGACGCTGGTGCCAGAAGCCTGGCGATTGCTCGCCTATTACGCCTGGGAGCAAGACGAGGCGCAACTGCTGCCGGCCAAGGAGCACGCTGGCGTGCTGCACAAACTGGCGCAGGTCTGCCCGGTGGTACTGCCCGAAATCGCAGCACGGTTGGAGGTCAAGTCGGTCGTTTCCGCCGCGCTGGACAAGACGCCATTGCCCGACACTGCTGCGGCCCTGAACCGAGTGCAGCAGGTGCTGCGCGAACCGGCGCTGGCGCGTGAGAATTTTGATGCGCTGGTTAATTACGCTGCCGAGATGGTGGGCGTTCTGACGCCTGCCGGCAGCGCTGGGCGCAGCGCGCTGCAATCATCCTGGGCAAAGCTGCTGGAGCAGTTCTCGCTTGATGCCAGCCTGTCACGCGCGGACCGACTGTCAGCGCTGTCGGCCCGGATTGCGCTGGCCAAGCTGGACTTGCCCAAAGGCGACCAACCGGTACTGAGCGCGGCACTGTTGACACAGGTGCGCGAGGCGGCCGCAGCGGCTGACAAGAACACCAGTAGCACCTATGAGCGTCAGGCCGTCATTCCGAACGCCGCCGACGTGCTGAGCGAAGCCGGTTTGCTCGACGAATCCGACGCGCTGCTCAAGGCCGAACTGCCCAAGGCCCTGTCGCCCTACTATCACATGCTGGTGCTCGCTGCCAATGCCAGAGCGCGCGGCGACAAGACTGGCGCACTCGATTGGTCCGAACGCGCCTGGAACGAGTCGAAAGGTCCGGCGACGCGTTTGCAGTGGGGCAGCGGCTATGTGAATAGGCTGATCGAGTTGACACCGAACGATGCGGCCCGGATTGAGAAGGCAGCGACGGGTGTGCTGGCCGAACTCGAAGCCGTGCCAGAGACCTTCTACGAGCGCAACCGGCGTGGCCTGGAGAAAATGGGGCAGCGCTTGCTGGCTTGGAACGTCAAGGGCCAGCATGCGGGCGTGATCCGGAAGTTGTCGCAGCAGCTCGATACGGTCTGCGCCAAACTGCCGGCGCAGGATGAAGCGCGTGCAGCGTGTGGCGGCGTGTTCAAGGTGGGTGCGGCGAAGGCTAAGGCGTAAGCGTGGGCGATTTGTCGTGCGAGATTCGCTTGTTGTCATCCCGGACCCGATCCGGGATCCATGCCGTCTACAGTGCCACGCGAAGCATGGATTGCGGGGCGGAGCCCGCAATGACACCGTTGGGACGCGATGACGAAAGTGGCGGTGGCTGTATTTTGGAGAATGCATGAAACAACTATTGCGGACTGGTGCGCTGGCGCTGACTTTGACCAGCGCGCTGGTGTGGGCGCAGGACGCGGCCAAAACGCTGGTACCCAATGCCAACCTGCGCGCGGACGGCATGCCCGCGCTTGCGGCCAGCATCGCCGAGCGGGTGGCGCCTTATGCGGAGTTCCGCGGCCACAGCTTTGTTGACTGGCACCCGAAGACTCGCGCGATGCTGGTGCGCCATCGTGAAGCCGGTGCCAACACGGCGCAGATTTACCGCCTGGCTGAGCCCGGGGGCACGCTGGAAAAGCTCACTGATTTCCCAGACCCGGTCTCAAAGGCTTCCTTTAATCCGGTGCAGGGCAACGCAATCGTCTATGCGCGCGACAGCGGTGGCAACGAAGCGACGCAGATCTTTCGCATGGACCTCTCGACACGCCAGTCCACGCTGCTGTCGAATCCGGATGAGCGCAGCAGCGCGACCTGGACGCGCAGCGGCGAACGCCTGCTGATCGCAGCGATGCCGCTGGACCGGACGGCGCAGGGCGGCAAGCGTGACAGCGTCGTGACCACCTTGAGCCTGCTTGATCCGCAGAAGCCCGAGACCCGCACCCGGCTGACGGAACTGCCCGGCGGTGGCTGGGACGGCTACCGCTTCAACCATGGCGACCAGCGCATCGCCGCCCTGCAATACCGTACGCCAAGCGATTCGGATGTGTATCTGATCGACACCAAGACCGGCGTGCGGGAAAAGATTCTGCCGGCAGACGGTGCGGCGAAAGCCGGCTTCGACGGTTTTGAATGGAGCCCGGACAACCAGCGCCTATTCCTCACGACGAACCAGGGTGGCGAGTTCTTCGAACTGGCGGTCTATGAGTTGGCGACCAAGCAACTCACGGTCCTTTCACGCCACATTCCCTGGGACATCACGGATTTCGCGCTGTCCAAAGACGGCAAGCGCCTGCTGGCGGTGGTCAACAACAATGGCCGTGATGAAGTGCGATTGTTCGATGCCGCGAGCGGCAAGGAACTGGCGCGTCCCGACATTCCGGCGGGTGCCATCAGTGGTGGCCGCTGGCACGAGGTCAACACCGACCAGTTTGCCTTCTCGCTTAATTCGCCGCAAAGCCCGGGTGATGTCTACAGCTACGACCTTGCCAGCGGCAAGACGCAGCGCTGGACTACCGCCTTTGCTGCGTCAGGTGTGAATCCGGATAAATTTGTGAGCCCGGAGCTGGTGAGCATCAAGAGCTTTGATGGCTTGCCCATCAGCGCCTGGCTCTATCTGCCCGATGCCGCCAAGTTCCCCGGCAAGCGCCCGGTTGTGGTGGACTTTCACGGCGGCCCGGAAGGCCAGTCCACGGTGCGCTTCATGGGGCGCTGGAACTACTACCTCAATGAAATGGGCCTGGCTGTCCTGTTGCCCAATGTGCGCGGCTCGGCCGGCTACGGCAAGAGCTTCATGGACCTGGACAATGGCTTCAAGCGCAAGGATTCGGTCCAGGACGGTGGCGCTTTTCTGGCCTGGCTAGGCACCCATCCACGGCTGGATGCCAGCCGCGTCGTGGTCAGCGGTGGCAGCTATGGCGGCTACATGAGCTTGGCCACGGTGGTTGATTACAGCGCGCTGCTGCGTGGCGCGATCGACGTGGTGGGCATCAGCCACTTTGTCACCTTCCTCAACGCCACCGAGAGCTACCGGCGCGACTTGCGCCGCGTCGAGTACGGCGACGAGCGTGACCCGGCCATGCGTGCCTTCATGGAGAAAATCGCGCCGCTCAACAACGCCAGCCAGATCAAGGTGCCGCTGTTCGTGGTGCAGGGCAAGAACGACCCGCGCGTGCCCTATACCGAAGCCGAACAGATGGTGGCGGCAGTGCGCAAGAACGGCGTGCTGGTCTGGTATTTGCTGGCCGATAACGAAGGCCACGGTTTCGCGCGCAAGAGCAACGCTGACTACTACTTTTATTCGACGGTGCAGTTTCTTGAGATGACACTGCTGAAGTAGCCATTGATTGTCATGCTGGACCTGCTTGCTGTCATCCCGGACCACCACGTCGTCATCCCGGACCCGATCCGGGATCCATGCCTTCTTCAGTGCCACGCGAACCATGGATTGCGGCTCGGGGCCCGCAATGACAAAACCGGGTTAATGGCCCGTTCTGTCGCACGCCAATGCAGTTGGTCGCATGGTTGGTGCAAGGGCGGTGCAAGGCCGGTATATTCGCGGCAACAGCGTGTTAGCAAAATAGGCAATGATGAATCATCTATCTCTCCGACTTTTTTCTCTCGCATTGGCCTTGCTGTTGGGTGCCTGCAGCAAGACCGATCCCGCCAGCACGGCGGTGGCGAACCAAACTTTGCTGATTGCGGCCGAAGACCTGATCACGCTGCAAAGCGGCGGCCTGGCGTCGGGCCCGTCAATCACGGGCACGGTACAGCCCGAGCGCCGCGCTGATCTGCGCGCCGAGGTGTCGGCTGTGGTGCTGCAGGTTTTGAAGGACAACGGCGACAGCGTGGCACGGGGCGATCTGCTGGTGCGCCTGGACGACACGGCGATCCGCGATAACCTGACTTCGGCTGACGAGGCGGTGCGCGCTTCGGTGCAGTCTTTCGAGCAGGCCGAGCGGCAATTCCAGCGTCTGAAGACCCTGCGCGAATCGGGCATGGCCTCGACGCAGCAACTCGAAGACGCGGAGATCCGGCGCAACAATGGCCAGAGCGACGTGTCCGCCGCCAAGACCCGCGTGGTACAGGCACGCCAGCAACTTGAACGTACGTTGGCGCGTGCGCCCTTTGCCGGCATTGTGAGCGAGCGCAAGGTCTCGCCCGGCGACACGGCGCAGGTCGGCAAGGAG
>CAIXNB010000098.1 GCA_903920695.1 uncultured beta proteobacterium
CGACCAGGCCGGGTTTGGCCGACCATAGCACCAGCTTGCCAATGGCGTAGGTGAACTGGCTGGCGCCGAGCGCCGCGCCCTCCTTGACCAGTCGCGCCGGGGTTTCAGCGTCGGCCGACAACAGGACTTGAAACGGCGCGCCATTCTTGATCTGGGCGTAGAACTTGCCGGTGGCGCCAAAGGACGCCAGCACCTTGTGGCCGCTGTCCTTCTCGAACTCAGCCGCGATTTTGTTCATGGGCGCGGTGAAGTTGGCCGCCACAGCAACCGAGATTTCGTCGGCGCGGGCGCTCAGGGCGACCAGCGTGAGCGAAGTCAGCGCAATGCAAAGCGAGTGAAGTAGTTTCATGGTGAGTCCTTGAAAAAAATAGAGGGGATCAATCGATGGCGGCGAGGAACACGCTGGAGGCTTTGAACACCGCCGTCACCGCAGCGCCGGCCACCAGCGCGAGCCGTCTGACGCTGTCGCAGGTGATAACGGCGGTAATGACGTGATGCCCACCCGGCATGCTCAGGCTCACCTCGGCATTGACAGGGCCTTGGTGAATGGCGGTCACGCTGCCACTGAAGCGGTTGCGCGCTGAGATGCGGCTGTCGTCGCCCACCAGCAGCAGGATCGACGAGGCCTTGACGAAGGCCATCACATCGCGGCCCACGGTCAGCCCCATGGTCTCGGCCGATTCGCGCGTCACGATGGCCGTGAGCGCCAGTGATGGCGAGAGTTGCAGCGTGACCTCGGTGTCGACCACGCCGTCCTTGATGGCCACCACGGGGCCGGCAAACTGATTGCGTGCACTGGTTTTCATGGACATTCTCCGCAGGATTTGTCGAAAGTCGTCTACCGCGCAGACGCCGCCCTGGTCCAGATTGCCGCTGAGTTTTTCGAGCGCAAGCTGCGATTCTTTTTCGAGCGCGCGGTACAGGGCGATCAGGCGCCGGGCAAAGGCGGTGAGTTCAGTGCCACCGCCATGCTTGCCACCGGCCGAGCGGATCACCAGGGGCTGCGGCGCCAGGTTGTTCATGTCATCGAGCGCGTCCCAGGCCGCCTTGTACGACAGGGGTACGGCCTTGGCCGCCTGCGAGATGGAACCGGACTTGTCGATGGCTTCGAGCAGGCGGATGCGCTTGTCGCCCAGAAAACTGCCCATCGCGGTATCGATCAGCAGCTTGCCGGTGAATCGGTTTGCGTTGGGTATCTCCGTATACAGCGCTGTGGACATTTGACCGCTCCAATCCTGTTGCGAATATGACATTCGCTACACGGAAGGTCCGACATTCAGAACAGAAACCGGTAGCGCTATGTAGCTTTGCAAATAGCGTGCCGGTGCTAGATGCCTTTCTTGCCCTTCAGCAGTTTGGCCTTGTCGGAGGGGCTGTAGTGGTCGAAGTGGCCTTGCGCTGCGGCGACGCGGCGGTGCGCCATGCGGATGGCTTCGATCTTGCCCGCTGGCGCGATGCGCGAAGGGCACTTCTCCAGTGCCGTGCTCTGGCAGGCGGGGCAGACCGGTGTGTCGCCGGAGCGCACCAGCGCCTCAAAGGCCTTGCCGCAGGCGGTGCAGTGGTAATCAAACATTGGCATGCTGTTCTCCCGGTGATGTGCAAGATTGCGCGGGTGACGCGCAGGCTTCAAGCGAGGACGATGCAGGCTTTGTGCCAAGTCCGACCCAGGCATCAACCGCCGCCGTGTCGAAACCAACATGGCGGCTCTGATCGTCCGCGCGTTGCATCAGCGGGCGGCGTATCAGCAACGGCTCGGACAGCAGCAGCGCCAGCGCCGTTTCTGCGTCGAGTGCTTCGGGCTGCACCTCGCCGCTCTTGATGCGCACGGCCGCACGGTTGAACCACTGTGCCACCGGCAACGGCGCCAGAAAGGCCAGCAGCGCCTCCCGCGTCCAGCGGGTGCCGAGCAGGTCGCGCGGCTCCAGCGTGTGGCCCGAGGCCAGCAGTACCTTGCGCTGGCGCGCATTACCGGCACAGCCGGGCTTTTCAAAGAAGACGATGTGGGTCATGGTGTCCTTTCAATGCGGTTGCGGGCCACTTGCCGCCGACAGGGCCAGCAGTCCTTTGGTTTGTTCGGTGACCGCCTGCAGCGTGTCGGTCTGCAGTTGGTCGAGCCAGCGCTGCGGCAGTTGGGCCGCGCCGCAGCGTGCACCGGCCAGCATGCCGAGCAGGGCGCCGGTGGTGTCAGCGTCATCGCCCTGGTTGACAGTGGCGATCAGGGCGGCCTCGAAGTCCTCGTGCAGGGTCAGAAAGTGCAGCACGGTCTGCACCGTGTCCACGACATAGGCGGTGGCGCGCTCGCGGTACGGTGTGAAGCGAAAGCCCGGGTTCTCCAGCACCCACTGTGCGACGGCCTGCTGCAGTGCGATCTGATCGGCACCGCGCAGCAGCAGTCGCAGCAAGCGCCCCAGGCCGAGCGTCGCCGCATCAGACGCCGGGTGGTTGTGGGTCAGCCGCGCTTGGGCTAGCGAGAGCGCCTCAAACACGCTCTCGTTGTTGAGCGTGGCGAGAACGGCCGGCAGGTTGCGCATCAGAGCGCCGTTGCCGCCATCGCCGGGATTGAATGGTCCCTGCAAGCTGCCGTCGAGCATATAACGCCGGATACCACGGCGGCAGGTGTTGCCGCAGTCCACCGGCCGCGATTGGAGCCAGCCGACATAGGCGTCGCCGATGCTGCGCAGCAGGGCGGCGTCACCCTCGGCAAAGCACTGCAGCGCTGTGCTGCCGCCCTGCAGCAGCGCAGCGCCCAGCGCCAGGCTCATGGTGGTGTCGTCGGTCACTTGACCCGCCGCCAACTTGAGCCAGCCGCCGCCGATGATGTCGCGGTGCACGCCGTACTGCAGCGCAATCTCGCGCGGGCGCATGAACTCGACGGTGGCGCCTAGGGCGTCGCCGATGGCAAAGCCCAGATACGCGCCCAGTGTCCGGTCCAGCAGCTCAGACATAGCGCGCCAGCACTTCATAGTCGCCACCCAGGGCCAGCACTTCCTGCTCGCCCTGCAGCACCTGGCCCGGCAGCAGCTCGGGAAACACCAGCATCTTGCAGGTCGGCACGCTGACTTCCATGACCCAGTCGCCAAAGCAGGACGCTGCCTCCTGCGATAGGCTGAATGAAACCAGGTTGTTGAGTCGAATCGTGCAACGGCGGTCCTGCAAGCGCCCGGCCACCAGTTGCTCTTCGACCTGATTACTGCCGCGCCACAGGCGCACGTGCTTGGCATCGCCGTGGCAGGCCATCGGCCGGAATCGATGCAGCGCCCATTGCGCGAATTCGAACAACAGGTCAAGTTGTTGGAAGATGTTGTTGTTGTTGTAGCGGCTGGCGGCTTTTTCCTGCAGGTAACCGACCCAGCTCGCCGAGGGAAAGCGCGCCAGCGGTGCCTTGTGGAAGATGGGCACCAGACCGAAGCGGCTTTCGACCCAGGCTTTGAGCACTGCGCCGGCGTGACCGTTGGCGTCCATGCCCCAGCCTTGCAAGAGCTTGCGCCAACTGCTTTGCCAGCGCCGCTGTTCGGCTGCACCCAGGTCCGCCAACTCATGGGCTTGCGGCTTGCGCAGACCGAAGGTAATGGCCAGAAAATGCGTGAAGATGTCGCGCGCTTCAATCAGGTCCTGGCTGCGTTCCAGCAGTGAGAACAGCCCGACGTAGGACTCGCGTGTACCAGCGATGGCAAGCGGCACCGGATGCGTGTTGAAGGCGACGCTGGAGAGCACCGGCGCAGGTACGCCGACCAGGTTGGTGCTGTACCAACGCGGTGGCTGGTCGCGCTCGGCGTCGGTGGTCACATCAGACCGGGCGGTTTTCGTTGGGGTTGCGCACCGGACCCATCAGCGCGAGGCCTTGCTCGTAGCTAATGATTTCGAACTTGGCATTGAACTTGAGCGCGGCGTCAGCCACGGCGTCGAGCTTGCCCGCTGTGTCCTTCTTCTTCAGGTCGTTCTTCTCCAGATAGAGCAGTTCGAGCAGCTCGTTGTAAACCGTGGACTCGTCGATGGGCAACACGTAGAAAGTCGCGCCCAGGTAGGGCACCTGGTACTTCTTGGAGAGGTCGATGTTGTCGCAGAACAGGAAGTACTTGCCGTCTGCGCTCAAGGTGTCGCCCAGTATCTCGGCCACGTCTTTCAGGTAGGCAAAGCTCAGCAGGTAGCCGGCAAAGAAGGGCAGGGTCTTCTCACCGATGTTGGCCATCGCCATCACCTGCGCGCTGAGCAGTTCGGGGGGGCGCGCCTCGTCGGCCAGCTTGGGTGCAAAGCGCAGCGCCAGTTCACCGCGAAAGCCGAAGCGTCCGGGCTTGCCGGTAGCGGCCTTGAGCAAGGGGTTGAGCAGGCGAGCCTCGCTCTCCAGTCGCGCAAACGCGGTGTCGTCGATTGGTTTGGTGGCCAGTGTGGCGGTCATGGAGTTTCCTTCGGTGTAGTTGCGAGGCCTGCGGGATGCATGCGTTTGTATGAGCAATGACCGTACCAACCCCAGTGTCTGGATATGACCCTGCAAAACCGACACAAACCGAACTTGCCGTGCGGCCGTGGCGGGAATATTGCGACATCGTCCTGCGTTTTGTCGGGAATGGAACAAAGCCGCGAACGGCTCTTGCCCGTTACGTTAAAGCGGTATTTCCCCTCTGAAGACGATGAATAAATGCGCACCGCTGCAGTGTCTGAAAAGTGTGGCACGGAAGGTGCAATGGAGCAGGAGCGCGGACAACGGTCCGGCCGAATCGTGGCCCCAATAACAAGATCTCCAGGCACGTCAGGCTGACATGGTCGCGGCTACGCAACCTTGGCTATCAACCCTTCCTGAATGGAGTATGCAAATGGCAAAACTTCGGCAAATCGCCTTCTACGGCAAAGGTGGCATCGGTAAATCGACCACATCGCAAAACACCCTGGCGGCCCTCAGTGATTTGGGCCAGAGGATTCTCATCGTCGGCTGCGATCCCAAGGCGGACTCGACGCGCCTGATCCTGCACGCCAAGGCACAGAACACCATTCTGTCCCTGGCGGCGGAGGCCGGTTCGGTGGAAGACCTGGAACTCGAAGACGTCATGAAGATCGGCTACAAGGACATTCGCTGCGTCGAGTCCGGTGGCCCGGAGCCGGGAGTTGGTTGCGCCGGCCGCGGCGTGATTACCTCGATCAATTTCCTGGAAGAAAACGGCGCCTACGACGGTGTCGACTACGTCTCCTACGACGTGCTCGGTGACGTGGTATGCGGTGGCTTTGCGATGCCGATTCGCGAAAACAAGGCGCAGGAAATCTACATCGTCATGTCCGGCGAGATGATGGCCATGTATGCCGCCAACAACATCTCCAAGGGCATTCTGAAGTACGCCAACTCGGGCGGCGTGCGCCTCGGTGGCCTGGTCTGCAACGAGCGCCAGACCGACAAGGAGCTCGAACTGGCCGAGGCGTTGTCCGCCATGTTGGGCTCGCGCCTGATTCACTTCGTGCCGCGCGACAACATCGTGCAGCACGCCGAACTGCGCCGCATGACCGTGATCGAGTACGCACCCGACTCCAAGCAGGCGGCTGAATACCGCACGCTGGCGCAGAAGGTGCACAACAACGCCGGCAACGGCACCATCCCCACGCCCATCACCATGGACCAGCTCGAAGACATGCTGATGGAGTTCGGGATCATGGATGTCATCGACGAGTCCGAAGTCGGCAAGAAGGCCTCCGAACTGGCTGCCGCCTAAGAGACGCCATCCGGTCCGACAGAGCGCAGGGCAAAGCGGGCCGGGTCTGCGTCAGATGCAAACACTTATACCTTTGGAGTTCCCCCCATGACTGCCACCGTCGAAGAGCGCAAGGCCAGCAACAAGGCCTTGATTGATGAAGTGCTGAAGGCCTATCCCGAAAAGATGGCCAAGCGGCGCGCCAAGCACCTGAGTTCATTTGAAGAGGGCAGGCCCGATTGCGGCGTCAAGTCCAACATCAAATCCCTGCCCGGTGTGATGACGATCCGCGGCTGCGCCTACGCCGGCTCCAAAGGCGTCGTCTGGGGTCCGATCAAGGACATGGTGCACATCAGCCACGGTCCCGTCGGTTGCGGTCAGTACTCATGGGCGGCGCGGCGCAACTATTACATCGGCACCACCGGCATCGACAGCTTTGTGACGCTGCAGTTCACCTCCGATTTTCAGGAGAAGGACATTGTGTTTGGCGGCGACAAGAAGCTCGACAAGGTCATCGATGAGATCCAGGAGCTGTTCCCGCTGAACAAGGGCATCTCGATCCAGTCGGAATGCCCGATCGGCCTGATCGGCGACGACATCGAGGCGGTGTCCAAGAAGAAGAGCAAGGAGTTCGGCGGCCACACCATCGTGCCGGTGCGCTGCGAGGGCTTTCGCGGCGTCAGTCAGTCGCTCGGCCACCACCTGGCCAATGACGCGATCCGCGACTGGGTGTTCGACCGCACCGACCCCAACAAGCATCCCGAATTCGTGCCGACGCCGTACGACGTGGCCATCATCGGTGACTACAACATCGGCGGCGATGCCTGGTCCAGCCGCATCCTGCTCGAAGAGATGGGTTTGCGCGTGATCTCGCAGTGGTCCGGCGACGGCACCATTGCCGAGATCGAGAACACGCCCAAGGCCAAGCTCAATGTGCTGCACTGCTACCGCTCGATGAACTACATCAGCCGCCACATGGAAGAAAAGTATGGCGTGCCATGGGTTGAGTACAACTTCTTTGGCCCGACCATGATCGAGAAAAGCCTGCGTGAAATCGCCGAGCACTTTGACGACAGCATCAAGGCCAAGGCCGAAGCGGTGATCGCCAAGTACAAGCCGCTGATGCAGGCCGTGGTTGACAAGTACAAGCCGCGCCTGGAAGGCAAGACCGTGATGCTCTACATCGGTGGCCTGCGCCCGCGCCATGTGATCGGCGCCTACGAGGACCTGGGCATGGTCGTGGTCGGCACTGGCTATGAGTTCGGCCACAACGACGACTACCAGCGCACCACGCACTACATCAAGGACGCCACGCTGATCTATGACGACGTGACCGGCTACGAGTTTGAACACTTTGTCGAAAAGGTCAAACCCGACCTAGTGGGCTCGGGCATCAAGGAGAAATACGTGTTCCAGAAGATGGGCGTGCCGTTCCGGCAGATGCACAGCTGGGATTACTCCGGCCCCTACCACGGCTACGACGGCTTCGCCATCTTTGCCCGTGACATGGACATGGCGATTTCGAGTCCGATCTGGGGCTTGACCAAAGCCCCCTGGAAGATGTGAAACACCCCGTGCTTGCTCGCTGCGCGTAGCCGCTCCCCCACAAGGGGCGCAGCCAGCGGACCGGCGAAGCCGGTTACGCGGCTGCCCACGCAAATGCACCCCGCAGTCAACGCCAACCTTTATCCCAAATTGCAAGGAGCCCGTCATGCCTCAATCCGCCGAAAAAGTCATTGATCACGAGATGCTGTTCCGTGAGCCCGAGTACCAGGAGCTGTTCGCCAAGAAGAAGGCGTTCGAGTTCAACCACGCTGAGGCCAAGATCCAGTCGATCGTCGAATGGACCAAGACCGAGGACTACAAGCTGAAGAACTTTGCCCGCGATTCGCTGGTCGTCAATCCGGCCAAGGCCTGCCAGCCGCTGGGCGCGGTCTTCGTGGCCAACGGCTTTGCCAAGACGCTGAGCTTTGTGCATGGCAGCCAGGGCTGCGTGGCCTATTACCGCTCGCACTTCTCGCGCCATTTCAAGGAACCGACCTCCTGCGTCAGCTCGTCCATGACGGAAGACGCAGCCGTGTTCGGTGGCCTCAACAACATGGTCGACGGCCTGGCCAATGCCTACAGTCTGTACAAGCCCGACATGATCGCCGTCTCCACCACCTGCATGGCCGAGGTCATTGGCGACGACGTTGACGCCTTCATCAAGACCAGCAAGCAAAAGGGCAGCATTCCCGAAGAATTCGATGTGCCATTTGCCCACACACCGGCCTTTGTCGGCAGCCACATCACGGGCTACGACAATGCGCTGCTCGGTGTGCTACGCCACTTCTGGGACGGCAAGGCCAAGACCACCGAACCGCTGTTGCGCGTGCCCGACGAGAGCATCAACTTCATCGGCGGTTTCGATGGTTTTGTCGTCGGCAACATGAAGGAGATCCGCCGCATATTCGATCTGTTCGGTGTCAAGGTCAACATCCTGTGCGACCCCTCAGGCGCCTGGAACACGCCGACCGACGGCGAGTTCCGCATGTATGCCGGCGGCACGACGAAGGAGGAAGTGGTGGCGGCACTGCACGCCAAGGCCACCATCGTGTTCCAGGAATTTTGCTGCGAAAAGACCAGCAAATTCATCGCCGAGCATGGCCAGGAAGTGGTGGCGCTCAACGCCCCTGTCGGCGTCGCCGGCACCGACAAATTCCTGATGGCGATCTCGCGTCTGACCGGCAAGCCGATTCCGGCCCAGCTGGAGAAGGAGCGCGGCGAACTGGTCGATGCGATGGCCGACAGCCAGGCACACCTGCACGGCAAGCGTTTCGCCGTGTATGGCGACCCGGACCAGACGCTGGGCTATGCCGCCTTTCTGCTGGAACTCGGTGCCGAACCGACCCACGTCCTGTCCACCAACGGTGGCAAGGATTGGGAACAGAAGGTGAACGCGCTGTTCGCATCAAGCCCCTACGGTGCCGGCTGCAAGGCCTACCCGAAGCGCGATCTGTGGCATCTGCGTTCGTTGCTGTTCACCGAGCCGGTCGACTTCATCATCGGCAACACCTACGGCAAGTTCCTTGAGCGTGACACCAAGACGCCGCTGGTGCGCCTGGTGTTCCCGATCTTCGACCGCCACCACTACCACCGCTACGCCACCTGGGGCTATGACGGCGCGCTGCGCGTGCTGGTGATGCTGCTCGACGAGTTCTTTGAGACGCTCGACGGCAATACGATGGACATCGGCAAGACCGATTACTCCTACGACACCGTGCGCTAAGGCACGGCATTCACAGTGAGAACACTATGGCCAACGTAACTTTCAGTTCCCCGCGCATGAAGAAGGATGTCACGGTGTACGCCGTGGCCGGTGATACCAGCACCCTGCTCGCCACCGCCAAGGCCCACAACATTCCGCTCGACTCCGAATGCGAAAACGGCGAATGCGGCTCGTGCCAGGTGCGTGTCACGGTGCTGTCGGGCAAGACGCCGATTGGCGTCGCGCTGACCGAAAAAGAGAAGACTGTGCTGCGCCTGGCCGGCAAGATCACGGCGCAGCAGATTCTCGACGCCGAGACCAAAGACTTGCCGCCGCCCTGGCGTCTGGCATGCCAGATGGTGGTGCGCGACGAAGACATCCTGGTGAATTTCTGAGCAGCGGGGAAGGGCACCCCATGAACAGCGTAGAAGAATTCCTGGCGCACACGATCCAGTTGGAGCGCGAGGCGGCGCTGCGCTTCGGCCAACTGGCCGACGCCATGACGACGGCCGGCAACCGGGAGGTGGGCCGGCTGTTCCGACGCCTGGCCGACTACTCGCTGCTGCATCTGGGCGATGCCCAGGCCCGCGCCGGTTTTCGCACCCTGCCACAAATGGAGGCGCAGGACTATCGCTGGCCCGATGTCGAGAGCCCCGAGGCGGCAGCCATCTGGGCCGCCGACCCGTTCATCGGCATCGAGCAGGCGCTGCATGTGGCGCTCGACGCCGAGACCGCAGGCTTCGATTTTTACAAGGACGTGTGGCAGACCACCGAAGACCCGGAGATCCGCGTGCTGGCCCACGAGTTTGTCAAGGAAGAGGCCGAGCACGTGGCCGAACTCCAGCGCTGGATGCAACTGCATTTGAGCGGTGCCAGGCTACCGACGGACGGTTGATGTTCCTGGTGGGTGCGCGCTTGACCGGCCTTAACCGGCAGCTTTGGCCTTAACAGCAGCCCTTGGTTTGAGGTGCTTGCCGCTGCACCTGGAATGATGCGCCGAGCCTCTCTTGAGGACGCCGCTATCTGGGCCGCCGACCCGTTCATTGGGATCGAGCAGGCGCTGCACGTTGCGCTCGACGCCGAGACGGCAGGATTCGATCGTTACAACGACACCATTGGGCATAACAAAGTGAACAAGATACAGGTCATAGCGCGGGATAGGGAAATCATGGATGGCCTTGTATTGTGTTAACGCCATCATGTTGGCGGTGTTAGCTTGCCCGTGCACCTTCGAACTGACTTGCACGCCGGATCAGCGCAACTTGATCGAGAATATGGATGTGGCGCTGGTTCACCTTGACCACGCCCTGTTCCATCAATCTTGTAAATATCCGGCTCACGGTTTCTATCTTCATGCCAAGATAACTGCCAATCTCTTCACGGGTCATCTGAAGTATCACTTCTGTGCGCGAAAAGCCGCGGGTATGAAGCCGTCCAACAAGGTTAACTAGGAAGGCGGCAAGTCGTTCTTCCGACTGCATGCTGCCAAGCATCAGCATCACGCCTTGCTCCTGCACAATCTCGCCGCTCATGATTTTGTGGAAATGATGCTGCAACCCGTTTACCAATGGCGACAACGCTCTGATCCGATCAAGAGGCAAGAAACAGACCTCAGCATCCTGGAGTGCAACTGCGGTACAGGTGTGGTGGTCATCCAAGATGCCGTCGAGGCCGAGAATTTCGCCGGGCATTTGAAAACCGGTGACTTGCTCTCGACCATTTTCCAGGGCTGTGCTGGTCTTGAAGAAGCCTCTGCGTATGGCATAGAGCATGGCAAAGTCATCCCCAGTACAAAAGAGTGTTTCACAGCGCTTGAGCCTGCGACGCACGACGATCACTTCGTCAATGTGCGCCAGATCTTGCGAACCAAGCCCACTGGGCAGGCAAAGCTTGCGCAAGTTGCAGTTTATGCAGGCGACTCTGTTCTTCTGATTGTTCATGCGACGAATTCCCACACCAAGTGCTTAAGTTCTTGCTTGTTAATAAAGCAATGCGCAACTGCGCGATCGCTGCGAAGCAGCTTGAGCCGCGCGGCCCGAGTCTGTCGGCCTATTGATCGAGGATCCAGCGCACCATGTTTCGAATCTTTTCAGGGCTCTCGCTTGCGATGCACTTGTGGAATTCGGCGTGCCCTTCTAGCATCTTCGCCCCGTCGCCGATCGTCAGGTGTTCGTAGAGATTGGCCTCAGCGTTGGGATTGCCGCGATACTTCATCGCCACGGCGCTGAAACTCGGGCCTTCCTTCTGCCTGGTCTCGGCGTGGCAGCGCAGGCAGTGGTCCTTCACCGCCATCGCCTTGGCCGCCACCGCGTCGCAGCGCGACCCAGTGGCCGTCTGCGCGGGGGTGACAGGCGCGCAGGCGCTTATGGCCGCGGCCAGCAGCGTGGCGCTGAGCAGTCCGAGGGCGGGGTGGGAGTTGTGCTTCATGGTGAACCTCCATTCGTGGATAAACCGTGGTGAACCATCTCGCCGGACCGGAACATGATTCCAACGGATGGAGAAGCGCATGACAGCTATGCCAGACACGATGGCTTGTCAAAGCCGATACGCCGATGTACTGGGAAGGCAATCGCTTTCCTGGCACTACGGGTTTATCCTAGTGCGAGTTACGGTGGAGCAGGCTGATCTGAATCAATGCATCCGTACATATGGATATATAAATTAGAGATCACTCCCTATGGCCCTGTTAACCGCATCACTACAGTGGCATCGGGCATCAACGTGAACGTCATTCGGTCTCCTGCTTTCATGGCAAGACTATCCCGAATAGCCTTGGGGATCGTGGTCTGCCCCTTGCTGGTCAGCGTGGCGTCGTTTGACATGTCAGGCGCCTTGTTTCCTGACGAATCGAATTATGGTGAGGCGAACGATTGCAGGCAATATTTTGATGATCTTTTATGGGCGACCGTCTTGACGGCCTGCTGATGTCGCAAGCCCTCTGTCGCAATCCCTTCAATCCAGCCAAGACGCCGACAGCAAGGCTTCCCATACCGCACAAAACCCACGACCAGAGTCAGGCTTGGGCCTGGCATCAAAAATGCTGTACATGGACAACCCAGTTATCCGGAGTTGTCCATGTCCACCGCACTCAAAGCCAAGATCGCCGAAGTGTTTGACGAGCCGGGTTGCGACAAGAACCAGGCCAAGAGCGGCAATGAACGCAAGAAGGGCTGCACCAAGCAGCTCAAGCCCGGTGCCGCCGCTGGTGGCTGCGCCTTTGACGGTGCCAAGATCGCCCTGCAGCCGATTGCCGATGCCGCGCACCTGGTGCACGGGCCGATCGCCTGCGAGGGCAACTCCTGGGACAACCGGCACAGCAGCTCGTCGCATTCACAGCTCTACCGCTGCGGCTTCACCACCGACATCAATGAGTTCGATGTGATCTACGGTGGCGAGAAGCGATTGTTCAAGTCGATCCGCGAGATTCTGGAAAAATACGATCCGCCGGCCGTGTTTGTTTACCAGACCTGCGTCACGGCCCTGGTCGGTGACGATATCGAGGCGGTCTGCCAGCGCGCCAGCGAGAAGTTTGGCAAGCCCATTATTCCGGTCAACGTGCCGGGCTTTGCTGGCCCGAAGAACCTGGGCAACAAACTCGGCGCGGAGGCCCTGCTGGACTACGTCATCGGCACGCGCGAACCCGAATTCACGACGCCCTGCGACATCAACATCATCGGTGACTACAACCTGGTGGGCGAACTGTGGCAGGTCAAGCCGCTGTTTGAAGCGCTGGGCATTCGGATCCTGTCCTGCATCGCGGGCGACGCCCGCTACAACGAGGTGGCCAGTGCCCACCGGGCCAAGGTCAACATGGTGGTGTGCTCGAAGTCGATGATCAATATCGCCACCCGGATGGCGCAACGCTGGGGCATTCCCTATTTTGAAGGTTCGTTCTACGGCATCGGCGACATGAGCGACGCGTTGCGCCAGATCGCCGAACTGCTGGTGCAACAAGGCGCACCAGCCGATCTGCTGGATCGCACCGAGCGCTTGATCGAAGTCGAAGAAGCGCGCGTCTGGAAGCGCATCGCCCAGTACCGCCAGCGTCTGGCAGGCAAGCGTGTGCTGCTGATCACGGGTGGCGTGAAGTCGTGGTCGGTGGTGGCCGCGCTGCAGGAGTGCGACATGGAGATCGTTGGCACCAGCGTCAAGAAGAGCACGAAGGAAGACAAGGAAAAAATCCAGGAGATCATGGGTCTGAAAGAAGACGACAGCGCCCACATGATCGACGACATGACGCCGCGCGAGATGTACGCCATGCTGCGCGATGCCCGTGCCGACATCATGCTTTCGGGCGGACGCACGCAGTTCGTCGCGCTCAAGGCGCGCATGCCGTGGCTCGACATCAACCAGGAACGCTACTACCCGTATGCCGGTTACGAGGGCATGGTCGAGTTGGTGCACCAGATCGACCGCACGCTCTCCAACCCGATGTGGCAGCAGGTGCGCATTGCCGCGCCCTGGGGAGCATGATGACCCGCCCCCGAAGCGCCTGCGGCGGCTCCCCCTCAAGGGGGCGCCAGCAGCGGCCCGGCAAAGCCGCCTCCGCGCTGGCCCTGGCCCGTTCACGTCTCTAAAAGGAATCCAAGCATGGCAAACGTTGTTGAATCGAAAAAAGCCTGCGCGGTGAACCCGCTCAAGATGAGCCAGCCGCTGGGTGCAAGCCTGGCCTTTCTGGGCCTCGACGCCTGCATGCCGGTGATGCATGGCTCACAGGGCTGCACTTCTTTTGGTCTGGTGCTGCTGGTGCGGCACTTCAAGGAATCCATCCCGCTGCAGACCACGGCCATGAACGAGGTCGCCTCCATCATGGGTGGCTACGACAACATTGAGGCCGCCTTGCTCAACATCCACAAGCGTGCCAACCCAAAAATCATCGCCATCTGTTCCACCGGACTTACCGAGACCAAGGGCGACGATGTCGATGGTTACATCGTCACGGTGCGCAAGCGCAAACCCGAATTGGCCGACACCGAGATTGTCTATGTCTCCACGCCCGACTATGTGGGCGGTTTTGAGGACGGTTATCAGCACGCCGTCACGGCCATCGTGAAGACACTGGTCAAGCCGCTGCCGGTCCAGGCCGACCAGATTACCTTGCTGCCCGGCAGTCATCTGAGCCCGGCTGATATCGACGAACTGCGCGAGATCATCGAGAGCTTTGGTCTGAAGGCCGTCGTGTTGCCCGACATTTCGGGCTCGCTCGACGGCCACATCCCGCCCGACTGGCGCGGCACGACGCTGGGCGGCACGACGCTGGAGCAGATTCGCTCTGCCGGCGCTTCCGCCCTGACGATCGGCGTTGGCGAGCAGACGCGCGAAGCGGCCGAGGCGCTGCACGCAATTGCCGGCACGCCGCTGCGGATCTTTGCGCGCCTGATGGGACTGGAGGTCAACGATCAGTTGCTGCAGTGCCTGTCGGTGGTCTCGGGCCAGTCGGTGCCGGCCAAGTACCGGCGCCAGCGCAGCCAGCTGCTCGACGCCATGCTGGACGGGCATTTCTACACCGGTGGCGTCAAGGTGGCGATTGCGGCCGAACCCGATCTGCTGCTGGCCGTGGGCAGTCTGCTGCATGAGATGGGCGCAGAGCTGCGCTGCTGCATCAGCACCACGCGCTCCGCCGCGCACGCGCTGCTGCCGGCGCCGCAGGTGACGCTCGGTGATCTGGAAGACCTGGAGCGCGGCGCGGCGGACTGTGATCTGCTGATCACCCATTCGCACGGACGCCAGGCCGCCGAGCGCCTGAACAAGCCCTTGCTGCGCATCGGCTTTCCGGTGTTCGACCGCATCGGCAACGCGCATCGCCGCATGGTCGGCTACCGCGGCACCATGGATTTCATCTTCGAGTTGGCCAACACCATGCTGGCGAATATGGAACACCACCATCCAGGTGACTGGCCGCTGACGCCCGAGGCGCAGCGCGCCGCAAGCGCGCGCCCGGCGCCTGCACCGACTGCCACCGTCGCAGCGCCACCTTGTGGCGGCTGCGCGCCATCCACCCCCAGCAGTCTGGCCGCGGCCAGCGCCTGATCAAACCAGGAGAACCCTTATGAAAATCGCCTTTACAACCCAGGACCAGCAACGCGTTGATGCCCACTTTGGCTGGGCCCCGAGCATTGTTGTGTACGAGGTCACTCCTGAGGACCAAAACTTTGTCAAACGCTTCGACTTCGGGGACAAGCTGGAGGAAGACGGCGACGAGGACAAGCTCGGCCCCAAACTCGAGGCCATCAAGGACTGCGCCATCGTTTATGTCGCGGCCATCGGTGGCTCCGCCGCTGCGCGCGTTGTGGCCATGAAGATTCACCCGATCAAGGTGCCGGGCCCGGAAGCGATTGCCGATTTGCTGAACAAGCTGCAGGCGGTACTCAAGGGCACGCCGCCGCCCTGGTTGCGCAAGGCCATGGCGAAGGACAGCCCGCGCAGCGTCAGCTTTGAAGAAGACGAGGTCACTTCATGACGGCGTTGGCAACGGTACAAGATGCTGAGGGCACTGCCAGCGACGCGAGCCTGCTGGGCACGCCCTTTGTCCGGCAGTTGATCCGCCAGATGCGGGCCCAAGACATCCACGGCAATTGGGACAGCAAGAGCGATCTGGAACTGCTCAAGCCCTACATCCACACGGCCGAAGAGCGTCGCGCCCTGCCGATTCTGGGCGACCCTGACCCCGAGACGCTGTGGCATCTGGAGATCTTCTACAACGCGGTTGCCGTCGCGATTGAGCACGAGACCGGCCAGATGGTGTCGCCCATGATGAAGATGAGCCACGAAGGCTTTGGCCGCATGGTGTTGATTGCCGGGCGCCTGGTGGTGGTCAACAAGCAGTTGCGCGATGTGCACCGGTTTGGTTTTCCCTCGCTCGCCAAGCTGGCTGCGGCGGGCGGCAAGTATTTTGATGAGGCCGTGGCGATGATCCGCGCCTACCCCGAAGTTGCACAGTACGGAGCCTGAACATGACGACC
>CAIXNB010000099.1 GCA_903920695.1 uncultured beta proteobacterium
CCCTGCTTGTCATGCCGGACTCGATCCGGCATCCACTTCCACTCAAGAATTTGGATTGCGGATCAGGTCCGCACTGACAAAAAATGGGACGCCATAACATCATGCCTCAGGGTAATTCGGCGCTACCCAGGCGGCCAGCGATGTGCTGGGCGCGCTCGGCCAGGTAGCTGGAGTTGGGTAGTTTCTCGAAATACTTGGGGCGCGGCAGCATCACGGCCAGACGAGCCGCCTCGTAGGCGTTGAGCGCCGCCGCCGGTTTGCGGAAGTAATGTTGCGCCGCCGCCTCGGCGCCGAAAACGCCCTCGCCCCACTCAACGCTGTTGAGATAGATTTCCAGGATGCGCTGCTTGTCGAGCAGTGCCTCAAGCAACAGGGTCAGCACGAACTCCTGGCCTTTGCGCAGGAGCGTGCGCTCGCCCGACAGAAACAGGTTCTTTGCCAGTTGCTGCGTGATGGTGGAGCCGCCCACGACCTTGGGCGCGCGCACCGCTGGTTTGCTGCTGATTGCGGTCGCGCCCGGCTTTCGAGCCGCTTGCGTTTTGGCTGCCTGGGCCTGCGCCCGCGCATTCTTCTGCCAGGCTTTTTCCAGCGCGTCCCAGTCAACGCCGTCATGGTTGCTGAAGCCGTCATCTTCGCTGGCGATCACGGCCTGCTTAAGCTTGTCTGAAATCTGCGCATATGGCACCCAGCGCTGGCGCCATGGCAGGCGCCCTTTCTCACGCAGCACGCGCCAGGCTTCGGAGCGCTGGAAGGCGGTCGATTGCGGATCAAGCCGCGCCATCACCGCAATACGGGTCACAAAAAACAATTGCAGCGCCAGCAGCGCAATGGCCAGTAAAGCAAGCCAGCGCAGCACGGGTTTCACAGGCCCTCATTGCGGACTTGATCCGCACGCCATGACCCCCATCGCAAATCCGTCATGACCGTTCCTGCATGACAGCGCGCAATTCGTCAAGCACCTGTTGCTCGGGCGGCATCACGCCGCGCCAGATCAGGAAAGCCTCGGCTGCCTGCCCGACCAGCATACCCAGGCCATCACGCGCGCTAGCGCCGTGTTCGGCGGCCCAGGTCAGGAAGCCCTGCGCCGGCGCACCGTACATCATGTCGTAGGCCAGCGCACCCCGCTTGAGCGTGCTGCCCGCCACGGGGATACCAGCCTCACTCAAGCTGGCACTGGTGGCGTTGATGACCAGATCGAAATTGCCGCGCAAATCCAGCAGGCTCCTGCCCACCAGTTCCACCTCCATCTGCGCCGCCAGCTCGGCATGGCGCGCAACCAGTACGCTGGCACGCGCCAGGGTACGGTTGGCCACGGTGATGCTGGCTGGGTGCTCATGCAGCAGCGGACCCAACACACCGGCGGCAGCGCCACCAGCGCCGATCAGCAGCACCTGGTGGCCGCGCAAATCGAAGCCGGCATTGCGTTGCAAGTCGATCACCAGGCCAGCACCATCGGTGTTATCACCAAGGATGGCGCCCCCCTGAAAACTCAGAACATTGACGGCGCCAGCCAGCGTCGCGCGCTCGCTCACGCAATCAGCCAGCACGGCGGCATCAAACTTGAACGGCACGGTGATGTTGCAGCCGCGCCCGCCTTCGGCAGCAAAAGCGCGCACCGAGGTGGCAAAACCCTCCATCGGAATCAGGCGCCGGTCATAGCGCAAGGTCTGGCCGGTGAGTTCGGCAAAACGCGCATGAATCCAGGGTGAGCGGCTGTGCGCCACCGGGTTTCCCATCACACAGTAAAGATCGATTCCCATGTCTCTTTCATTTCGCAGTCAGTCGGGTTTCCAGCGTTTCATCGCGCGTAAACTTGAAGCGCGAAAACACCACGATTTGATCGGACTGGCGTCGCATCGCCAAGTTGAAGCGGCCAAAAGGTGCGGCAGCGCGGACAATCGCTTCGGCACGGCGGTCAAGCGCGCGATTGCCCGAGCTTTCCGGAATCTTAATCTGATGGATCCGCCCGTCAACATTGACCGCGATGCTCATGGTCAGTTCCCCATACAGTTTCTTGCCGCCGGCTTCGGGGAAATTCTCCGTTCCCTTGTCTTCGATGCGCCGACGCAGGTGATCGTAATACACGGCATAGACCTCTTCGCGCGTCGCTGGTCCAATGTAGCGCTTGCGCGGACGCTTGTTTTCCTGATTGATGCGCCGTTCAATCTCGGCCAGCAGTTTGCTGAGCTGGCGGCGCCGCTCTTCGGACTGGACCTGATCCGGTGCATCGCTGGGTTGGCGCAGATCGGGCGCGGGCAGCGCGGCCAACTGCGCTTTGACCTGGGACAGCAGCAGATTTTGCCGCTCCTGCAGTTGCTGCAACCGGGCTTGCGTCTGAGCCTCGCCGTCGTCACCGGTCTGCGTCAACAAGGCTGGCGGCAAAGGACTGCTGGCACGGCCGTCCTCGGCATCGCCGCCGCCCGCCATGGACGCCTGGGCGATAGCCTGTGCCTTGAGTGGACGCTCGCCGGTACGGGCATTAACCAGGACGACATCCAGCGGCGTGTCGTTGAACACGCGGTTGAAGGACTCTGGATCGACAAAGCGTACCGTCAGCAGCACGGCATGCAGCGCGACCGAGGCGCCCAGCGCAAGTTGCAGCGTGCTGAAAGACCGCAGCTTCACGGGGCTGGTTGATCAGTGGCCGGGGCACTGGCCTCACTGTCGGTCTCAAGCAGGTCGACCGCAATCGCAATCGGCCCGGCCACGGAGCCTTCGTCTTCCTCTTCCTCTTCCTCTTCCTCTTCCTCTTCCTCTTCGCCAGCAGCGTCGGGCGCCAGGCTCCCGGTGTCAGGCTGGCTGTCCAGTCGCGTCAGCACAGTGCCGTTCACATCCAGCGTGACTTGATCGATATCGCCCAAGCGCACGCGCACCCGTGCCCCACGCGGCAAACCGCTGGCACCGGCAACCATGAGTACCAGTGGCAGATCGTCGGCACGCACCATGTTTTCCTTGAACACGGTGGCATCAATTTCCGCAATGGCGTTTTGCTGCAGGTACTTGAGCGTCCAGAATCGTTCCATCGCACCCTGGTAGGCGTTGTAGCCCGAGTAGGCGGCATCGAAGCTCGAGATGATGGCGTACAGGTCGGTATCCTTGGGCTTGAACGGCGCCGCCAAGGCCGCCGTCTTGCCGTGGCGTGCGCAGGCAATGATCTGCCACTGATTCACCAGATCAGTGTAGCGACGCAACGGCGAGGTGCTCCAGGCGTAGCTCTTGACGCCAATGCCAGCGTGCGGCAAGGCCTTGGTGCCCATGCGCACCTTGACGCCTGGCAGCAGGGAAGCCTGGCTGCGGTAAATACCTGGCACGCCCAGTTCGGCCAGCCAGCCACCCCAGGTGCTGTTGGCCAGAATCATGGCCTCGGAAACGATCAAGTCCAGCGGCGCGCCGCGTTGGCGGATGCTGATCTGCACCGTTTCCGTACCCTGCGGCTCGCGACCTTCATTGCCGACGAGCCGAAAGTTATAGTCGGGCCGGTTGAAGGTTTCGGGCTTGCCGCGCACGACCTCACGTGCGGCCTTGAGGTGCCGGGCCAGACGGTGCAGAAATGACAACTGTGGCCGTTTGTGCAGCAAAGCCTGCGGATCGGCCTGATGCGAGAACGCAGGGTCTTCCAGCCACTCGGCGGTGACGATAGCGTCGAGCTGGTCATGGCGCAGGTTGGCGCCAATCAGCACCCGGTCGAGCCGGGTTTCGCTTGATTTGATTTGCAGTGTGGCCTCGTCGAGCATCACATAGAGCGATACCGCCGGGCACTCGCGCCCTTCCTGCAAGGTGTAGCTCTGCACCACATCGTCGGGCAACATAGTGACTTTATAGCCCGGCATGTAGACGGTAGACAGACGCTGGCGCCCGACCTGATCCACCGCACTGCCGGGCAGAATGGCCAGGCCCGGTGCCGCGATGTGAATCCCCAGGCACACCGTGCCCGAGCCCAGGCCTTGCACCGAGAGCGCGTCGTCGATCTCGGTAGTGGCCGAATCATCGATCGAAAAGGCGCGTGCACTGGAGAGCGGCAATTCGTCACGGATGAGCGGCGCCTGCAGTTTGCCGAAGCCCGTGCCCTTGGGAAAATTCTCCAGCAGGAAACGACGCCAGTGAAACTGGTAAGGCGAGTCGATAGCGCCAGCTTTGATCAGCAACTCCAGCGGCCCGAGATGGGTGGCGCGCGAGGCTTCGACCACGGCCTTGTACTCGGGCGCATTCTTGTCGGGCTTGAACAAAATCTTGTAGAGCTGCTCGCGCACCGCCGGCGGGCATTGGCCCTGGCTGAGTTCACGAACCCACTGCTCGGTCTGCCACGCGATCTGCTTTTTCTTTTCGATCGCGGCCAAGGCCTGGGCAATGATGTCGGCCGGCGCCTTGCGAAAGCGGCCCTTGCCGGCACGGCGAAAATAGTGCGGCGCCTCGAACAGGCGCAACAGCATGCCAGCCTGCTGCTCCAGCGTCGCCTTGTCGTTGAAATACTCGCGCGCTAAGTCGGCGAAACCAAACTCCTCTTCAGGCGAAAACTCCCAAGCCAGTTCGAGCTCGATGCTCTGGCTGATGGCATGGGCCTCACTGAGCAATTGCGCCGGCGATGGTTTTTCAAACTTCAAGAGGAAGTTGGCAGCCTTGACCTTGACCCGCTTGCCGCTGTCAATCTCAACCTGCGCCGAGGTCTCGGCTTCCGACAACACGCGGCCGGCCATAAATTTTCCGGCTTCTTCAAACAATAAAAACATGAGGCGCATTGTCCCAGCAAAAAAGGCGGCTAGCTCTTGTCAATCACGACCTTGCGGCCAGGGCTAACAAAGCCGCAGGCACTGCACAACAAAAATATTTGCCGCACAGGCCCACTAAGTGATTGATTTGTTTGGGTATTTTGTTTTTCCCTGGTTTCTGGTGCCTGAAAATTTTGTACATCAGCATCCGGCCGTGACCACCGATTTTTGCCTTCGGACCCCGAAGAAGCTTGCAACCCATTGATTCCATTGGATTTTAAAATTTGTTTTTGAGTTGGCACGGGCTATGCAAAGGATTAATCATCTGAATCAAGTGAACTTCCAAGGAGAACCATCATGACAACCACTCTTCGCACCGCCGGCCAAATGCCAGTCGATTTCGCTGAAATCCTCCCAACACAAGCAGCAACTGCCGCCGCTGCAACAACCGTGAAGAACGTTGCCCTGTTCCTGGCTGCTCCCTTCGTCGGTCTGGCCTACGCCATGGCACTGCC
>CAIXNB010000100.1 GCA_903920695.1 uncultured beta proteobacterium
CAGTCACCGATTTTTCAAATGACATGGGCCATCTGCGTCGTGCCTTTGACCTGTTCGAACAAAAGGCGCAGCTCATGCGCTTGCTCGATATCGCGGGTCAGGCCGAAGGCGTGCGCATCTTCATCGGCGGCGAGAGCCAGGTTGTGCCCTTCGAAGAATTATCCATCGTCAGCGCGCCCTACGAAGTCGATGGCCAGGTGGTTGGCACCCTGGGCGTGATCGGCCCGACCCGCATGGCCTACGACCGCATGATCCAGATTGTGGACATCACCTCCAAGCTCGTCAGCAACGCCCTGAGCCACCACAAGTAGGTCACCCCAGGGTCATTACAATCTGGCTTCGGTCGGGACGTTAGCTCAGTTGGTTAGAGCAGAGGACTCATAATCCTTTGGTCCACAGTTCAAGTCTGTGACGTCCCACCATTTGGGTGCCCAATTCCTATAGCTCGGGCGGCGGCCGATGTCGGCTGCGCCCTCAGGGCGACGGGTGTCCAATCTCGTGCTTACTCGGCGAATGATGGACGGCTATCGCTGGCATGTGCACAGTCGAGTTGATTGCACGGGATATGGGTTTCGGGTGGTGCCGGGTTCACCGCAGGGGGCGTGAGAATGAAGTTTGAGGTGTATTGCGATGAGGCCAACCCGGATGTCCTGACGTCTGCGAATCCGCGTGCACGTTACCTCATGATCGGCAGCCTCTGGCTACCGGAAGAATTGCGCAATGAGATCAAAGCGCGGATTGGTGCGCTGAGGCAGTGGCACCAAGCGTGGGGGGAAATCAAGTGGAGCAAAGTTTCCCCGAATCGCAAGGACTTTTACCTTGAGCTGATTGATCTATTCGTTGGCTATGGGGACAATCTTCGTTTTCGCTGCATTGCTGTTGATCGCACCCAACTCAACTTGGCGTTTCACGACAATGATGGCGAGCTTGGGTTCTACAAGTTCTATTACCAGCTTCTGCATCACTGGGTGCTCGACTTCAATACCTACCGCGTCTTCTGCGACATCAAGAGTAACCGCGACCCCAAGCGCCTGCACGTGCTCATGCAATGTTTGTCGCGCGCCAACCTGACCTCGAACATCAATAGCGTCCAGTCACTTCCTTCTCACGAAGTTGTCCTGATACAGCTATGCGATTTGTTGCTCGGGGCCGCAAGCAGTCGGATCAACGAAACCTTGCGCGACGGCACGGCCAAGTCAGCCCTTGTCAACCGTCTCGAATCCGCACTTGGTCGTTCACTCGCACCCACTCACAAGATGGAAGAGAAGTTCAACATCTTCAAAATCCGACTGCAAGGGGGGTGGTGATGGCCTTGCCACCACTGGTGAACTACGCCACTGTGGCCGAGTACTGCGCGCAT
The DNA here is from genome assembly GCA_903920695.1 of uncultured beta proteobacterium. GTDB lineage: Bacteria > Pseudomonadota > Gammaproteobacteria > Burkholderiales > Burkholderiaceae_C > Rhodoferax. The sequence goes on from CAIXNB010000100.1 coordinate 1,361, forward strand.
TACGAGCAAGTCTACTGTCGCGGCAATATCCAGACCTTTGACGGAATCAGGGTGTTCTTTGGTGCCGCCAAGTTCGGGCATACGTTCTATGAGAGCACGGCGCGTGATGGACGCAAGGACGTCTTCTCGCCCGTGCGGGCGCAGCGCATCGACTGGATCAAGTCCACACTGGAACACCAGAACGCGGAATTGTTCGCGGGCTGGGACAAGGGCGCACGGCGCTATGACGCAACACGCCGGGTGGCGGTCGTCTACGAAGATTTTGTGGTTGTCGTGGCGATGGGGCTCAAGCGCGACGGCGTGTTGAAGGCCAACTTCGTGACCTGCTACCAAGCAGACAACAGCATCGGCAAAATCAGAACCTCACCCCTCTGGTCGCGCTTGGACTGCCTTCGTCTGCTCGGTGGAGCAGCATGAAAGCGCTCCAGAAAAGACAAAGGCCGCTGATTCGCTACGCGGGTCCAGCGGCCGAAACCTCGATAGGTTCAAAGCCGATAGGCAGTGAACTCAGGGCGCGATTCTACTCCAGGAGCAGAGCATGGGTAAAAGTGAAAAATATGGCGAATAGTGGTACTACAAAAAACCCCCCGGCGCACTTCTCAGTGGCCGGGGGCAATGCCGGATATTGCATCCGGCGCCGGTTGGGAGTTAACACCGGAGACCGTAGTATCAAGTGAATGCGGGCACCGACTCTGTGCGGTAACAGACCAAACTGTGCCGGGCACTATCGCGGAGCGGCTCGCCGAGTTGCATGGGCAAAGGTAACGTAGAAACGAGCGCCGCCTTTGATGTCTGCATCAGACAAACGCGACGAACTTGTTCAGAGGCAGTTCACGAATGCGTTTGCCGGTTGCGGCGAAGATCGCGTTTGCCAGTGCTGGCGCAGCAGGCGGCACGCTCGGTTCTCCGATGCCTTTAACCTCGTTGGTCGTTTGCAATGCGCGCACCTGGATCTGGGGCGTTTGATTCAGTCGCAGGCCCTCAAAGGCGTCGAAGTTGGTTTGCTGCGGCACGCCGTCTGCGTAGGTGATTTCACAGTTGATGGCGTGCCCCAGCCCCCAGATCACGCCGCCTTGCACTTGCGATTCGAAATTGACCGGGTCCAGCACCTTGCCCACTTCGCAGGCGACAAAGACCTTGTCGATCTGTATTCCTTTGGCAGTGGAAGTGACTTCAATCACCTCGGCCACCGGCACGCCGAACGAGAGCGTGAACGCCAGGCCACGCCCGCGGCCTTTGGGCAGCGGCGTGTTCCAGCTGGACATTTCCCCGACCGCCTGCAACACGCGGCGCGACGGTTCATGGCTGCACAGGCGCAGTCGCTCAGCCAGGGCGTCGGCGCCAGCCGCCTGAATCAACTCGTCGAAAAAGCACTCGTGCAAGAAGCCGTTACCCGATGCGCCAACCGAGCGCCATGAACTCACCGGCACGCTGGCCGGCGCGCGGTAGCCGGTGACGCGATAGTGGGGAATGGCAAACGGCTGGTCCCAGGCGCCGGCCACGATGCTTATATCGGGACCCGGCATGGGCAGGTTGAGTCGGCCCGACTGCGACGCCGATACGGACGGCGATGCAATGGCCAGGTCGTAGGCATGGACCTGACCATCCTTGACGCTGCCGCGCATGCGCGCCACGGCCATCGGACGCGGGAAGTCGTGCGTCATGTCCTCTTCACGCGTCCACGTCATCTTGATTGGCACACCCGGGTGCGCCATCGCCAGCGCGATGGCCTGGCGCACGTAATCGTCTTCCAGTCGCCGGCCAAAGCTGCCGCCGCTGATCTGGGCGTGCAGGTGGATGTGGTCCTCGGCCAAGCCGGTCAGCTTTGCCGCTGCGGCCACCAGAAAGCGTGGAATCTGGGTGCCGGTCCAGATGTCCAGGCGCCCGTCTTTCAACTGCACGACCGCGTTCATCGGCTCCAGCGGCGCATGCGCCAGATAGGGCACGCGGTATTGCGCCTGCAGCACGGCGGAGCCGGCTGTTTTCAGCGCGACTTCAAGCGCACCGTCATCGCGGTTGCGGCTGTCGCGATGCGCCTCGTCGAACGAATTCGCGACTGAAGCAAACAGGGCTTCGCTGCTGGCCGGGTAGGGCGCCGGCCCCCACTGCGTTTTGACCAAGGCGGCGGCCTGAAAAGCGCGCCAGGTGTTGTCGGCAATCACGCCAAAGCCACCTGGCACGCTCACGACCTTGATCACACCCGCGGCCTTTTCGGCCAGCGCTGCGTCGAATGATTGGACGGCGCCGCCCAGACGCGGGTTGGTCTTGACGGTGGCGTAAACCATGCCGGCTATGCGCAAATCAATGCCGTAGACAGCCGTGCCCGTGGATTTGGCAAGGATATCGAGCCGTTGCATGGGCTTGCCCAGATAGCGCCATTGGTCAGCCGGTTTGAGTGCCACGCTTGACGGTGGGCTGATCAGCGCGGCGGTTGCGCCCAACTGGGCGTAGCTCAGTGCCTTGCCGTCGGGCAGGATGACATGGCCATCCCTGGTTTTGAGTTGCGACAGCGGCACACCGCTTTGCTGCGCAGCAGCGGCGAGCAGCATCTGCCGCGCCACGGCGCCGGCCACGCGCAGCTTGTCAAACGCGTCCGACACGGTAGATGAGCCGCCCGTGAGCTGGAGCCCCATCAGTTTGCCCATCACGTCGCCCATCTTGCGTCCGAGCTGGGCGCCAAAGCTGTCGCTGGCGGCGGCGATCGGGAAGGTCTCGGCCGACACCTTGCCGTTGTAATAGGCGGCGCTGGGAGCGCCCGGTTCGGTCTTGAACTGCCCCCAGGCCAGGTCCATCTCCTCGGCGATCAGTGCCGCCTGGATTGATGTCGCGCCCTGGCCCAGATCGGCGCGCGGTGTGATCAGCGTGACACCGTCGGCGTCGATGCGCACATAGGGGTTGAGCGTGGACTGGCCTTGGCCCAATCCATCCAACAGCGGATTTTTCGGGGAGCGCTGGTAGGCCACATAGCCAATGGCAACACCGCCCGCCACGGTGGCGGCCCCGATGAGAAAGGTGCGCCGCGCAATCGTTGCTATTCTGCTCATGGCTCAGCCCCCCTTGAGCTTGGTGGCCGCCGTACGGACAGCCTGACGAATGCGTGGATAGGTGCCGCAGCGGCACAGGTTGGCCGACATCGCCTCATCAATCTGCTCGTCGCTCGGTGTGGGGTTGGATGCCAGGAAGGCAGCAGCCGTCATGATCTGGCCCGATTGACAGTAGCCGCATTGCGCTACCTGGTGTTCCACCCACGCAGCCTGCACGGCGTGCAAGGCTTGCGGGCTGCCCAGCCCTTCGATGGTGGTCACCGTGCCCTGCACCGACCCCACCGGCACGGAACAGGAACGCATGGCGACACCGCCAACATGAACCGTGCAGGCGCCGCATTGCGCGATACCGCAGCCGTATTTGGGGCCGGTGATGCCCAGCACATCGCGCAGCACCCATAGCAAGGGCATTTCAGCTTCCACTGCAATGTCATGCGTATGCCCATTGACCGTCAGTTTCATAGGGATCCTCCCTGTTCAATACTCAGATCGAGCCAACACTAGCCCAATCGAGAAGGCCCTATTTCGCGCGTGGATATGTTGAACATAGCCCGCCAGATCAGGCCGTCATATTGCCTCGCGGCGGCACATTCACAATCAGTCGGCCTTGATCGCAGCGGCGCGGATGATGCGCAGGTTGTTGTCGGACTCGGCCGCGATCTGCCGCGCGAATTCGGCCGTCGAGCCGCCGGTTGGCACGTTATCGGCGCTGAGGAGCCGCTCGCGCACCTCGCGCCGCGTCAAGACCTTGTTGGCTTCGGCGTTAAGCCGCGCCAGCACGGGTGCTGGCACGCCGGCAGGCGCGAACAGTCCGAACAGCGATGACAGGTTGGCCGGCGCGTAGCCGAGTTCGGACAGCGTGGGAACAGCCGGTAGCGTCTCAAGACGCGTCGGCGCTCCGACCGCCAGAGGCCGCAGCTTGCCGGCCTTGATCTGCTGCATGATGACGCTGCTACTGTTGATCGACAGCACTTCAAACTGGCCGCCGAGCGCGTCGGTGATCTGCTGACCGCCGCCTTTGTACGGCACGTGCGTGAATTCGACTTTGGCCAGAGCGCCGAGTTGTTCCAGCATGATGTGGCCCAGTGATGCCGACCCTGATGTCGCCCAGCGTACCGCGCCCGGTTTGGCGCGTGCCGCCTGCACCAACTCGCGCAGATCTTTGGCGGGCGTCGCGCTGGTGGCGAGCAGCAGCACAGGTGAATACATCACGCTGACCAGCGGCACGATGTCACGGGCTGGGTCGAACGGCGACTTGCTCAGATGCGGGTTTAGCGCCAGCGGGCTGATGGCCGAGAAGCCCAAGGTGTAGCCATCGGGTGCTGACTTGGCCACGGCGTCAATGCCGATACTGCCGCTGGCACCCGGCTTGTTCTCCACCAGCACTGGTGTTCCCAGTTGCACGGCCAGTTTGTCGGCCAGAATGCGCGCCACCGCATCGCTGACGCCGCCCGACGGATAGGCAACCACAATGCGCACCGGCTTGTTTGGCCACGCTGGTTCGGCGTGCAGCGGTGCGCTCCAGACGCAGAGCGCGGCCAGGATGGTCAACAGGGTTCGACGCGATGGAAATTTCATGGTGATGATGATCTTGCTGTTAGTGGGTTTATGCCGGTAATCGATGCGGCCTAATCAGCCTCCCAACTCCTTTGCAGGTCGCGCCGGTCGCGTTTGGTCGGGCGGCCATGGGCAATGCTCAGCGCGGGCTCCGGGTTCAGGCGATTGTGCTCGATGGCGCGGGCCCGCTTTTGCAGGCTGTCATGCGTCTCTTCGTACAGTTGCTGCGCCACCGGCGCTGGCCCGCGTTGTTCGCTGATGCCTTTGACCACGACAGTGCGCGGGATTTGGGCCTGCACGATGCTGATCACGTCACCGACGCGGATCTCCCTGGACGGCTTGATAGCTTGCTGCGCCATTTGTACGCGGCCATGGTTGATTTCATCGCTTGCCAATGAGCGCGTCTTAAAAAAACGCGCCGCCCACAGCCACTTGTCGATTCGCGTTGATTCCATGATTGGGTATCTCTGATGCGTATCGCTATGTGGTGTAGCGCACAGAACTGGCGCCGCAGCGTGGTTAAAGTTGGCCCTGCTAACGGTATTGCACTGCGCGTAAACGGCGAGAGCAATCTTTAACCCAGCCCAAGTGGCTGGGTCTTTTTTTGAACGCTGGGTTCTGGCGGAAGCGGTGAAGTACGACAGTAGTTCACTGATGTCCACTGGGGTACATCATACCAATACCGTATGCGATACGGTACTGCGAGTTTGTCGCGGGCTGTCATGGGGTATCCTGCCAGAGTCACGTTCGATCTGCAGTCAAACTGCATCAACTTATGGCCCGTCAATTAAACCTACTCACTGCACTCGAAATCAAAAAAGCCACCCCTGGCGACAACCCAAAGAGCACCAAGCTTTTATCGGATGGAGGGGGACTGTACCTGCAAATCACACCTGGAGGCACCAAATCTTTTCTGTTTCGGTATACCTTTAAGGGCAAGCCACAGGCCATGGGCTTGGGTCCAACTTTTACCGTTGGGTTGGCTGAGGCCCGGGAAATGGCTCAGCAATATCGGTCCATGGTTCTCAAGGGGGTCGATCCGAAGGAAGCACGAGATCGATCCAATGCGGCACCCAACGCTGTTCAGGATAAAAGCTTTCAATGGTGTGCCGAGCAGTACATCGAAGCCCACAAAGACGAGTGGCGAAACAGCAAGCATACCCACCAGTGGGGGCAGTCGTTGCAGGACTTTGTCTATCCAAAGATTGGCGATGTACCCATCCGGGAAATCGACGTTCATCACGTGATGAAAGTGTTGAAGCCAATCTGGAAAACAATAAATCCCACGGCAACGCGCGTTCGAGGGCGGATGGAACGAATCCTTGGGTGGGCAGCCATCAGTTCGTACCGTAGTGCAGAGAATCCTGCGCGTTGGCAGGCTTTCCTAAGTGAACTCTTGCCAAAGCCCAGCAAGGTCAACAAGGTCAAACACCACACTGCGATACCGCATGCGGAAATCGCCACTTTCGTGACGAAACTCCGCCAACAACCTGATGGCGTTTCAGTGAGGGCTTTAGAGTTTCTTGCACTTACGGCAGCACGCACTGGCGAGGTCATTGCCGCTTGTTGGACTGAATTCGATTTGGATAAGAAAATTTGGACTGTTCCGGCAGAACGCACGAAGGCTCATCGCGTTCACGTAGTTCCATTGAGTGACCGAGCTGTCGAGATCATCAAGAGCATCGGACATTTACCGGATGAAAAATTTGTATTTCGAGGCATCAAGCATGGGCAACACATCTCAAATATGACCATGCTGCAACTCATGAGAAGAATGAAGCTTAAAGCTGTGCCTCACGGCATGCGTTCAACCTTTCGCGATTGGGCAGCCGACATGACCGACTTTCCTCGGGAGTTGGCGGAAGCGGCGCTAGCCCATGTTGTTGGCGATAAAACGGAAGCAGCTTATCTGCGTACCACACGCCTAGACAGGCGAAGGGCGATGATGGACGCTTGGGCCCATTACTGTGCTACACCGATTGCACCAGCCGAGTTGGACACGGGTGCAAAATCAACGTAGTTAATAGATAGGGTTTTGTCCCTTATCCGAGCAGAGAAACTCAAGATTTAACGTAGATGGAATAATTTAGCCTGCTGTATACGCGAAGTTATTTAGCCAAATATTTCCAAAATGCTCCTATTACAATAGCGCCGTCAAGTCGAACTTTCGCCAGCCGAACAGTAAGATTTGACACCAGTGGCGTAAGCAGCGCCCGACAGATCGCGATCTGAGTTTTCACTCAAGACTCGCAAACAGACTCCCTTTTCTTTACCTCACCGGGACCAAGTTCAACCCCTGGCGTGGCCGCTGCATTGCGCTTTTCACTTCACCACTCAGGAGAAAAGCTATGGCTTCAGCCAAAGTACCGGGACAAATCCCTTCTGGATATGTCTCACCGTTCGGCAAAAACAAAGTCGTCATGGAGGAGCGTATTGACGACAGTCTGGCGTGCGTCGCCATCTTGACGAATCAAACCCTCGCCGACATTAAGGAGCAGGCCTATAAGTTTGGCTTGCCACGATTCGGACCAGCGTGGGTTTACAACGAGATGGTCGCAAAGCTACTTTTTCAACACGGACTTATTGGCAGCGACGAAAAAGAAGCTGGCGATTTTGCGTCTTTGCCGGATGTGGCAATCTTGACCATCGCCTGGAATGATGACATGCAGTTTGGTCGCTCAGTTGTCTGGCATGCCGTACGCGGCACAGATACTCAGCAGGCGTTCAATTACATTTTGGACCCGGCGAGCTGGCTTGACGAGAAGCACCGCATCACAGCGGATTTTCGTCATTTGAAGATCGAGCCACCGTTTTATTACGTCGAGGTCACACCACGACCTGACACAGCGATGGCCCGCAAAGCCAAGTAGGTCTCCACCATGTACGCAGGCAGTTTCATGGGACAAAGCCTCAAACACATTGAAGCTCTGGAGCCCATGACTCTGCCGTGTATCGGGATCAGCGAATTGGCACAAGTTGACTGAGATTTGTTGCCGCCTGCCCGCATTTCATTCCCCGAACCACACAGAAAAATGGAGTTCAAACATGAACGGCAGAAGCAAAGCCGACGACGAAAACACGTCGCCTGATGAGGGTGACGTAATCGTCCTCACCGACGAACCAAAATCGAACCTCGGGCTAATCGAGGTAACCGTTGCAGCCAGGGGCCTGTTGAAAGCACAAAATTTGCAGCCGGGATTTCTCTTGGGATGGCACGCCATGGACACGAGAGATGCCATTGACCGTCTTGTTCAGTCGTTAAGCAGTGCCGCATTGGAAGACTGCAACCCGATAGCGACACGATACGAGACTCAGTTCGGCCCGGTCATGGTTGTGACCGAAGCCTGTAATGACGGTGTGAACCGTGTCAAGACACGACTCTCGCTGCCTTTGGAGCAATAGCATGGTCGAACGCGCAATTGCCATCGAACCGATGCGTGACCTGCTGGACTGGTTACCCATGCTGCCCGTTAAGGAAAGCAACCAACAGGTGGACTACCAAGCCGCTGATCCGGCCGTACTTATCGTGCTTGCTGAGGCCGCAGAGACCACGATGAACACCATCAATCGTGGTGTAGGGGGAATTGGCCTTCTGTTGGCGCACAGTTCACCTCTGGTTGCCGACGGTACTATTGACGCTGACACCATCGAACGACTCGGATTTTTGTTATCAGAAATTTCTGCCCTGTCGACAGGCTGCATGTTGCTGGCATCCCGGTGTCGCCGTGAAACTGCTGACTTCCAACCAACGTGACCAACTTATGAAGCACACCACTCCGAAATTCCTTCGACCCATCATGTCGGGGATAGCTGCTCTGGCCTTGGCTGTGAGCTTTGGAATCGCCCATGCTGGTGAACTGGTCAAAGTTCCAACACGGCCTGACATAAAGGCAACCGTGTTTTGGCATGCCACTGAAGGTGCCACGGCGACGCTCTTTGTTTTTCCTGGTGGCGGCGGTGGCTTTGGCAAAGTCGAAAATGGCTGGCCCACAAGCAATAATTTTTTGGTACGCACTTCCAAGCTCTGGGCCGCTGAAGGATTCAATCTCGCCATCTTCGGTCGCCCCAACGATTCGGATGAACTTGGCTATGAAGATCGAATTTCCGATACCCATATGCAAGACGTAAAAGCCGTGCTGGAATGGGTCAAGAGTAAAAGTGCTGCGCCCATTTGGGTTGTTGGCACCAGTCGGGGAACAGTCAGCACCGCATCAATGCTGATTAACCTTCAAGACAGTCAAATCGCTGGCGGTGTGGTCAGTTCAAGTGTGGTGGCGTACAAGAAGGCAGGGGCACTGCCCAAGCAAGACCTCAAGCAGATCAAGGTTCCGGTGCTGGTGTATCACCACGAAAAAGACGCATGTGACATCTGCAGACCCAATGAAGTGCCGAGCATCCTTAGCGGCTTGAAATACAGCCCCACCAAGAAGTTGATGATGGTCTCCGGTGGTTCAAACCCAACTGGCTCGCCGTGTGAAGGCAATCACTGGCACGGATTCATTGGCATGGAGCAGCAAGCTGTCTCCGACATTAGCGCTTGGATCAAGCATCCAACAAACTAAATGCCAAAAATGAAAGTTGGCGCTTCAACGTCCTGACTTCACCAAAACAGGAACTCGCAATGGACAGGCGGATATTGTTGAAGGGTCTTGGCGCTGGCGCTGTCAGTATCGGCTTTGGTCCATCGGCATGGTCAGGATCAGTCTTGACGCCATTGAAATCACACGTGCCTGAAACCTCGCTCCGTCATCGGACGACAAAAATCATCGGTGTTGGCGGCGCAGGTTGCAACTTCATTCACTCATTCAGGTCAAGCCTTGACCCGCACAAACTCACCAACGTGACAGAACTGGTGTGCGTTGACCTTGGAACGGAGAGCTTGCTTTCAGTCGATACCCTCTATGAAACGGCGGCTGGCAGTCTGTCACTGAAGACGATTTCACTTGCTCCCTCCGGTGCTGGTGGTCGGGCGAACGCTGCACGAGCTGCTGCCCTACGCAATATCGGCGTGATAAATGCCGCCGTAAACGGTGCAGGCACGGTCATACTGGCCGCTGGCCTTGGTGGCGGTACTGGCGCTAATGTTTTGCCGATCATCGCAAAGGCGGCGTGGAACGCTGGTGCAGTGACTATTGCTGCTGTCGTGATGCCATTCGATTTTGAAGGCTCACCCAACAGAACGGCCGACACCGCTTTAAGCTACCTTGAGCAGGATGTTGACTTGGTGATGCCGTTCTCGAATCAGAAGATGGCTGACGCACTGGGCGACAACGCCTTGATGACAGACATTTATAGTGCGCAGGATAAGATGATTGCAAAGTGGGTCTTCAGGTTTATCAATTTGCGACGGTCTGAGACTCCACTAAATTTTGCCACGTGATTCCCAAGTGGCAATCAAGAAAATGGCTAGTGCGCCAGAAAGATTCACTGCTAACTCGGCGTGGCGTGGTGCTGGCTTTACCCCGATTTTCCCTTTACCGTGTGCGTCGCTTAACCGGTTCCGCAAAGCACCAAGTCCCTCAACAACTGACGTACAACCACCTAGTATTTGTTTGAATACCTGTTCAGTATGTTGCGACGGTGCAATGTTTAAGACATCCGACGTTTGTCTGTACAGTTTTGAAAGATCCGGGCTGTTATCGAAAGTCGAGTTCGCCTCCTCCAAGATGTGCTTGCAGACGGATTCCAACAATGTTCGCGCAATAGTGATTGCACCCTCTGGGTCCGAGGTCCGGCGTTCGATGGCCTTTGCCCAGACTGCTTGTATGTTTGCAGAATCGAACTTTTCTAGTGCGAGTGTCACTATAGTATCTGACGGTGTTTCTCTGTCGTTTTCCAGTTTTTCTAAAAGTGGGCGAAATTCATCCCACAGGTAGGCACGCCGCTCAGCGTAGGTTCCAAATTTCTGTTTGATGAACTGCCAAAACTGGGACAAGCTTCGGCAAGTTTGCACAAATCTTGGAATTTGATTTTCCATTAAAGATTGTGCCAACAGGATTTGTCGCAGTCGTGTGTATTCGGATTCGTCTTCAACGCCGCCAGTAGCTTGAGACACCAACATGTTTTGCAACATTTCAGCTTCAACATAAACACTTTTCATCGGGTCGGTCCCTTGCGTTGATTTACTGTTGCAACAAGCTTTTTGAGTGCTTTGGGGTGATCCGAATAAAGCTCTTCCAGGACAGACTCAAATATATCGAGGGCATCGAATACAGACTTACGTGTAAGTGCCCCGGCGTGACTACCGGCGTTTCCAAGCCACTTAACTGCGATCAGTGACGAATGAACTGCTGGGTACTTTTGCCTAATTCCGTCGATACGGGAATGTAATGATAGGTATGAACGCTTTCCATGGATTGTTTTTGTCGTACGTCTAATTCTCAGGTCATCCAGAACGAACTCCGTTGCAGCGCGAACATGGTTTCCTGCCGCTGAAAAATCACCCCATGACGCAACAAAAGCCTCTTTGAGCTCCGCGACCACCTTGTCAGGTGTGCGGGTTGGAATATTGATTAGTGTCGGCGAAGGTAGGACGTACGATGGAAAAAACTCGTCCACATAATCAAGGTGTTCCATCCGTTCATCTGGATATTCAGCTACCCTGCCTGAGCCAGAAACGGTAACAACTTCAGAGCACTTTACGTTGTCGCACTTGAGCAATAAGATAAACCTGCTTACAACCCACTCTGGTCCGAACGCCTCATGACTCGACGCTTGCTTGGACTCCGCTGACCATGAATGTTTGAGAGTGTCTTTTTCTAATCTCAGATAGCCTGCACTACAAGTCGGGCATTTCCAGTCAGGAGCACCGTTAGCAGTGATACAACGAGAAAATAATTTCCGATCAATTGGCATGTCAGTTTCCAGGCATCTGCAGTTGAATCCGCCAAACGATGAAGCACACCACAATAAGTTGCAACCTGTTCATTCGCCCCAACTCTCACCCAATGCCTGCGCCTGCTGCAACACCAGTTCAACAGCGGCATCTTGCAGATCAGGCGGATATTTGTACTTGCGCAGTATGCGCTTGACCATCAGCCGCAACTTGGCCCGCACACTTTCGCGTTCAGACCAATCCACACTCAGGTTTTGCCTCAGATTTTCGGTCAACTCGTGAGCGATCTTCTTCAGCGTCTCATCTGTCAGTTCCCGTACCGCTGATTCATTGTTGGCCAGG
>CAIXNB010000101.1 GCA_903920695.1 uncultured beta proteobacterium
GGCACCTTTGAGCTGGTTCTGGTCGATCAACATGGCGACGTAGGGGCGGCTGTACCCCAGCAATTCAGCAGCCTGTGCAGTGCTGATGAGGTCATTTACGGTGACAACCGCCTTCGGAATCTCGATACCGACCGATTGGCTCTCAATGTCCACCAAATGGCGGATCAACTGCAAGCGAGCGCTACGGCTTGCCGGGGTGGTGGCTTCAAGAACCTGGTGCAATGCGCTGGCAACCTTTTCGGACACGGTTCCAGTCATCGAACCGATGGCATCTGCTAATGGTCCCAATGGGTCGTAGCGGTGTGCAGGTGTTTTACCCAGTGTGGCAGCGTTAGGCATGGTGCCTCCAAGTATTGATTCAGATAAGGTTCAGTATTAAAACGAAACAAACGAATAATACGAAATCTTGACTGAAGGTGCAACTAGAGGCGTGTAACATCGTGCTGGCCGCACCTGAGCGCGACGCCCTGCCAGACAGCGATCTGACGCACTTGGCACCCAGCATTGAACTGCGTAACGTGAGCTTTCGCTATGGCGAGGGCGAACCCTGGATTTTGAAAGACACGAATCTGGTTTTGCAGCCTGACGAAAGCGTGGCCATCATTGGCCCCAGTGGTTGCGGCAAGAGCACTTTGCTCAAGGTGTTGTTGGGTCTGCGCGCGCCGCAAGAGGGCGAAGTGCTGTACGGCGGTATTCCCGTCAAACACCTGGGCCTGCAAAATTACCGGCGTCGCATCGGCACGGTGCTGCAGGAAGACGTGCTGTTGGCCGGCAGCATTGCCGACAACATCAGCTTCTTTGACGTGCAGTCTGACGAGGCGCGCATCCACGCCTGCGCCGCCTTTGCCGCTGTGCACGAGGACATCACCGCCATGCCGATGGGTTACCAGACGCTCGTGGGGGACATGGGTTCGTCGCTTTCGGGTGGGCAGAAGCAGAGGGTGCTGCTGGCGCGCGTCCTGTACAAGAACCCGAAGGTGTTGGCGCTGGACGAGGCCACCAGCCACCTCGACATTGCCAACGAGCAGCGCGTGACGCAAGCCCTGGCGCAAATGAGCCTGACGCGCATCATCGTGGCGCACCGGCCCGAGACCATTGCCGGCGCGCAACGCGTGTTGGTTTTGCAGCAGGGCAAGGTGGTGGAGGTGGTGCGGGATGGGGCGCCGCTTGGGGTGGCAAGCGTGGCGGCAGGTTGAAGTTCGTGGTGGGGTGGCGCTGGCATGGCACAGGCGTTCCCGTATTACGCCTTCGGCTTCATACAGGCTACACATGCATCAAACGCTGGAACAAGCCGCCTGGCAGGCGGGCCACTTTGCCGTCGAGTTCGAGGGTCATCAGTTGCGCTTGCAGATCGGCCGTAGCCAGGCCGCTGCGCGCTTGCAGGGCATCGAGGCCGACCGGGTCGAAGCCGAGGGCTTTGAGCAAGCCTTGATCGGCGTCTGGCAGGGCATCGGTCATGGCGGGCGTGGCCATGGGCGTGGCGCCCATCTCTTCGAGCACATCCTGCACCGACTCGACCAGCTTGGCCCCTTGCTTGATCAGCGCATGGCAGCCGCGCGCCTGCGTCAGGTGGATCGAGCCCGGAATGGCGAACACGTCCTTGCCCTGTTCTGCGCTCAAGCGCGCCGTGATCAGCGAGCCTGACTTCAGCGCCGCCTCCACCACCAGCGTGCCCTGCGCCAGGCCGGCAATAAGGCGATTGCGGCGCGGGAAGTTGGCGCTCAGCGGCGGCGTGCCGATGGGGTACTCGCTGACCAGCAGGCCGTGGCAGGCGATGCGGTGCGCCAGATCACGGTGCCGGGCGGGGTAGACGCGGTCCAGCCCGGTGCCCACCACGGCAATCGTTGCCAGGTGCTGCGCCCCTGGCAGCACGCTGTCGAGCGCGCCTTCGTGGGCGGCGCCGTCGATGCCCAGGGCCAGGCCCGACACCACGGTTAGGCCGGCCTGACCGAGTGACCTGGAAAAACTGCGCGCATTGGCTGCGCCCTGCGCACTGGGGTTGCGGCTACCGACCACGGCGATGCTGCGCGTCAGCCAGGGCGCGCTCAAGTGGCCCGTGCCCATCAGGTAAAGCAGCAGCGGCGGGTCGTCGAGCGCAAGCAGGCAGGGCGGGTAGTCGGCATCGCCGAGTGTCACGATGCGGCGTTCAATGCCGTCGGCTTCTGCACCATGCAACCAGTTCAAGGTCAGGGCGAGCAGGGCCGCCAGGCCGTCGGGTTCGACGCGCAGGGCAGCGGCCTGCTTGGGCGAGACCACTTGTTGCAAGGCGCTGGCGCTCTGTTGCCAGACGCTGTCGGGCAGACCGAAGGCGGCCAGCAGCTTGCGTGCGCCTTCGTTGCCGATGCCCGGTGTCCGTGTCAGGCGCAGCCAGTGGCCGAGTTCGTCGCGCTCCATGGCCGGCCCCCGCTTGTGTCCTCGTCAGCGCGGGTTGACGAGGCGGTCGCCGACCTTGACGCCGCTCGTGATCTCCAGCACCAGGCCGTAGGACAGTTTCTCGAAGCTGCGAAACACCATCAGCAAACCGTTGCGCTCGTCGGGCAATTGAATCTCGGCGCGTGCCGCGTCGGTCGGGTCGACCACGCGCCGCCCGCCTTTCAGAACGGCCAGAACGTGGCCCACCTCGACGCCGTCACGCGTGCCGCGGTTGATGGCGACAATCTGATTTTGTCCGGCGTTGACAACACCGTTGCCGTAGATCGACATGATGCGCGCGTCAATCGTGCCCACCGGTGCATGCGGCACATAGCTCTGGAACGCTCGCTCGGGTTCAGGCAGCAGCCGGTCGCCGACGCGCACCTCTTCGCGGGCCGCCACGATGTCGATGGTGGCCGGAACAATATCGCTGTGCGTTTTGCCATCTTTCTCGGTGACCTGTTCGACCGACTCGCTGCGCACCAGCAGCGCCTTGCCGACATAGGGCGCTTCATAACCGAGCACCTCGCCGCTCAGCGGATCGATCAGGGGCTTGGCATCGCGGAACAGGCGGAACGCCTTCTGTTTTTGCGCCGGTTCATCGGTCAGTGCTGCATCGCCCTGGCTGCGTGCGTAGGCGCGGTCGCCGCGGCTCAGCAGGACGCGGCCGTCCTGCGTTGCCACAACGCGCGGCGCAGCTTTGAGCCCGTTCTCTTCGACGATCACCGGCCCAGTCAGGAACGCTTCCAGCATGCGCGCGTTCAGGGCCGGCAGTGCGTCGCTGGCCAGGTTTTCGGAGCGCACGCGCGGCGACAGGCGAACCGTCGCAAGCGGCGGCATTTCGGCCGTGCCTGCGGCGTCTGCCGCGGTGGCGTTGGTGCGCAGCCGAGCCCGGCCGTCTTTTTTCTCCAGGAACAAGGCCTGTCCCGGATAGATCAGGTGCGGATTGCGGATCTCATCGAGGTTCATGCCCCACAACTCAGGCCAGCGCCAGGGGCTCTTGAGGAAGGTGCCCGAAATCGCCCACAGCGTGTCACCGTGCACGACGGTGTAACTGTCAGGCGCGTTGGGGGCCAGTTCGCTCAGGGGCACACCGGCCTGCGCCACCTGGGTCGCGGTGGCGCGCTGCAGCGGCGTCACGGGCAAATTCTGCGCCCAGACCGAGGCGTTCAGTGCCAGGCTGGAGCTGAGCAGCACCAGTGTTGCTGCAATTGCCCGGGGTGTCTGTTTGAACTTGGCCGTTGTCATTTTTGTCATGGTGAGCTGCACTGAAGTTGCCGGTTGAACTGATCGCGAGGGTGCCTTGCCGCCTCGCCAGGTGGTGCAAGATCATTGCAAATTAGCCGCGATTTTGCACGCAAGCCCCGATTCGGGCAACGCCTTTGGCGCATGAGCGCCGCCAGCGCCGCGAAAAGTGGCGAAAATAGCGACATGCCGAAACCCTGCGTCGCAAATCAGCTTTGCACGCAAGGCGCCTGTTTTTCTCAATTGAACACCTCATGGCTTTACTTCCGATTCTTCGTTTTCCCGATCCCCGGCTGCACACCGTTGCCAAACCGGTGCCGACCGTCGATGCCCGCATGCAGGCCTTGATTGCCGATATGCTGGAAACCATGTACGAGGCCAAGGGCATCGGCCTGGCAGCAACGCAGATCGATGTGCATGAACGTCTGATCGTGATCGATGTCTCGGAGGAGCGCGACCAGGCCTTGGTGCTGATCAATCCCCAAGTGGTCTGGACCAGTGCCGAAACCCATCTCAACGAGGAAGGCTGCCTGTCGGTGCCCGGTATCTACGACGGTGTCGAGCGTTTTGATGCCGTCACCGTGAGTGCGCTTGATGAGAAGGGCAATTCACGTGTGGTCCAGGCCGAGGACCTGCTGGCGGTGTGCATCCAGCACGAGATGGACCATCTGATGGGCAAGGTTTTTGTCGAATACCTGTCGCCCCTGAAGCGCAACCGCATCAAGAAAAAAATGCTCAAGGCGCAGCGCGAGGAAGCGCAGTGAGGCTGGCCTTTGCCGGCACGCCCGATTTCGCGCGCGTCGCCCTGCAACATCTGCACGCAGCCGGCCACGAGATTGCGCTGGTGCTGACGCAGCCGGACCGTCCGGCCGGGCGCGGCATGAAACTGCATGCCTCCAGCGTCAAACAGTTTGCCCTTGAGCAGGGTCTGCCGATCGCGCAACCGCGCAGCTTGCGTCTGGATGGCAAGTACCCGGACGACGCCGCAGCGGCGCGCGCCGCCCTGCTGGCCGCCCATGCCGAAGCCATAGTGGTGGCCGCCTACGGCTTGATCCTGCCGCAGTGGGTGCTCGATACGATGGGTGCCGACGCGCCGTGCCGCCCCAAGCTAGGCACGGACCCCTCGGGGGGCAGCGCAGCACATGCAATGGCAAGCGTGGGGGTCCATAAGCTGGGTTGTTTTAACATCCACGCCTCGATCCTGCCGCGCTGGCGCGGTGCGGCGCCGATTCAGCGCGCGATTGAGGCCGGCGACGTCGAGACCGGTGTCACCATCATGCAAATGGACGCCGGGCTTGATACCGGCAATATGCTGCTCGCGCATACCACCGAGATTCTGGCCAGCGATACCACCGGCAGTCTGCAGGAGCGCTTGGCCGTGCTCGGCGCACGGCTCATGCTGCTGGCATTGGAAGTTGCCTCGGTCAATGCCCTCAAGCCGATTGCACAGCAAGCGCAAGGCGTGACCTACGCGCACAAGATCGACAAGATGGAGGCGGCGATTGATTGGGCACAGGATGCGGCGCAGATTGCACGGCGTGTGCGCGCCTTCAATCCGGCGCCCGGCGCCACAGCCATGCTGCAAGGCGAAACGCTCAAGATCTGGCGTGCGCAAGCACTGGCGCAGCCGGCACCGGCGGGCACGCCAGCGGGCAGTGTTGTGGCCGTCAGTGCTGAGGGCATTGTGGTGGCGGCGCTGGACTCGATGCTGATCATCACCGAGTTGCAGCGCCCCGGGGCCAAGCGCCTGAGCGTGGCCGAGTTCCTGCGCGGCTTTGATCTGCAGCCGGGCATGGTGTTTGAGAAGAGTTCGAGCTAGTGTTCTTCCTGCGCGCCCATTACCGCCATCCTGAATTTCGCGTCGGTGCGATGGATTCGCTCGGCGTGGCGCCCGGCATCGCGGCCTGGGGCTTGATGACGGGCGTGGCGATGGTCAATTCGGGCATGAGCACGATGGAGGCGCTGTTGATGAGCCTGATCGTCTACGCCGGTAGTTCGCAACTCGCGGCGATTCCCTTGCTCAGCGCCGGTGCGCCGATGTGGGTGATTCTGGCCACCGGGTTTTGTGTCAATCTGCGCTTCGTCGTCTTCAGTGCCCACATGCGACCCTACATGATGCATTTGCCGCTAGGGCAACGCCTGCTCACGGGCTACCTCACGACCGACCTGAGCTATGTGCTGTTCAGCAATCGTTTTGCGCATGCGAGCACTGACCCGGCGCAGCGGCTGGCGCAGCAGGCTTATCTGGCGGGCAATTGCGGCGTCAACTGGGTCACCTGGGTTGGCTGCAGCGTGCTCGGCGTCGGCCTGTCGAGTTTCATCCCGACGCGCTGGGGTCTGGGTTTCGCCGGCATCCTGGCCTTGCTCGGCATCCTGTGTTCGCTGGCCTCGGGAGGTTTGCGCCGGGTTTCGGTTGGCGTCGCCGGGGCGGTGGCGGTTGTTGCTTTTGCCTTGCCCTTCAAACTCAATATTTTGATGGCCATCATGGTCACGGTTCTTGTTTGCCTGATGCTGGAGAATACGGTCTGGTTCAGAAAGGACCGAGCATGAATGGGATGGCCAATCCCTGGACCATCGCGGTCATCATCGGCCTGGCGCTGGTGACGGTGTTGACGCGTTCCTTTTTCTTTATCTCCAGCAAGCCCTGGAAGTTACCGCTGTGGGCGCAGCGCGGTCTGCAATATGCGCCGATTGCCGCACTGGCTGCCGTCGTCGTACCGGAGGTGGTGATGTCGCAGGGTCAATTCATCGGTACCTGGCAGGACGCGCGCCTGTTTGCCGTTGCCGCCGGGGCTGGCTGGTTCTTCTGGCGCAAGGGCGCGGGGCAGGCGGTGCTGGGCACCATCATCGCCGGCATGCTGGTCTACCTGCCGCTGCACTTGGGCTTGGGTTGGTAAGACTGCGCTCGCTTCTACAATCTGTTCACGCAATTTTCACAAAAGGGATTTTCCATGAAAGCCATCCGTTTTTCCGACCTGTGTGCCCAGGGCCAGGTCACTGGCAAGCGTGTTTTTATCCGTGCCGACCTCAATGTGCCGCAAGACGATGCGGGAAACATCACGGAAGACACGCGGATCCGCGCCTCCATTCCCTGCATCAAGATGGCGCTTGACGCGGGTGCCGCAGTCATGGTGACTTCGCATCTGGGGCGTCCGACCGAAGGTGTGTTCACTCCGGCCGATTCACTGGCGCCAGTGGCGGCGCGCCTGGCTGAGTTGCTGGGGCGCCCAGTGCCACTGCTGCAAAACTGGGTCGATGGCGTTAGCGTGAAGCCAGGTGATGTGGTGCTGCTGGAGAACTGCCGCATCAACAAGGGCGAGAAGAAGAACAACGAAGAACTGGCCAAGAAGATGGCTGCGCTGTGCGACATCTTCGTTCACGACGCGTTTGGCACCGCGCACCGCGCCGAAGCTTCCACCTACGGCATTGCGCAGTTTGCCAAGGTGGCCTGCGCTGGCCCACTGCTGGCGGCCGAGATGGATGCCATCACGCTGGCACTTGCCAATCCCAAACGACCCTTGGTTGCCATCGTGGCCGGCTCCAAGGTTTCGACCAAGCTGACCATCCTCAAGAGCCTGGCCGGCAAGGTCGATCAGCTGATTGTCGGCGGCGGCATCGCCAATACCTTCATGCTGGCCGCTGGTCTGAAGATCGGCAAGAGTCTGGCCGAACCCGATTTGCTGGCCGATGCCAAGGCCGTGATCGAGGCCATGCGCGTACGCGGCGCGGCCGTGCCGATCCCGACCGATGTCGTGACCGCCAAAATCTTTGCTGCCGACGCGCCGGCCACGGTCAAGGCTGCCACCGATGTCGCCGACGATGACCTGATTCTGGACATTGGTCCGCAGACTGCGGCGCTGCTTGCAACCCAGCTCGAGGCCGCCGGCACCATCGTCTGGAACGGGCCGGTTGGCGTCTTCGAGTTTCCGGCGTTCGAGAATGGCACGCGCGTGATTGCGCACGCGATCGCCGAGTCCAGCGCGTTCTCGATCGCTGGCGGTGGCGACACGTTGGCGGCGATTGCGAAGTACGGCATTGAAAAGCAAATCGGCTACATCTCGACCGGTGGTGGTGCCTTTCTCGAAGTGCTCGAAGGCAAGACGCTGCCGGCCTTCGAAATCCTGGAGCGCCGCGCCAGCGCCTGAAGCGCTATCACATGTGAGCGTCGTGTTGCTGGTGCGCGCTGCGCGCTTCGGGTTCGGTTGGCTGCGTGCTGGCAAGGGCCGTGTCCGGGCTACCCGGAACCGCTTCGCGCCGGCCCACGACCATCACTGGCGCCAGCGTCACCTCACGCAGCGCGGGGGTTGCCGGTTCGGCTGTCGCGCTGACACGGGTCGCAATCGCTTGCATCTGCTGGCCCGTCCCCTCGGTGCTCATCTGATTGAACTGCCAGAGCAGCGCGCCCTGGATTGTCAGGCTGATCAAGATCGCGCTGGCGAGTGATTTGCTATGTATTGCGTTCCACATTTCTAACTCCTGTTGAACCCGGTTCAGGCTTGTCTGAGGGAAAGTTTAGGAACGCCAATCGCTTGCCACAAGCCGTGTGAGACAGCCTGCAGCTGCGTGCGACAGTCAGCGGCTTTTGCGGCACAGGCGTGTTCACCCCGTATTGCGCTGCACTGCATACGGGCTATGGCTGCTTGTGATCGAAGCGCTGCAAGCTGATGCCGGGCTGTAACCAGTTCCGTGGGAAAATGGAAACTTGATTACAAAAAGAGAACTGCCATGCCCCGTCGCGCTACCAAAATCGTTGCCACCCTCGGCCCGGCCTGTAGCGACCCCGCCATGCTTGAACAGATGATTCGTGCCGGCGTCAATGTCGTGCGCCTGAACTTCAGCCATGGCACGGCGCAGGACCACATCGAGCGGGCGCGCATGGTACGCGCGGCGTCGGCGCGTGTTGGGCGCGAGGTGGCCATCATGGCCGACCTACAGGGTCCGAAGATCCGTGTCGGAAAATTTGCCGAGGGCAAGGTGATGCTCGAGCCCGGTCAGTCGTTTGTGCTCGATGCCGCGCGCACCGAACTTGGCGATGTGCACGCCGTCGGGCTCGACTACAAGGCGTTGCCGCGCGAGGTCAAGGCCGGTGACGTACTGCTGCTCAACGATGGCTTGATTGTGATCACGGTCGATGCAGTCAAGGGCGATGCGGTACGCACCACGGTCAAGCTGGGCGGCGAGTTGTCCAACAACAAGGGCATCAACAAGCAGGGTGGCGGCCTGACGGCGCCGGCGCTGACGGGCAAGGACATGGACGACATCCGCACCGCCATGAGTTTTCAGGCCGACTACGTGGCGGTGAGCTTTCCCAAAAGCGCGACCGACATGGAGATGGCGCGCCAGTTGTGCAACGTGGCGGCCGAGGACGGTCACCACCCCGGGCTGATCGCCAAGATTGAGCGTGCCGAGGCGATCCCGAAACTCGAGGAAATTCTGCTCGCCAGCGACGGCATCATGGTCGCGCGCGGCGATCTGGCGGTGGAGGTTGGCAACGCCGCCGTGCCGGCCCTGCAAAAGCGCATGATCAAGCTCGCGCGTGAACACGACAAGGTCGTGATCACGGCGACGCAGATGATGGAGTCCATGATTACAAACCCTATGCCCACGCGCGCCGAGGTCAGCGATGTGGCCAATGCCGTGCTCGACGGCACCGACGCCGTAATGCTCTCGGCCGAGACCGCAGCCGGTAAGTACCCGCTGGAAACCGTGCAGGAGATGGCCAAGATCTGTCACGCGGCCGAAGGCGCTGAAGACTTCAAGCTCGAAGCCGATTTCACCGGCAAGACTTTCAAGCGCATTGACCAGTCGATTGCCATGGGCGCGCTGTTTACCGCGCATCACCTCGGCGCCAAGGCCATTGTCGCGATGACCGACAGCGGCTCGACCGCACTGTGGATGAGCCGCCATTTGATCCAGGTGCCGATTTATGCGCTGACTTCCAAAGTGGCGACGCAGCGTCGCATGACCTTGTACCGCAACGTGCGCCCCTTGTTTATTGACACCAGTGCCGACCGCGATACCGCGCTGGCCGAAGTCGAGAGCAATCTCAGGGAGCGCGGACTGGTGCAAAAGGGGGATGTCTATGCCATCACCTGCGGCGAACCCATGGGCGCGCCGGGTGGCACCAACATGCTCAAGATTTGTCGGGTGGGGTGAGATGACCCCCACGCTTGTCACTTCGTGTACTTCGCTGCCCCCCGAGGGGGCTGTTTCGCCTTGGGGCGGCCCGGCGGCGAAACGATCGTGCGCCGACGCCGTTCGCGGCCCCAGACGGTAAAATTCCATTCAACGGCAAATAGTTACCACACAGTTACCAACTTCTAGGGATTTCAAAATGGCTCTTGTCTCAATGCGCGAGTTACTGGATCATGCGGCTGCCAATGGCTACGGCATTCCAGCTTTCAATGTCAACAACCTGGAACAGGTGCAGGCTGTCATGGCTGCAGCCGAGGAGGTCGGCGCGCCGGTCATCCTGCAGGCCAGCGCCGGCGCCCGCAAATACGCGGGTGAGTCCTTCATCAAGCACCTGATCCTGGCTGCGGTCGAGGCCTATCCGCATATTCCGCTGGTCATGCACCAGGACCATGGCCAGAGCCCCGATGTCTGCCAGGGTGCGATCAACCTGGGTTTCAGTTCGGTCATGATGGACGGCTCGCTGATGGCCGACGGCAAGACCATCGCCAGTTATGAATACAACGTCGAAGTCACGCGCAAGGTGGTCGACATGGCGCATGCCACCGGTGTCACGGTGGAAGGCGAGCTCGGCTGCCTGGGCAGCCTGGAGACCATGAAGGGCGACAAGGAAGACGGCCACGGCACCGACGCCACCATGACGCGCGAACAGATGCTGACCGACCCCGAGCAGGCGGCTGATTTCGTCAAGCGCACCCAGCTCGACGCGCTGGCGATTGCCATCGGCACCAGCCACGGCGCCTACAAGTTCACGCGCAAGCCCACCGGCGACATCCTGGCGATCGACCGCGTCAAGCAGATCAACCAACGCATTCCCAATACGCATCTGGTGATGCACGGCTCCAGCAGCGTGCCGCAGGATCTGCTGGCCATCATTCGCGAATTTGGCGGCGACATGAAGGAAACCTATGGCGTGCCGGTGGAAGAAATCCAGAAGGCGATCAAGTTCGGCGTGCGCAAGATCAACATCGATACCGACATCCGTCTGGCCATGACCGGCGCTGTGCGCAAGTACATGGCGCAGAACCCGGACAAGTTCGATATGCGCGACTGGCTGAAACCGGCGCGCGAGGCCGCCAAACAGATCTGCAAGCAGCGTTATCTGGAGTTCGGCTGCGAAGGCCAGGCCGCCAAGATCAAGGGCCATAGCCTGCTTGTGGTCGCGGGTCAATACGCAAGAGGTGAGCTGGCGCAAGTCGTCCAGTAATTCATCGTTGCGATAATAGGGGCCTGCCACGGTTGAAGCACCGTTGCAGGCCTTTTTTAATCTGTTTCTTTCACGTCCGATTGCCTGCCATGACCGCTGCACTGCACACCTCCACACTCACTTCGCTTCTTCTGCTGGCCCGCGGCAAGGTGCGCGACAACTATGCCGTCGGTGACGACCGCATCCTGATGGTCGCCAGCGACCGCCTGAGCGCCTTCGACGTCATCATGGGCGAGCCGATTCCGGGCAAGGGCGCGCTGCTGACCAAGATGGCGCTGTTCTGGTTCGACAAGCTCGGTCCGAATGGTCTGGCTATTTGCCCGATCCACCTCACCGGCGAGGCGCCCGAGAGTGTGGTGACGCCAGCCGAAGTGCCGCAGGTGGTGGGCCGATCCATGCTGGTCAAGCGCCTCAAGCCGCTACCGGTGGAGGCCGTCGTGCGCGGCTACCTAGCTGGCAGCGGCTGGAAGGAATACCAGCAGAGCCAGTCGGTGTGCGGCGTCAAGCTGCCCGCTGGTCTCAAGAATGCATCGAAACTGCCGATGCTGATCTACACGCCCGCCGCCAAGGCGGCAGCCGGCGACCACGACGAGAACATCACGTTCGAGCAGACGGTTGCCGTCATCGGTCTCGATCTGGCCACGCGCATGCGCGACATCAGCATCCGCCTGTACCAAGCCGCCGCCGAGATGGCATTGAAGAAGGGCATCATCATTGCCGACACCAAGTTCGAGTTCGGCCTCGACGCCGACGGCACGCTCACCTTGATGGACGAAGTGCTGACGCCGGATTCCTCACGCTTCTGGCCGGCCGAGAGCTACCAGGAAGGCATCAACCCGCCGAGCTACGACAAGCAGTTCGTGCGCGACTGGTTGGAGCAGGTTCAAGTCGACGGCAAGCCCTGGAACAAAACCCCGCCGGCACCGCGCGTGCCCAATGAGGTGATTGCCAAAACGGCGGCCAAGTACCAGGAAGCAATGGCGCGGCTGATGGCTTAGGTCCACCTGTCATTGCGGGACTAAGGTTTGTCTGCGGGTCTCCGGTGTGTCATTGCGGGCCACGACCCGCAATCCAGGGTCCGGGCTGACAAAGCCGGCTTGCGTGGCGCCCCGCCGCCTCAAGAAAGGCAAGCACTTTGTCGCGCCCTACCGTTGGAAAACCTTCCAGGAAATCGTCGATGGTTTCACCAGCCTCCAAATATTCGACCAACGTGCGCACTGGCATGCGCGAATCCGCAAATACAGGCGTGCCGCCCATGATGTCCGGCTGACATTGAATAAAAGCGGATTGCATGGCGTTTCTCTCCTTGCGTGACGACCATCCAGACCTTGAGCACTTGCACAAATGAATACTACACCCGCAGCCCTCGCGTCAGTTGGTCGAACGGGTGAGGATTCCTGGTCAGTTCACCTGAGGCAATGATGGGCGCAGGACACGGGGTTCGTTCTTGCGCTGCGCAGGCAGCGCGAGCGCGACTACAAACGTCCCTGAATCAGCTCAGCACCACGCTGCTCAGCCGGCGCCGGTAGGTGGCGACGATTGGATCGACCGGGGGAATCTGGCCATCCGCCACCTTGATCGGCGGTGGTTCGATGACGTCGAGGATGGCGATATAGGTCTTGCGTGCCAGTTCCTCGGCCCAGCTCTTGTCGCGCATCAGGATCTCCAGCAACTCGTCCATGGCAGCGGTCCAGTCGGATTGCGCCATCAGGTTTTGCGCCTTGGCGAAGCGGGCGTCGAAGTCGCGCTTGTTGGTGGCGATTTTTCCGTCAAGCGTGGCGATCAACTCAGTGCGCTCGGCTGCGAAATCGATCGCGTTCATCCAGCGTTGCAGTGAGTCGAAGCGCCGCACCACCGAGGTCTGGTTGATGACCGGCGCGAACGCGACCTTGGCGTCGTCAAGCGCGCCTTCCTGCAGCAGCAGCTTGACGTAGCTGAAGCGAGCGTCTTCGTCCTGCGCGTTCTTCAGCACGGCCTGGTGCAGCGCTTCGCGCCGCGCCACCGGGTCGTTCTCATCGGGTGCATCGGAAATGGTTTCGCCTGTGACCTCGGCCTCCAGCACCTCGCCTTCGGGCAGGTGCTTGTCCAGAAAGGCCTTGATCTGGCCTTCGGGTAACGCACCCATGAAACCGTCGACCGGCTTGCCGCCGAACATCAGCACGCAGGTTGGGATGCTGCGAATGCCAAAGGCCTGGCTCAGTTCCTGTTCTTGATCGGAGTCGATCTTGACCAGCTTGAAGCGCCCCGCGTACTCTGCCTCCAGCTTTTCCAGCAAGGGGCCGATCACCTTGCAGGGGCCGCACCAAGGCGCCCAGAAGTCGACCAGAACCGGGGTTTGCATCGAGGCGGCAACCACCTCAACGTCGAAGTTCTCAACCGTTACGTTCATCATTTTTGGCAGTTTGGGGTAGTTAAGTAAAATTAAAGCCTGTTCACTTGCGGGACAGAGTATCGACGCTGACGCACAACGCAGCGGCAACTCTGGACTCACCACCATGAAAATTCAAATCGGCGTCGTCATGGGTTCCAGTTCCGACTGGGACACCATGCAACATGCAGTCCACATTCTCCAACAGTTTGGCATCGCGCATGAAGCACGTGTGCTGTCGGCGCACCGCATGCCTGACGACATGTTTGCGTATGCCGAGGGTGCGCGCTCTGCCGGTCTGAAGGCGATTATCGCGGGCGCCGGCGGCGCAGCGCATCTGCCGGGCATGCTGGCGGCCAAGACCACGGTGCCGGTGCTGGGCGTACCAGTGGCCAGCCGCCATCTGTCGGGCGTCGATTCGTTGCACAGCATTGTGCAAATGCCCAAGGGCGTGCCGGTGGCCACTTTTGCCATCGGCGCTGCCGGTGCAGCCAATGCCGCCCTGTTTGCCGTCGCCATGCTGGCCAACGACAACGCGGCGTTGCGCGCCAAGCTCGATGCCTTTCGCGCTGAACAAACTGAAGTGGCGCGCGGCATGACGCTGCCGCCGGTGCTATGAGTGGTTTCACACTCCTTCCGGGAGCTTCGGGCAACGGACAGCAAACGACCCTGGGTGTCATGGGCGGCGGCCAATTGGGCCGCATGTTTGTGCAGGCCGCGCAGGCCATGGGCTACTTCACGGCGGTGCTCGACCCAGACGTCATCAGCCCGGCCGGACTGGTGAGTCACTACCACATCCAGACCGCCTACCTTGATGAGCAGGGTCTGGCGCAATTGATTCAGCGCTGCGCC
>CAIXNB010000102.1 GCA_903920695.1 uncultured beta proteobacterium
CACCGCCGGCCAAATGCCAGTCGATTTCGCTGAAATCCTCCCAACACAAGCAGCAACTGCCGCCGCTGCAACAACCGTGAAGAACGTTGCCCTGTTCCTGGCTGCTCCCTTCGTCGGTCTGGCCTACGCCATGGCACTGCCCTTCGTCGGTCTGGCCATGCTGGCCTGGATCGCTGGCAAGGCACTCGTTCAAGCACCAGCCGCTTATCGGGCGCTGCTTGCCGTCAAGGATGTCGCCCTCTTGATCGCCGCTCCGTTCATCGGTCTGGTTTACGCTGTCACGCTCCCCTTCGTCGGCACCGCGCTGATCGCCCGGGCTGGCTACAAGGCCTATCGCGCCTGAGTTTTCCAATCAAATCGCCAAGCCACCGGTCGTATGACCGGTGGCTTTTTCATTTGGGCAGGCACTCAAATCACCGTAAAGCCGTGCGTGCCATCGCGTTCGAGTTGCGCGACCAGCCCCAACTCCCAGTCCAGATACGCCTGCATCGCGGCATGCGAATGCCCGGTTCCTTCAAAGGGCCGGCGATAACGGTCGGTGCGCGCCGAAGCGAGCCGGGTCTCCCCCGCTTCCAGGGCCAGACCGGCCTCGATCCAGGCCAGCGTGCCACCTTCAAGCACTTGCACTTCGGCGCCTGTCAGCCGCGCCAAATCAGCCGCTGCATAACGTGCCAGCCGGCTGCTGCCGCAGGTCAGCACATAGCGTTGGGCGCGCGGGATCTGCGTCACCGCCTGTGCCAGGTCCGAGCGCAACACAAACCAGGCACCGGGAATGTGGCGCTTGACATAGTTGGCACTGCCCGTCACGTCCAGCACGGCAGTACGGTCCACGGCCTCGCTGCGCAGGTCTTGCGCCAGTTGCAAGGGGGGGATTGCGGCAATCGGCCCCTCGGGTTCGCGAACCGGCGGCGGGGCATCGCCGGTTTCGCTGAATTGCTCAGCACCGACACCGTCAAGCACCCAGACGTCCCATGCCATCTGCGCCAACCATGAAGCCGTCATATTGGCGCGCACACCATCCAGGTCGACCAGCACCACACGGGCACCCCGCACCGGAACAAAAACGTCGGTTTCCTGCACCAGTTGGCCACCCGGTGAACTGCGAAAACCCGGCAGATGGCCGGCCGCAAATTCCTCCGGCGTGCGCACGTCAAAACGATAAGTACTGCGACCCGCCTCGGCGGCAAAGCGCAGCAAATCCGAAGCCTGGGCACGGCGCACGCCGGCACGCTCGGCCACCGCGCGCGCCTGCTGTGCGGCTTGCGTGCGCTGCTGTTCTGACACTTCAGGCGCACGCAGGCTCGCGCCATGTTCCAAGCTCTGACCCGCCAGTACCCAGCCGATGGCGCCATTGCGCAAGGCCGACACCGGATTGGGAATCCCGGCATTGCGCAGCGACTGCGCGCCGATGATACTGCGCGTGCGCCCGGCACAGTTGACGATGATGGGCGTGGCCGGGTTGGGCGCCAGCGCTTGGGCGCGCAACACCAGTTCAGCACCGGGCACGCTGATGCCGATCGGGATGCTCATGGTTTGGTACTCATCAAAACGCCGCGCGTCCAGCACCACGACATCGGCCTGCTGATCCAGCAAGGCCTTGAGTTCCTGCGCCGACAGTGACGGCGTGTGCCGCTGCGCTTCGACCAGTTCGCCGAAGGCCTTGCTTGGCGCATTGACGTCGCTGAAGACCTCACCACCATCCCGGCGCCAGCCTTCGAGCCCGCCTTCGAGCACAGCCACCTCGCTGTAACCCAGTTGCTGCAGCAGCGTGGCCGCCGCCGCCTGCGCCAGACCTTCACCGTTGTCATAGAGCACGACCGGCACATCAAGACGCGGGATGCGGCCCCATGCCTCAAGCTCCAGCCGACCGGCCGACAAGTTGGCGGCAAACAGCGGATGCGCCTGTGCGTAAAGCGCCTCTTCGCGCACGTCGATCAGGGCGATTTCCTGGCGCGCCAGCAAGGCCTGGCGCACGTCGTAAAATGATTTTGTCGGGAAAGATGTCGTCATGGGATTCCAAGTAAGAGGCCTGCGAACAGCGCAGGCCATTGAAGTTCTCAGCGCAGCGCAATGCCCGAACTCTTGATCGCCTGCGCATATTTGGGCCGCTCAAGCTGCAGGCTGGCCGCCAGATCGAGCGGTGTGCCACCAGCGACCTTGAAGCCCATGTCCTCCAGCTTGGCGCGGACCTCGGGCGAAGTCAGAACACTTTGAATATCGCGATTGATTTTCGCCACCACATGCGCTGGCGTGCCGGCCGGCGCAAAGTAGCCTTGCCAACTCTCCACCGCAAAACCGGGCAAACCGGCCTCGGCCATGGTCGGCACATCGGGCAGCGCAGGCGAGCGATAGGCCGTGGTGACGGCCAACGCGCGCAAGCGACCGGCACGCACATACTCGGTCACAGCGGCCAAGGTGATCAGCGTGGCATCGGCGTGGCCTGCCAGCACATCCAGCGTGGCCGGTGCGCCGCCGGAGTAGGGGATGTAGTTGACCCTGGCGCCGGTCTCCTGCGTGATGATTTCATGCGCAACATGGGCAATACCGCCGTTGCCCGGCAGTCCAAGACTGATACTCTCGGGCTTGGCCCTGGCCCGCGCCAGGTAGTCGGCAAAACTGCGCAATCCGGTGGCCGGGTTGACCACCAGGATCTGCGGATTGACCACCGCCTTGATGATCGGAATGAATGCGGTCTTGGTGTCATACGGCAGTTCATGAAACAGAATGGCATTGAGCGTCAGGCCCTCGCCCTGCTGGAGCAAGGTGTAGCCGTCCGGGCTGGCCTTGGCTACTTTGGCCGCGCCAATCGTGCCACTGGCACCGACCACGTTTTCGACCACCACGGCCTGACCCCACAGCGCGCTGAGTCGCTCCGCCAAAGTACGCGTGAGTTTGTCGGCACTGCCCCCCGGCGCCACTGGGACGACGATGTGCACCGGCTTGTTCGGAAACGTTGCGCCATCAAGCGCGGCGTGGGCCATGGGTGCTTGCAAGCTCATGGCGATCAACGCAGGCGCTGCCAGCAACGTTCTCAGAAAAGAAATTGTTGTCATGGGAATGGCTCGAATCTCGTGAAAGAAAAGAGCCAAGTCTGCGCATTCACGCTCTGCGCGTGAACGAATTTTTCCGCCTATCTTTATGCGATTTGTGCGCGCAGCGCAAAAACTGGAAAACTGAGTTGCTGGCCCGTGCTCAAAGCGTCTTCAGGTGCACCGGATCAAGAATGCGCTTGCTATAGGTCTTTACCGTGTAGAGCGTGACCGCCGGGTTGTGGCCGGTCAGGCGATCCTTGGTCACCAGGGTTGTGACCAGCGCCTCAGAGTGTTTGGCAAACAGCGAATCGTGTCCGACGCAAAGGCCCATGATGACGTTGAGTTCGGTCTTCTGGGCGTTCAGGAGTTGCGCTTGCAGGATCGGATTGCAGCAGGCTTCGAACGAGCCGCACTGGATTTTCAATTCATCCGGAATGCCGATGTCCGTCTTGTCGACCGACCCGACCTTGCACAGCACGGTATAGGGTTGGAGTCCGGCAGCGCGCAGAACCTTGGTGAATACCTTGGTTTCCTCGACCAGACCCAGACAGGAGGCAATGCCAATGCGCGTGGCCTTGATCCGCTTGGCAAATGACACAATTTCCTCGACCCGCGAAATCTCGCAGTAGAAAAGGCCTTCCACCTCAGCGGCAGCCCTGGCAACCTGCGCGTCCTTTGAGTCGCCACGGTAGGTTGCCACCGTTGCATTGACCACTGCGTCATCGGCTGCTTCGGTAAGACAGGAAGCCGGATATTTTTTGTTGCGCCGGTAGCAATTGAGTTGCGCGCATTCGGAGCAGGACAGATTTTCAACTTTTGCCATGGGTTCTGGTAACTCGCAGGTGGGTTAACGAAAAAAACACAAGCCTAAGCCAATCCTGCGCCCGCGGCAATGAAGAAAAGCTTCTATCGATATTACAAAGTCAATGCAGCGTTGTCCGCCGGGTAATTTCACGCAATGCCAGTGCCCTGGGCATCAAGCAAGGCACTGGGCAATTGACCAAATCGCAGGCGCGTCCGTGTGGGCGCAGTTCGAGCGCATTTGTGCCAACGACCTACAGTTGCTACCGGTGGAGACCCTATCGTTTCACCAGGCTGCGATGGTGACCATGGACGCGGCTGCGGGCTTGCGCGCTGGAGATGCCTTGCATCTTGCGTGTGCCATGAAGGCCAAGCGCTTCAAGTTGAAGCCAGTGGCAATTTGGCGATCAATTCGCCCTGGCTGTCTGGCGGCCCTGCGGTTCTACCCATACCAGGCCTGCCTCAACTCAATCGTCAGCCTTCTGCAAGCTCAGATGACAGGCTGCTCTGGAGAACATTGAGCGCCAGCAACGCAGCGTTGGCTGTCGTCCAAAAAATCAACCCGGAAATGGTTGCTGCTCTGTTGCGGTCACAGAAAATCTCTGCGGGACCTCTCCAAAGCCTTCATAAAGATTGATGCAAGATTACCGACCTAATCCAGGCTCATCATTGATTGCTGGATTTCGTAAGTCGGCACCCGTTTTGGTTTGTAGGATGCCTGCCCGTAACCACTGACCGGAGGGAGTCAACGCAAGCCTGAGGGCAGGGGGCAAGCCAATGAGGTGCCGACAGCAGGCCACGCCCTCTGTTGCGGCCTATTTTGTCAAGGGCTGTCCGGTCCGCCAGTGCGGTCTGAGTAGCCGGGGTCTTCCAACCGGTGGTGAATCCTCTGCCCCAACATCTCGGGCACGATCAAGGTCACGCCATTGCTGGTCATGTGAAAGCCACGGGCGCGGTCTTGCGCGGCATCCAGTCCTGCACAAAACCCGTCTGGCAACTTGCAATATTTGTCAACAATCGCGCGGCGCAGGTTCACGTTGCGGCCTATCATCACATCTGGCAGCACCACCGAGTCCTCAATCCGGCTACCTTCGCCCACCCTCACTTTGGAGAACAGGACTGAATGCCGCACGTTGGCACCACTGACGATGCAACCACTGGAAACCAGCGAGTTGTGGGCCTCGCCTTTGCGCCCGTCTTCATCAAACACAAATTTTGCCGGGGCCAACTGGCGCTGCAGGCTCAAGATGGGCCAATCGTCGTCGTACAGGTTGAGGTCAGGCACCACCGAGGCAAGATCCATGTTGGCATCCCAATAGGCATCCAACGTGCCGACATCACGCCAGTATGGCGCGCTGTCAACCATATTGACACAACTGTCCTTGAAGCTATGGGCGAAGATGCTGCGCCGGGTCAGCAATGAGGGAATGATGTCCTTGCCAAAATCATGACTGGAAGTGGGGTCCGCCGCGTCCCGCACCAATTCGGCAACCAACAGGTCTGCATTAAAAACGTAGATCCCCATGCTGGCCAGCGCATGCGTAGGGCGGTGCGCAAGCCTGACCGGCTGCAGGGGTTTTTCTGCAAAGGCAACGATGCGCTGGTCCGCATCGACCGACATCACACCGAATTCACTGGCCTGTTCGATGGGCACCTCCAGGCAGGCTACGGAAACTTCTGCATCCCGCGCCGCATGTTCGGCCAGCATGATCGAATAATCCATCTTATAGACGTGGTCGCCCCCCAGAACCAGCACCAATTCCGGTCGGGCCTCGTCAATCATGCGTAGGTTTTGATACACGGCGTTGGCCGTCCCGCTGTACCAGGACTCGCCGTGCTGCTGCTGGGCGGGCACCACATCTACATACTCACCCAGGCAGGCAGCCAGAAAACTCCAGCCGCGTTCAATGTGGCGAATCAGGCTTTGTGCCTTGTATTGGGTCAGCACGGCGACATGGCGCAGGCCGGAGTTGACGCAGTTGCTGAGCGCAAAGTCAATGATGTTCAGGTTGCCAGCAAACGGCACCGCCGGTTTGGCGCGCCAGTCGGTCAACTGGTGCAAGCGGCTACCACGCCCACCGGCCAGTATCACCGCGTAGGTTCGTTCGTTCAAATGAGCTTTTGCGCTAAATGTCATCATGTGTACTTTGTTCCATGATTTCTTGCTGTCCAGGGGCTCGATAACCACCCGGATTTTGTGCTCCATTTCGCCTAAACTGGTTAGCATGGAAAGCCGGCTTTCGAGGCGAGCCAGGAATTTCGGTCAAATTCTCCTGACAACTCATTCGCACTGCTGATTCAGTTGGCACATTCATTGGCCAGATTCAGAAAGTCCGAGCCATCGTGGTGGTGGTCTCATTCGATCTGCGCCAGCTTTCTGCCTGCCAGAAGCTGATCATAACTGCATACACGGTTGCGGCCATGCGTCTTTGCGCAATAGTGGGCACCATCCGCATGTCCAATGATTGTGACTGGCGTGTCGTTCGGGGTAATTCTGGCATAGCCGGCGAAAAGGGTGATCCTACCTATATTGCCGACAATCGAATCAAATTTTGGTTCGACCAGCTGGAACAAGGCGTTTGTGATTGATGAGTCGAGCAGGTTGACATCCCGTTGCCGCGTAATGTCCTCGATGTACTTGAGAATACGATTTGCCACGTTACGTGTACGCCACTAGATTATTGGGCAATTATGCCGACACTTAAGCCGACACTCAAACCAACTCAACGGCCTTGTCTGAAATTCTTAAACTCGATTGCGCAGCGGAGAGATCCTTGATTCCCCGCTGCGGTCGAAATACACTTTCCAAGACGGCTGCTTGCGTGCCGTCACGCGCCAGTCATGTGATCAAAGAGGCCGATCAGCACGAACACCAGTAACACCAAACCGATCGTGATCAGCGTGAAGCCCAGGATTTTTGCGGCGCGGGTCATGGGTTGTGACGGCGCGTCAACCAGGTACTTTTCAAGTTCGCCGGAAGCAAGCAGCCGGTTGTATTCCACCCTGTGTCCGCGCTTGAACTCTTCCAGAGGCATTGAACCCGTAAACATTACCACATCGAGCGGGAACTTGTCAGGCCTGAAATGGTTGTTGAAGAAGTGCACCGTGAACACGAACAGTGCCGCCAGCAACGCTTCCTCGCCATGGAAGACCGTCGCAACGTTGAACACCCAGCCTGGCAGGTAACTGGCAGTGGTTGTTGGCACCAGGAGCATCAAACCCGTCACACCGATGATGATCACGGCCGCAAACGGTGCCCAGTAGTCGAACTTCTGCCAGTAGGTCCAGCGATCAAATACCGGCCGCGGGCCCATACCCAGGAACCACTTGACCATGGCCAGGATATCCCACAGGTCTTGCCAGCGAGGAATAAGGGAGTTGGGGCCGAACCAGTCAAAAGTCTTCCAGCCACGCACCAGGCGGCCCAGGAAATAGATCAATTGAGCGAAGAACGTAACCGCCAGCAGGGTCGCAAAGATGCGGTGGATCACAGCCGCGACTTTAGGCCCGCCCAGCCAGTGCATCACCACCGGGGCCCACGCTGTGTCTGCATACAGCACCGACATACCGGTCAAGACCAACATCATCAGGCTGATCGCAAATATCAGGTGAGCGACACGCCAGATCAAGGGGAAGCGCTGGTAATGCTTGCCACTGAATTTGCCGTCCAGCAGGGCATCTGCTTTCACGTGCAGACTGGTCTTATGCTCCTTGCGCTCCTTGTGCTCCCGGTAGAACCACAGCGCAGTATGTGACCAGAAGAAGACAAAGATGCCACCGAGCAATAACAGCATGGCCTTGGACGCGATCCAGATAAATGGAAAGCGCATGAAATCGTGTGATGTGCCGTGCGGCTCGAAAGTGGCATAGCCTGCAGTGGCAGCCTTGTGACAGGTCTGACAGGTTTGCAGACGGTTAGCCGCATGCAGTTTGGACCGTGGGTCTTTGGAAGCTTGAATGGAATGGTTGCCGTGACAGTCAAAGCATTTGGCCGTGTAGGCGTAACCCAGCGTGTTGACCTGTCCATGGTAGGACTCCATGTAAGTCTTCAATTTTTCAGCGTGGCAACTGCCGCAGTTCGATGTGATCGCCAGTTTGCCAGCTTCCTTTGTCGGATCAGCAACGTCATGTACCGTATGACAATCAGAGCACACCGCCGACTTCAGGTTGTGTTTTTGCGTCACCTCCTTGCCATGTACCGACGCGCTCCAGTCCTGTAGCTCATCCTTATGGCATTTGTCGGCGCACACATGGGAGACGCCCAGATGCCATTCCTTGCGTTCGGCCGTGCCGCGCAAAGGCACATCAAAGCTGTGGACGTTGTGGCACTCGTTGCATGATGCATTGACCTTGCCCGGTTCGTCCTTGTTGGCTCGGGAGTGAAAGGACTTCTTGTAGGCGGCGACGTTCTCGGCCACGATGCCCAGGCGAATCTTTTCCTGGGTCTTATTCTTTTGCTTGGCATCTTCCCAGAGGTCCAAGTGGCACTGAGCACAGTCAGCTTTCTTGAAGTTAGTGGACTTCTGATGGGGTGTGACACTGTCCACAATTTCCTTGTGACAGGCGACACACTCCATTCGGGCGTGCACGCTCTTGGCGTACTTGTCGGGCTTGACTTCGTAGAGCGTACGCGTTGCTCCTGGGCTAACGGGCACTTCGAGCTTGCCCTTTGCGCCATCGTGGCAACTCTGACATGTTGCATTGTCCAGTTTTTGCTGAACTGGCGCGCCTCCTGCGCTATCGGCGGCGGCAGCCAAACCGGCGATCAAGCAAACTGTTGCGGTGATTGCCCGCGCGGTCATCGCGAAGAACCGCCGGGTATTCATGTCCCGTAAAGTAAACGACATTTGCATCCCCTCTCGAACGGGCGAACCCCGCTCAAACGTTTTAGTCGCCAGCGGCGGCGAAACCCGATCCTCTTGCAAAAGATCCTGAACCAACATGGTGAACTCGCTTTGCGCGCGTGTATCTCGGACGGACTATGCAGACATGGCCTTGGCGCCCACTCTGCCCCAAGCTTCAAAGCCGAACCAGAGCAGCACACCAATGCCCAGTATTGGTCCGGCAACAGCGAAAACAACACCAATGAAAAAAGCGGCAGGAACCATCGCAATGGTCTTTAGAAGGCTCCGCTGCACCGGCGTGGCCGGCAAAGCCCCAGCGGCATTCTCTGAATTCTGCTTCTTCTTTTTCAGAGTAGCCCACACAACCATGCCTATTCCGACGATGGGGAAGGAGAGCAGGTAGACCAGACCGACAAAAGGCGCCAGGACGAACAGCACGATGTTCTTGATGCGGCGGATCGATGTCGATCCTGTTGGCTCCGGCGCGAGTTCGACTGCAGGCATTTGCGACTGCTGCACCAGCTCGGCCTCAGTCAGATGCAACACACGGCCCGCTGCGTCCGCGATTTGCGATGGCGTCAGGGGTTTGCGCAGAAATTCGGTGACGCCGACACAACTGACACCTTCTGGCGCAGCCTCAGAGGCCGCTTCGGCAATGACGACAACCGGGAGTTTGAGATCAAGGGCGTGAATTTCCTCAGCCAATTCCAGGCCGCTCATGCCTCGCAAAACAGCTTCAACGAAGAGGCAGTCGTAGGCGTTGTGGTCCAGCTTCCAGAGAGCGTCCTCGCCGTTGGATGCGGTGGTGACGGCAAAGCCCTTACCCGACAGGATTTTTGAAAGACTCGTCGTCTCGGCCGATTCATTGGCCACCAGCAGTATGTTGTGTGAATTGCTCATGGTGATTTACCTCAGTGGATGGACGGTATTGAGACCCGACCGGGAATTCGGTGCAGGGCCCATTTCTTCTGCATGGCTGCGCGTTGCACAACCCCGCGAATTTCGTCAAGCAGGATCGGCTTGACCAGGTAGTCGTAGGCTCCGAGCCGAATCGCTTCCTTGGCAGCTTCCAGCGATTCATACTCGGTGGTGACGACAATCTGTGTGTCTGGACACTGGGCCTTGATGGCTTTGATGAGTACAGCGCCATCGGCATCTGGCAAGCATGTCTCCATGAGCACCACATCGATGGCCTGTTGGTTCAATATGTCGAAAAGCTGTTTGCGCGTCCGGGTGGTCAGAACTGAAAAACCTGCGGCTGCCAACCCCCATTGGCGAGAACATAACGCGGCTTCGTCGTCATTGAAGATCAGAACATTGGTGCTGGTTTTCATGGTGGATCCGATTGACACAAGCGGCACAGTCAATGAAGGCCTAGGGAGTGTTAAAAGGGACATGACTCATGTACCTCAAGCCGAACGCAGACCTTGGCGTTCCCGCGAGACGATTGCTTTGCTCAGATGCGGCCACGACGACCCTCCAGAAGGTTGGTTGGATTCAGTCAATCTGTGAATCGCATATTCCGTGCCGATTTCAAACGTAGAATGAAAACCAAATCAAATCATGGGGTTACGAGTGTCCTTGGGACTAAGACCGGCGCCAGCGCTCTATGAAATTGTCGTCGGAGTACATTTAATTTATGCGTCCAGTTCGCATCCGGCGCAATAACCCATTAGAAATCAAAGGGTTAGCAAAATGGCGAGTGAACAATTTAATTAGTCAGCGACGGGCGTTTAAACACCCGAAACCCAGTCTCGTACGTTTTGGCCCGCGCGTGCCGAGGCGTGGCGTGGCGTGGCGTGGCGTGCCGAGGCCAGGCGTAGCTGGTCAGCATGTTGTGCAGAGCTTGCACCAACGTCCCATTGCAAATTTACGCACCTCATTTTTTAGGGGACGGAACACTTTCGCGCCAGTGATGGGACGAGTTTCTTGATTTTTCGGATGCGGCGTGCCCACAGCAAGAGTGAGACCTTGCTCCACATATCACTTTGCTGGTTTAGAACCCTTTGCTTTGGGCGCGGACTTTGCTGCCGCTGGCCTGACAGCAGCCTTTGACGCGGATCGCTTGACCGGGATCGCTTTGGGTTGAACGGTGGCTTTCTTTGCGCTTGGCTTCTTCGCAGCGGGTTTCTTTGGCGGCGCTACTTTTTTGACCGGTGCTTTCTTCTGAACCGACGCAGTTGCCGATGCGGCCTCGGCTACCTTCTTCGCAGGCACTTTGACGGCGGGCGCTGGTTTGCGCCGGCTGCTGGTTTTCTCTGCCTCAACCACACCATCCATCTCGATCCCAAAAACATCCGCCAGCATGGCGTCGTCCAGCACCTTGAGTCCGGCAGCGCCCGGCTTGGACCGGGGCAAGCCTACGCCGGCCTGGGCAACCAAGTCCTTGGCATCCACCCGCCGCAGGTTAAAGAGCAACTCGGGTTTTTGATCGAGGCGGGCGCCGACGCCGTAGAGCACCGCAGCCACGTGTTTGCACATGTCGGCCCAGTCCGGACAAGTGCAGTCAACGCTGATTTCATTGGGCGATGGGAACAGTCCTGTTTTCGGCGTGCAGATCCGCTGCATCACGGCGGTGGAGAGCTTGCCTTGCAGCAGTTCGACCAGGGAATCGATGGAGCCCGCGCAGTCTTGGCCGATGGCCTGCCAATGTTTCGCCGGCACTGGCGTGATGTCGACCGTGACCTGGTACAGGCTGGAGCCCATTACTTTGGCTTGTACCTGGCCCTCGGCAATCTGCAGGTCAATCACCGAGCCGTTGCGCGCATAGGCTCGCCCGCGCGGCAGCCGGTTGGCATAGTCGCTGTAGGCCTCCAGGTTGTCACACCAGGCCTTGCCCCAAAATGTCTTGGCGATCGCGCCGCGGCTTGGTTCGACAGGCGAGAGATTGCCACCCGATTTCTTGATCTTGGCGGCAGCTTTTTCTGCCTTCTTGCGGCGCTCGGCCACTGAGACGTAGGGCTTCCAGGCGTAGTAACTCATCGGGTTCCTTCGGTTGGTATTCGCTTTTAACTTTCCTGCGCGGTGTGAATATCGAGTTTGACCAGATCCAGCAATTCACGGTCACTCATCTCGGTCAGCAGCAATTCGGCACCGCCCTCCAGTACATCCTTTACCAACTGCTGCTTGGATTCAATCAACTGGTCGATGCGGTCCTCCACCGTACCACGGCAGACGAACTTGTGAACCAGCACATTCTTCTTCTGCCCGATCCGAAACGCGCGGTCGGTGGCCTGATTTTCCACTGCCGGATTCCACCAGCGGTCAAAGTGGATCACGTGTGACGCCGCCGTGAGGTTGAGCCCGGCGCCGCCCGCCTTGAGCGAGAGTACAAAGAAGGGCGTGAACTCATCCTCCTGAAACTGTTTGACCAACTCACGCCGTTTGGCCACCGGTGTGCCGCCATGCAGCACCAGTCCTTCGCGACCAAATATCGACCCCAGGAATGCCGCCAGCGGCTGCGTGGTCTCGCGAAACTGGGTGAACACCAACACCTTCTCCTGGCGCGCCGCAATGACCTCGACCAACTCACGCAGGCGGTCAAATTTGCCACTGTCAGCTGGCGACCAGGCAGCGTCCCCGGTCCACTGCGAGGGATGGTTGCAGATTTGTTTGAAGCGCATCAGGAATGACAGCACCACGCCCTTGCGTCCCATGCCTTGCGCATCTTCCAGGGCCTTGGCGAGTTCTTGCACTGCACGCTGATACAGCGCCGCCTGAATGGGGCTCAGGTGACACCAGGCCTTGAGTTCGGTTTTGTCTGGCAAATCGTCGATGACCCGCTTGTCGGTCTTGAGGCGGCGCAGGATGTAGGGTTGAACCAGCGTCCTCAATGGACCAAAGTGCTGGGCCTTGGCCAGGCGTTTGGCGAAGTTGGAGAAAACCTTGTCAGAGCCCAGCAGGCCGGGATGGGTGAAGTCAAAGATGGACCATAGATCGGACAGGCGGTTTTCTACCGGCGTACCGGTCAGGGCGATGCGCGTGTCGGCCTTGAGTTTCTTGACCTGGCGCGTCTGCTTGGCGCCTGGATTCTTGATGGCCTGCGCCTCGTCGATCACGGCCAGGCGCCAATGAATATTTTCCAACTGAGGCAGCCGCAATAAGGAGCCATAGCTGGTGACAACAAGATCAACGCCAACCAGGGTTTCCGTATCCAGCGCACGCAGATCGGCCGCGGACATGGCAGATGGGTGCACGATCAGCAGGCGCAGATCGGGCGCAAAACGTTGGGCCTCGGCCGCCCAGTTCGACAGCAGCGACGCAGGCGCGACCAGCACATTGGGGCGCGCATTCGCCTGCTCGCGCTTGAGCACCAGCAGCAGGGCCAACACTTGAATGGTTTTGCCCAGACCCATATCGTCTGCCAGACAAGCGCCCAAGCCCAGGCGCGTGAGCAGATAGAGCCAGCGCAGCCCCGCCTCTTGGTAGGGCCGCAATGTGGCTTTCAAGGCGCGCCCGGCGCTGACCTTGACCAAGCCATCTGGTTGGCGCAGACCCTGCAAGGTCTCGGCCAGCCAGGGCCCGGCCACCATTTGCGCCCAATCCGCGTCAGCCGCCTCGATGCTGTCGTCCAGCGAGGCCCCCGCCACCAAGCGCATCGCTTCAGAAAACGACAACCCCGACTGTGCTGCCGACTGCTCGATGCTCTCAAAACGCGCCAGCATTCGGGAGAGCTTCTTGCGATCCACCTCGACCCAGCGACCCCGCATGAGCTGCAAGCCATCGGTCCCATTGAGCAGCGCCTGAACTTCGGCAGCGCTCAGTGCTTCACCTTCGAGCGTGACCGCCATACTGAAATCAAGCAGCGCTTCCTGGCCCAGGAGCGAGGGCGCTTTCGCGCCGACATTGGCCGTGACCAAGGGCCGGGCGGGGCGCCCGGCGCCCCAGGCGCCAGGCGCACGCACCACAATCCCGGCCGCTTCCAGCTTGGGCACGTCAGTGAGAAACTGATACGCGTGCGCCGGCGTCCAGCGCAGAGGGTGGTAGATCTCGCCGGCGTCCACCATCGCGCGCAGCCAGTCACACAGTGCTGCCGCACTCTGAACCGGTTTGAGCAGCGAGAGAAGCTGAGCCCGGCTCTTGCCGTCCGAGAATTCGCTCAAGGCTTTTGATAACGGCAAATGTTGTGCCCGTCCGCTGGCCGACAGACGTGAGGTGTAAGTGGCCAGGAAAGCAAACGGTGCGTCGGGGTCCTTGCGGTTTTCTGCGAGGTTGAAATGCACGCGTCCCACCAGGTTCCACGCCGGGTGGCGCGACTTCAGGAACTCTTGCAAGGACGAATGGGCAGCTGCAAGCTCGACACGAAGTGCGGCG
Source organism: uncultured beta proteobacterium (assembly GCA_903920695.1). GTDB lineage: Bacteria > Pseudomonadota > Gammaproteobacteria > Burkholderiales > Burkholderiaceae_C > Rhodoferax. The sequence goes on from CAIXNB010000102.1 coordinate 13,991, forward strand.
TCCAGCTCGGACCAGAGCGAGACCAAGGCCAGCGGCGTCAGATACTCGGCGCCCGGCATCGGTGGCGAATCGGCGATCAGGGCCAGCAGCACGGGCTCAGCGGGCGTAGCCACCGCGATGTCGCTGCCGTCGGCAGTGGCACACAAAGCGCTCACGTAACGCGCAGAAAAATCTCGCCACCAGGCCAGCACCGGCGGCAACACGGTTGCGACCTGGCGCGCACCCAGGTAGAGCAAGCCATGACCGGAGCCCTGTGCAAAGGCGTCCGCGAGACCGCTTCGCAGCGACTCCGCCAAGGGAGGTGCATCGGCGTCGGGCACCAGGCACAAGTGGGCGCGAGGCGTCAGTTGCAGGTTGGCGGTTTCGGGGATTGTCACAGTCGAAGATTGAATATTTGAGAAACGATGGATGTCAGGAAATCGTTCTCAGCATAATTCAAACTCTAGCCGAACTGTGGCGCCACGCAAAAGGCCGACGCTGCCGGCCGTATCAGGACATGGGCAGCGGCGTCAGGTCCGAGGCGTCCCCCTCACCCGAGGTGGCCGCTCGGGCATGTGCGCTCACGCAAACCGTCTGCGATGACTTTCATGCCCGGCGGTTTTACGAAGCGCGGCCTTGGGATCTACCGCTGCTTTGAATTTGGCACCGGGCGTGAATTTAGGAACCACGCCTGCCGGAATGTCCACGGCAACACCGGTGCGCGGGTTCTTGCCAACACGGGCCGCCCGCTTGACCGGCTTGAAAGTACCGAATCCAACCAGGGTCACGCTATTGCCTCGTCTCACCGTGGATTGAATGGTGCCAATCAAGGTGTCGAGCACACGACCCGTGACAGCTTTGGAAATATCGTTTTCCAGGACGATTCTTTCAACGAGTTCAGCGCGATTCATATTGGTCTGCAAAGTGAAATGGATGACGTTCAATTGTGTGGCGCGCATCGGCACTCGTCTAATGCCAAATTCGTTGCTGCATATTTGTTTTCCGCATGACGCACACAGGTATTTCTGGAACGCAAAAACGTTGATTGAAGAACCCTATTCGGGCACCGCTGGTCCTTGTGGACTTTTCACAAAGCGCATATCGAAATGCGAAAACCTTTGTTCTTTTAATTGCGTTGCCCGCCTAGCATGCGGCTTTCGTCCTCGTGACGCACGTCACTTTGTGAGCCCATTCATTCTCTATGTCCAACTCTCTTCAATCCATTCCTTTCAGCGACGATCACCGCGTGCGCATCGCGGTTGACGTCGGTGGCACCTTTACCGATGTCGTGCTTTTGCATGCGAACAAAAAACACACGGCCAAGGTGTTGACCACCGCGTCGGCACCGGAACTCGCGGTACTGCACGGGGTTGAAGAGATTCTTCAGCTGGCCAGCCTCGGCTGGGCCGACGTGGACTTGTTGATCCTCGGCACGACGCTCGCCACCAATGCCCTGATCGAGCGCAAAGGCGCAAAAACCGCCTTACTGACGACGCACGGGTTCCGTGATCTGGTGGAGATCGGCCTTGAAGATCGCTTCGCGCAATACGATGTGTTTCTGGACAAACCGGCTCCGCTGGTTCCACGCGAGTGGCGGCACGGCATCGTGGAGCGTGTCAACGCGGCCGGCCACGTGATTACCGCACTCGACGAGGCGCAGGTGGCAACACTGGCCCGGCAACTGGTCGCGGATGGTGTGGAAAGCGTGGCCGTCTGTTTCTTGCACGGCTATGCCAATCCAGCCCATGAGCGCCGCACGCGCGAGATTCTGAAACAGCACGCGAGTGAACTATGGGTCTCCATCGCGTCCGACGTGTGCCCCGAGATCCGCGAATACGAACGGCTCTCCACCATTTGCGCCAACGCCTATGTGCAGCCCCAGGTGGCAGGCTATCTGGGGCGCTTGCAAGTGCAAGCGCAGGCCCGTGGTCTGCGCGGCGAGCCCTTCCTCATGACCTCAGGGGGCGCCATCACGACGCTGCAGTCTGGCATCGACGAGCCGGTGCGCCTGGTCGAATCCGGCCCCGCCGGTGGTGCGGTGCTGGCGCGACAAGTAGCCGAGCAGTTCGGTGTCACGCGCGCGCTGTCATTCGACATGGGTGGCACCACAGCCAAGATCTGCTTTATCGACGACTTCCAGCCGCAGATCAGCCGCAGCTTCGAGTTCGGTCGGGTGCACCGCCATTTGAAAGGCTCAGGCCTGCCGATCCGCATCCCGGTGATCGAGATGGTCGAGATCGGCGCGGGCGGCGGCTCCATTGCCCGGGTCAACCACCTGGGCGTTGTGCAAGTCGGCCCCGACAGCGCGGGCGCGAGTCCCGGTCCGGCAGCCTATGGCCTGGGTGGCGAACTACCAACGGTGACCGACGCCCATGTCGCACTTGGCACGGTGGACCCCGCGCGCTTCGCCGTCGGCAAGGTGCAACTTCAGCCTCAGCTCGCCCGCGACGCCCTGGTGCAAGGCCTGACGGCGCAAACCGGTCTGGAGGTCGAAGCGGCGGCTCAGGCGGTGGTCGAGGTCGTGACCGAAAACATGGCCAATGCGGCACGGGTGCATGCCTCCGAACTGGGCAAGGCGGCTGAAGAAAGCACACTGATTGCTTTCGGCGGTGCAGCACCCCTGCATGCGGCGCTGATGGCACGCAAGTTGGGCATCGCACGGTTGCTGGTGCCCAACTCGGCGGGTGTCGGATCAGCGGTTGGCTTTCTGTGGGCGCCCGTCGCCTACCAGACCGTGCGCAGCCTGCACCAGCGCATTGATCAGATCAAGCACGCTGCGGTCGAGGCCTTGCTGGCTGAGTTGACGGCGACTGCCGACGATGTGGTTCTGCGCGCCGCACCCGGTGCCGCGCTGACGCGCCAGCGCACAGTCTTCATGCGTTATGCCGGCCAGGGCCATGAGATACCGGTCGACTTGCCGGGCGGCCACTTTGATGCCGCCGCCAGTGCCGAGTTGCACGCGCGCTTCGAGCAACGCTATGCCGCACTCTATGGTCGCAGTCTGCCGCACATCGCGGCCGAAGCGGTTAGCTGGTCCATCGCAGTGCAGGCCGGTGCACGCATCACACCCGAGCCCGACGAGGTTCCGGCTGACACCAGTCGCGCACGGCCATCGGCTTCGCGCCAGGTCTATGACGCTGAGAACGGCCAGTGGCAGACCGTGCCGGTGTATGAGCGCACGGCGCTCGTGCCAGGTCAGTGGCTTGCTGGCCCGGCACTGGTGGTCGAAGACGAAACCACAACCCATGTCATCGCCAACTTTGAGGCCCGCCTGAGTCGGCTCGGCGCACTGGTGCTGACCGACATCCTGGTCACGACTGCGGTGACGCTTGACATTGCGAACGAGGTTGCCGCGTGAGCGCCGTGCCGGGCCGCCCCCATCAAGCCAACGCGATCCGCCAGCAACTGGTCTGGAGCCGCCTGCTCGCTGTCGTCGAAGAACAGGCACAGGCACTGATCCGCACCGCGTTCGGCACTTCAACGCGCGAAGCAGGTGACCTGTCGGCTGGCGTGTTTCTGCCCGACGGCCGCATGCTGGCCCAAGCGGTCACGGGCACGCCAGGCCACGTCAATTCGATGGCGGACTCGGTGCTGCATTTTCTGCGCGCCTACCCGGCCGACACGATGCACGACGGTGATGTGTTCGTCACCAATGACCCGTGGAAAGGCACTGGCCATCTCTACGATGTGGTGATGGTCACGCCGGTGTTCCACGGTGCACGGATGGTCGCGCTGTTTGCATCCACGGTGCACGTGGTTGACATTGGCGGTCTGGGTGCCGGGCCGGATGCGCTGGAGATTTACCACGAAGGCCTGTTCCTGCCGCTATTGCGCCTCTATAGCAAGGGCGTGCTGGAAGAATCCATCCTCGCCATCGTGCGTGCCAACGTGCGCGAGCCAGAGCAGGTCGAAGGTGACCTGCATGCGCTGGTGGCCTGCAACGCGGTGGGGGGCCGACGCCTGCAGCAGTTGCTGCGCGAGTTCGGCCTGGCCGACCTGCTGGCGCAGGGTGAATACATCGTGGAGCGCTCCATCCTCGCCATGCGCGAGGCTCTGCGTGACTGGCCTAAAGGCACCTGGCGCAATCAAATGACAGTGGACGGCTACGATACGCCGCTGCTGTTGCAGGCTGCCGTCACGATCAGCGATGATTCCATTCTGGTCGATTTCGAGGGCACGTCCGGCAGCATCGCCCGTGGCATCAACGTCCCAAAGGCCTATACCGACGCTTACACCTCATTCGGTATTCGCTGCCTGATCGGCTCGAATGTGCCCAATAACAGCGGCTCGTTGTCGATGATCCGCGTGCTGGCGCCCGAAGGGGCTATCGTCAATGCATTGCCGCCGGCAGCAGTATCGGCACGCTCGGCGATTGGACAGATGCTGCCCGATCTGGTGTTCGGTGCGCTGCGCCAAGCCCGACCCGACCGCGTGCCGGCCGAAGGTGCGTCGGCCTTGTGGAACATCCATCTGGTCGGTGGCCGGCCCTTTGCCGGCGGTCCCAACGAAGCGCTCGCGCGTGCCCGGCGCTTTTCCATCACCAGCTTCACCACCGGTGGCACCGGTGCACGGCCGGGCAAGGACGGGCTGTCTACCACGGCCTACCCCAGTGGCGTGCGCAACGTCTCGCTGGAGATTCTGGAAACCCAGGCGCCCTTGTTGTTTCGGCGCAAGCAGTACCGCGCTGACTCCGGTGGCCCCGGTGAGCAGCGCGGTGGTTTGGGCCAGATCATCGAAATCGAAAATGCCGATGGCGACCCGATGGTGTTGGCTGCCAGTTGGGACCGGGTGCATTTTGCGGCGCGCGGTGCGCTCGGTGGCGGCGCCGGTGCCAAAGGCCTGGCCTGGCTACAGCATTCAGGTACGGTGCTGCGCGGCAAAGGGCGCCAACTCGTGCCCGCAGGCGAAGTGCTGGTGGTTGAGACGCCGGGCGGCGCTGGCCTGGGCGATCCGCATCAGCGCGCGCCGGCACGACTGGCGCACGATCTAAAGGCCGGCTGGGTCACGCCAGCTGCCGCGCTGCTGCAGTACGGTTCGGGCGCGGCCGGTGCCACGGCACTACCCGCAGAGGTGTCGGCATGAACGCGACCACTTCCTCGGTAACTGCGAGCCGGCAGTTGATCCGCAAGCAACTGGCCTGGAACCGCTTGCTGTCGGTGGTCGAAGAGCAAGCCCAGACGCTGATCCGCACCGCCTTTGGTACACCGACGCGCGAGGCCGGTGATTTGTCGGCGGGTGTGTTCCTGCCCGATGGACGCATGGTGGCCCAGGCGGTCACCGGCACGCCCGGCCACGTCAACTCCATGGCTGAATCAGTCAAGCATTTTCTGCGCGCGTTCCCGCTGGCAACGATGCACCACGGCGACGTGTTCTTGACCAATGACCCCTGGAAGGGAACAGGCCATTTGTTCGACATGACCATGGTCACGCCCGTGTTCTACGGCGAGCGTTTGGTTGCCTTGTTTGCGGCCACACTGCACGTGATTGACATTGGCGGTATTGGCTCCAGCCCCGACGGGCTGGAGATCTACCACGAGGGCCTGTTCCTGCCGATCTTGCGCTTCTTGCGAAAAGGGGTGATCGATCCGGCGGTATTGGCCATCATCCGCGCCAATGTGCGTGAGCCCGCGCAGGTCGAAGGCGACTTGTTCGCCCTGGTCGCCTGCAACGAGGTTGGCGGGCGACGCCTGCGCACGCTGTTGCGCGAGTTTGCCCTGGACGACCTTCTTGCGCTGGGCGATTACATCATCACGCAGTCGGCCATCGCCATGCAGGATGCGCTGCGCGACTGGCCGCGCGGCACCTGGCACAACACCTTGGTGACCGATGGCTATGACGCGCCCATCACGCTGCAGGTGACGGTGACAATTTCGGATGAAGGCGTCGAGGTCGATTTCGCCGGCACCTCCGGCAGCGTGGCGCGCGGCATCAATGTGCCCAAGGCCTACACCGACGCCTACACCTCATTTGGCATTCGCTGCCTGATCGGCGCGGCTGTACCCAACAACGCCGGCTCGCTGGCGCCGATTGACATTCGGGCGCCCGCCGGTTGCATCCTGAACGCCTTGCACCCGGCAGCGGTCACGTCGCGCCACCTGGTGGGCCAGTTGCTCCCGGACGCAGTCTTTGGCGCGCTGCGTCAGGCCCGACCGGATCGGGTACCGGCCGAAGGTTCCTCCTCCTTGTGGAACCTGCAACTGATTGGCGGTGAAGCGCTGGCCGGCACGGGTGCGGCGGATGCCGCAGCGCTGCGACACGGACCGCGTTTCAACGTCGTCAGCTTCTCCACCGGTGGCACCGGTGCGCGCCCCGGCAAAGACGGCCTCTCGGTTACCGCCTACCCAAGCGGTGTGCGCAATGTATCGCTGGAAATTCTGGAGACCCAGGCACCGCTCGTTTTCGAACGCAAGGAATACCGCGCCGATTCGGGCGGTGCCGGCACCGTGCGCGGCGGATTGGGTCAGGTGATTGAAGTCCGCCATGCCGATCCGCACGCGGCCTTTCTGATTGCCGCTGCGTTCGACCGTGTGCACAACCCGGCACGCGGCGCACTCGGGGGCCACGATGGCGCACCGGGCCGGCTGCGACTCGCTTCTGGCACGGAACTGCAGCCCAAGGGCCGACAACTGGTGCCTGCGGGTGAACGGCTCGTGGTCGAGACGCCCGGTGGCGGCGGAATTGGCGCACCCAGCGCGCGCGATCCCGCGCGCCTGGCAAGCGACCTGCGCCAGGGCCTGGTCTCAACACAAGCGGCCGCCGAATACCGCGTGGAAAACAGCACAGCACCTCTTAGCCCGGAGGTCGTAGCCGTGTAATTTTTCTCTAGCCCCTGCCTCAAACCATTCTTCTCTTCACCTGGAGTTTTTCACCCTATGTCTTTCACGACTTCGTTTCCTTTTCCTTCCATCCTGACTGCCGCGCTGCTGGCAGCAGGCCTGTGCGCGCATGCCGCACCGCCCGAGCACAACGGCACACTGACCCTGCTCTCCACCAGCGAGCCGACCGCACTGGTCACCGTTGGCAACGTGGCCACACCGATCCTGAGCGTCAGCGCCAAAGTCACCGAAGGCTTGCTGAAGTACGACTACGACGTCAATCCACAACCCCAACTGGCCAGCAAGTGGGCCATCAGCCCGGATGGCCTGACCTACACCTTCAACTTGCGCCAGGGCGTAAAGTGGCATGACGGACGGGATTTCACTTCAGCCGACGTGGCTTTTTCGATCGAGTTGCTCAAAAAGATTCACCCGCGTGGGCGCAATACCTTCGCCAACGTGACGGCTGTCGATACGCCTGACAAGTACACCGCTGTGCTGCGCCTGTCCAAGCCAGCGCCGTATCTGATCCGCGCGCTGGTGGCGGCCGAGACCCCGATCGTGCCCAAGCATCTGTATGAGGGCACCGATGCCATTTCCAATCCGCACAACAACGCCCCCATCGGCACCGGGCCGTTCAAGTTCAAGGAATGGGTGCGTGGCAGCCACATCGTCTATGAGCGCAATACCGAATACTGGGACAAGCCCAAGCCGTTTATTGACAAGCTGATCGTGCGCTTTGTGACCGACCCTGCGGCAGCGGCCGTTGCGTTCGAAACCGGTACGGTAGACCTCGGTTACCGCACGCCTGTGCCTTTGGCCGATCTGGAACGCCTCAAAAAGCTCAAGACACTGCACTTCGAAACCAAAGGCAACAGCTACTCCCACAACGTGACGCGCCTGGAGTTCAACCTCGACAATGAATACTTCAAGAACGACAAAGTGCGCCAGGCAGTGGCCCACGCGCTGGACCGCAATGTCATTCTGAAGGTTGTGAATTACGGCTATGGCAAGGTGAGCTATTCACCGATTGCGCCCGGCCTCAAGGCCTATAACGACCCGACGCCGAGCCCCTATGCGTTTGACGTGAAGAAAGCCAACGCCCTGCTCGACGCGGCTGGCTACACCAAAAAAACGGGCGGTGTGCGCTTTCAGGTGCCGCTGGATTTCAACCCGATTGGCTCCGACGGCGCACGCCTGGCCGACTACATCCGCACGGCACTGGCGCGCATCGGCGTGGCTGTGACAGTGCGGGCGCAGGACCCGAGCGCCTTTATCAAGCGCATCTACACCGACCGCGATTTCGCGTTCACAACCAACGGTGCGAGCAACCTGTTTGATCCCACGGTGGGCGTGCAACGGCTGTACTGGTCGAAGAACTTCATCAAGGGTGTGCCCTTCTCCAACGGCACGCACTACAGCAATCCTGTTGTGGACAAGCTACTGGAAGACGCGGCCGTCGAGAATGATCCGGTCAAACGTGTGAAGCTGTTCAAAGATTTCCAGGACACCGTAGCGCGTGAGGTTCCAGACCTCAACCTGTACCAACCCGAGTTCATCACCATCGCCGAACTGTACCGCGTGACGGTTCCCCCTGGCTTGCGTGATCGTCTGGTGGCGATTCTGTCCAACATG
>CAIXNB010000103.1 GCA_903920695.1 uncultured beta proteobacterium
AAGACGTTGTAGCGAATCTGGCTGCCCGACATGGCCGTGTAGCCCAAGTAGTGGTAGCGCGCGACATACTCATTCCATAGCCTCGAAGCTGCCGTGCCGCTGACCGTTTCAAGCCTGATTGCGTATTCCGGTGAACGTGACCACTGATTCCGGCAACGTGACCGGCAATTCCGGCGAACGTGACCGATGGGTCGGTGTTGCGCGATTCAATTTTATGCCGAGCTGTTTTTTCGGCTAATGTTGCCTTTCTGGTGTTGGATTTCATTATTCATAGGCCCCTGCCAGGGCCGCCGGCAGGCCCCCCTCGGTTGTGCATGTACTCATGCATTACCCGCCCCCGGCCAGGGCAATGGGGCCACGATGATCAGGCGGTGATGTTTGCCTTTGCTGCTGGATTTTTCTTGCGCATCGACTCCCCCGTAAGGGTAAAGCGGTGATGGTTTTGCATGAGCCGGTCCAGCATGGCATCGGCCACAGTCTGGTCTCCAATCCACTCATGCCAGTGCTCGATGGGCAACTGTAATGCGGAGTTAATTCTTACGCGGAGTCCCGCTTCGGAGACCCCGCATCCACTTCATTCTTGAGGCTTTTTTCTCCGCATAATCCTACTGTCTTCCTAGGCCAATTTGGCCGATTTTGGAGGAAGTCATGTTTGCAAACTATTTCGAATCGAAGGGAAGAATCCACACGCTTTGCGCCGGTTCCAGCGGATCCTTGCTGGAAGAATTTGCTTGTGATCTGTGGAAAACGGGGTATGCGGAGATCACCGCACGTCGACACATTCGAGCGGCGGAACACCTGATTTATTGGGCGGATCAGAATGCTATCCGTGTTGACAAATTCCAGGGAGAAGTTCTTTCCCGCTTCGACAAACACCTGAACCAATGCCGGTGTTCTGGCTACGGACACTATGATCGAATGAATTTGGTAAGCGGCGCGCGCCTGTTCATGGGTCACCTTTACGGCGCCGGTGTCATCGACGCCTTTAATACCAATAAAGCGGCGCCGGATCCAGTCTTACTCACTTCGTTTTGTGAGTGGATGCGTTTGCGACGAGGATCGAAAGACTCCACGCTCAGTACGTACAGCATTTCGATCTCAGATCTGCTGAAACAAGTGGGAGATGATCCGGGAAAATTCGATGTAAAAAGCTTGCGCCAGTTTGTATTGGACACAAGCCGCAAGCAGGGATTGGCAGCGACCAAGAACTGTACGACGGCGCTACGCATGTTCCTTCGCTTTTTGACCGCCGAGGGCAAGTGCGCAGTTAACCTGGCTGACGCTGTTCCCGTCGTCGCTCAATGGAAACATTCTTCGCTACCACGCTACCTGCAAGCGCAAGACGTCGAACGCATCATTGCTTCGTGCAATCTTGGTTCCCCGGTTGGCCGGCGGGATCGGGCGATTCTGCTCTTGCTTGCACGACTGGGATTGCGAGCAGGTGATATCGTCCAAATTCAATTGGGGGACATCGACTGGAAGGCAGCCTGGATATCCGCCACGGGCAAGAGCCGACGGCAGACGAAGTTCCCTCTGACCCAGGAGGTCGGCCAAGCGATCATCAACTACTTGCAGGATGGGCGGCCGCAAGCTGACACTACTGCCCTATTTGTCGGATCCCGGGCACCGTTCCGTGCCTTTGCAAGTCACAGCGCGATTTCGGTGATCGCTGCCAAGGCAATGCAACGGGCCGATGTTCACTGTCCGAGCGGCGGTGCTGCCCATGTGCTGCGTCATTCTGTCGCAACGTCGATGCTGCGAGAAGGTACATCGTTGCAGGACATCGCGGTCATACTTGGTCACCGGTCTATCACGACAACACAAATCTACGCCAAAGTTGATCGTTCGACACTACAACAGATTGCACAACCTTGGCCGGAGGTGCAGCCATGCTAGTCGACCATGTGGAGGCATATCTGGCCATGCGCCGTGCGTGCGGGTTTGATCTCAAATCAGAGGGGAAATGTCTGCTCAGCTTCGCCGCATTCTCAGACGCACGCGGGCAGGACTGCGTTTGCCGAGAAACGGCTGTTGAATGGGCTGGACTGGCGCGAACGGTTCATCAGCGCGCACGCAAGATTGGCCATGTAATTCGTTTCGTGCGCTTCGCCCGGGTTGAAGATTCTCGCCACGAAATGCCGGCAGCCATCTTTGGTAGCGAAAAGGGTCCGCGTCCTGTCCCCTACATCATGTCCTGCGAAGACATTCAGCGGTTCGTGAAGGCGGCATTCCATCTGGGATGCCACTCGTTGCGCCGCCAGACCTACGGCGCGTTCTTCTCGCTGCTGGCATGCACGGGACTTCGCACTTCCGAAGCCATTCACCTGCGCTACGGCGACATCACCCCGGACGGATTGGTAATTCGAAATTCCAAGTTCCGAAAAAGCCGCCTTGTCCCAATTCACGAAACTGTAAGGGCTGGCCTCGAACGCTATCTCGAACAGCGGCGGCCTTATGCTCCGCTGGATGATCATGTATTTGTTTCGTTGCGCAGGAAGCCCCTGATCATCGAGAACGTTGAAACCGCATTTGGTGCGGTTGCTAAGGCAATTGGATTGCCGTGTCGACCGGTGCGTCCTCGGCCCACGCCGCATTCCCTAAGGCACACCTTTGCCGTGAGATCTCTGGAACACTGCCCGGATGGTCGTGATCACATCACGAAACATATGTTGGCACTCTCGACTTATCTCGGGCATGGCAATGTTGCACATACCTATTGGTATCTGGAAGCGACGCCTGATCTCATGAGAGGCATCGCTGAGCGGTGTGAGAGCTTTGTGGCAGGAGTACAGTCATGACACTGATCGCCCCACATATCTCGGCGTTTCTCCAACAACGCCTTCCCATCGAACGCGGCGCCAGCGACAACACCTGCGAGTCGTATGCCTACGCTTTCAAGCTGCTCTTGGAATACGCCAGTGACACTCTCAAAGTTCCACCGTCACAATTGAATCTCGAGCAAATTGATGCGCGGCTGATTGTCGGCTTCCTGAGCCATCTCGCGTGCCCGCGTCAAATCGCGCAGCGCTTCCTGCGCGCCATCGGGCACCCATACCGCTGTCAACTCCCCAGCCCGATGCAGTCTTGCCAACAAGAGACTGTCGCGTCGATCAGTCTTGACCCGATCTCCTGCCTTCTTCGGAATCAGCGACGGCGCAACAACCTGGCACTCCCAGCCCAACTCAGTCAGTTGGCGATGAAGCCCGTACCCACAGGGGCCAGCCTCGTAGCAAAACTTCAGATCAGCGCCATCCTTGCGAAGTTGCTTGACCAACTTCGCAACGGCCTGGGGCGTGTTTTCAATCTCACCAACGTAACGAACCTCACCACCTCCTGATGGCGCTACCGTTACCGCAATCGTCGCTTTGTGCACATCCATTCCTACGTACTTGATAAACTCACTCATGACCTGCCTCCTCAATTTCGGCTCTGCGCCTTTGGTTGAAAAACCCCAAGCGTAATCCGCGTCGCTTGAGGTTGGCAGGTCAATACATGATGTCTACAGGCATACGGGCCGCGTGCATACGGGTTACGCGCTGACCGCAAAACGCAAGCGCTCTTCAGCTCAGCAGCCGTTCCGGATTGGCCGCCAGTTTGCCCAGCGCATCGCGCGTGGCGCGCACGGTGAGGGTCTCCTGCTCCTCGGGTATCAGCAGGCCGGCCTGCAGGTAGGCCGCCAGGCGCGCTGCCTGGATCAGGTAGCTGCGGCCATCGGTTGAAGCAAACAGATTCAGATGCTGGCGCGCGCTGCGCCAGACAAACTGCACCTGCACCACGCGGCCGTTGTGGTCCAGCGTGAACCAGGAGCCAATCTGCAATTCCTGCACCCAGGCCGTCATGGCTGCGCTCGGGCTGGAGCCGCCATCGGTCACAACGTCGATGTTGGAGGCGTCGATGCCGAGCATCATCTCGATGTTCTGGGCATCGAGCGGCAAAACGCCCATGGCGTCATCGTCAACGAAATCCTCGAGGTGGGCCAGCCGCTCGGCCATGGCCGCAATCTGCGCCGCCGGTATCGCCTGCGTCTTGGAGACGAAGGCATCGGCCAGCGTGTCATTGACGGTTTTGACGTGGGCGTCCTGCTCTGCTGTAGACACACCGAGCAACGTCATGCCGACGCGCAGGTTCTGCAGCAGTTGCGGCAAACCGGCAATCACGCGGGCGCGGTCACTGCGATTGGGCTTGGCACTGGCCGACCAGACCAGATCGGTCGCCAGCTTCTTGAGCGCCAGCGTGTCGGCGTGCTGCGGACCCTTGCGCATAGCGGCCAGCGCCAGCACCTCGGCCCAGACCTTGAACAGAAACTGGCTGATGGCATCGCTCACCGGCATATCCTTGAGCATGTTGCGCATCTCGATCGTGTACTGGATTGTCAGGGTCTCCTTCTGCTCAACCTGCTGCGCCACACTGACCGCTTTCTGGGTTGAAGCCTGGCCGGTCAGGTACTGGGCCAGAAACTTCTGAAATTCGTCGTAGACCAGCTGGTAGACGCGCCGGCCGGTCTCGGGATATTGCTCGATCACCTGGACCACGCGCTTGATTTCAGTCTCAAGTGCGCTGCCGTTGATGCCGCTGCCATCGAAACCCATGACACAGGAACCCATGCGGTCGAGCAACTGGCGCGCCGGATGATCGAGGGTGCCAAAAAAATCGGGCTCGGCCAGCGCCACGCGCAGCACCGGCATCTGCAGGCGCGCCACCCACAGGCGAATGGCGGGCGGTATGCGATCTTCCTGCAGGATGGCCTGAAACATCAGCGCCACCACCTCGATCACGGCTTTTTCGCCCTGGGTTTGCGCCTTGCCCTTGAGGTCCTTGCTCCGACTGCGCAAGTCATCGGCGGCCCGGGCGACACCAGCCGGACTGTAGTCCAGTATCAGCGTGTCACTCTCGGCAGCACGCCCCGAAGTGGCTGCCGCTGGCGCCATCGCCGCCGCCAATGCTGGCGAGGGCCGGTACGGGGCGCCGCCTTCACCGCTGGCTGCGTTTGAGCCGGTTAACAGTCGCTTGAGCTGCCCAACCACACCCAGGGCCTGACTGCGCGCGCGTGCCATGGGCACGGTCCGAGTCAGCATGCGGGTTTCTTCGGCAGCGCTGCCGTATCCGGATTCAGACCGTCCGGCCGACATCTGCCCAGGCACTGGCGAACCCGCTTCGCCCGAAGCCGAACGCGCGCCAGACGCGCCACTGCTGCGCGGCTGCGCTGAGGATGGAAGGCTCGGGCTTGTCGGCAAATCGGACCGGGATAACTCAAACCGCGGCTCGGCAGGCGGCACACGCTTGACGCGGTCCTCCAGCGCAATGATTGGCAGCACACCGCGTTCGATCAAAAAAGTATTGCAGTTGACACAGGCTTGCAGCAGACGTTCGGTCATGATTTTGCGCGCCACTTCGTGCACCGACAGCCAGGCCTGGCGCGACAAGCCGGTCGCGGACCAGCGCTTGATCATCCAGAGAAACAGCACCTCGGGGCGAAGAATGTCGTGGTTATCGAGTTCGCGCACCTGCTCCAGGTGCCGGATACGAAAATGCAGATCATTCAACTCGACGCTGACATTTTCCATCAGGCCCAGTGCCAGCCGGGAGGCCAGGATCTTGTCTTCCACCACCTCGGTCCCGACCAGCTCAAAGCCACCATCGGTTCTTCTTTGCGGCTTGGCGGTCTGTGGCTGCAAGGCCGCCTGCCAGTCTTCCACGGTGCCGGCGACCCAGGCCGCGCGATGGCGCTGGTAAAGCGACCAGGCGTCGCGCCGGTTGTTCATTTCGCGCGAAGGCGCGGCTTCGTCCATCAGTTCCTGGAGCCGGGTGTCTAGCGCCGCGCCAAGTTCCACCATGGCGCGCTCTGCCGCCGCCACAAAACGCTTGCGCGCCTCATGTGCAAGTTGGCCGTGCTGCGCAAACGGGGGTGGAGACTGCATGCCTCAAATTTTAGTCAGACTGTGGCGCCGTCGTTGGGGTCATTGGGATCCCCTTCCTTCTTGCTGGCACCGCCCTTGATCAGATCTTCGCGCTTGATGCCCAGCCACATGGCGATGGCGGCGGCGACAAAGACCGAGGAGTAGATGCCAAACAGGATGCCGATCGTCAGCGCCAGCGCAAAATAATGCAGCGTGGCGCCGCCAAACAGCAGCATCGACAGCACCATCAACTGCGTGCAGCCGTGGGTGATGATGGTCCGGCTCATGGTGGAGGTGATCGAACTGTCGATGATCTGCATCGTGTTCATCTTGCGATAGCGTCGGAAATTCTCGCGAATCCGGTCAAAGATGACGACCGATTCATTAACCGAATAACCGAGCACCGCGAGCACGGCGGCCAGCACCGGCAGCGAGAACTCCCACTGGAAGAAGGCGAAAAAGCCCAGAATGATGATGACGTCGTGCAGATTGGCGATGATGGCCGCAACCGCGAACTTCCACTCAAAGCGGATCGCCAGATAAAGCATGATGCCGATCACGACCGAGGCCAGCGCCTTCAGACCATCGGTGGCCAGTTCGTCACCGACCTGTGGTCCGACGAACTCGGTGCGGCGCAGGACGACGCCCGCATCGGCCGTCTTGAGCGCGCTCATCACATGCTCGCTTTGCTGCGCCGAGCTAACGCCTTTTTGCACCGGCAGGCGAATCAGCACATCGCGCGTGGTGCCAAAGTTCTGCACCAGCACATCGTTCAGGCCCAGTTTCGCCACCGTGCTGCGCACCGCGTTCAAATCAGCCGGCTGCGAGTAGCTGACCTCCATCAGCGTGCCGCCGGTGAACTCAACCGACAGATGCAGGCCGCGTGAGAACAGGAAAAAGACTGCCGCCAGGAAGGTGAGCAGCGACACCACATTGAAAACCAGCGCATGCCGCATGAACGGAATGTCGCGGCGGATTCTGAAAAATTCCATGAACGTGTGTCCTCTTAACTTGGCTTGACCAGAGAATCCGACTCGGGCCGCCAGACGGTACCGATCGACAGACTCTTGAGCTTGTTCTGCCGGCCGTACCAGAGGTTGACCAGACCGCGTGAAAAGAACACGCCCGAGAACATGCTGGTCATGATGCCCAGGCAGTGCACGACGGCGAAGCCGCGCACCGGCCCGGAACCGAAAGCGAGCAGAGCAAGACCCGCGATCAGCGAGGTGACATTCGAGTCAAGCACAGTAGCCCAGGCCCGGTCATAGCCGGCATGGATCGCCGCCTGCGGCGACGCGCCACTGCGCAGTTCTTCGCGCACGCGCTCGTTGATCAGCACGTTGGAGTCGATCGCCATGCCCAGCACCAAGGCCATCGCGGCCATGCCCGGTAGCGTCAGGGTGGCCTGAAGCATGGAGAGCACCGCCACCAGCAGCAGCAGGTTGACGGCCAGCGAGATGCTGGAAAACACGCCAAACAGCACGTAGTACAGACACATGAAGATCGCCACCACGGTGAAACCGTAGGTCACGCTGTTAAAGCCCTTGGCAATGTTCTCGGCACCCAGGCTCGGACCGATGGTGGTCTCTTCGATGATTTCCATCGGCGCGGCCAGTGAGCCGGCGCGCAGCAACAGCGCTGTATCGTTGGCCTCCATCGAGGTCATGCGGCCCGAAATCTGCACGCGCCCGCCGCCGATCTCGGAGCGGATCACGGGCGCCGTCACGACCTCGCCCTTGCCCTTTTCAAACAACAGGATCGCCATACGCTTGCCGATGCTTTCGCGCGTCACATCGCGGAAGATGCGCGCGCCTTTGGCGTCCAGCGTCAGATTGACGACAGCCTCCTGCGTCTGGCTGTCAAAGCCGGGTTGCGCATCGGTCAGGTTTTCGCCGGTCAGGATGACCTGCTTCTTGACCATGACCGGCTGACCGCTGCGTTCCAGGTAGCGCTCTGAACCGAAGGGCACGACGCCCGCACCGCTCTCGGCAGCACGCGCTTCCGTGCTTTCGTCGACCATGCGCACTTCGAGCGTGGCGGTGCGACCCAGAATGTCTTTCGCCTTGGCCGTATCCTGCACGCCGGGCAACTGCACCACGATGCGATCCAGCCCCTGCTGCTGAATCACCGGCTCGGCAACGCCGAGTTCATTGATCCGGTTGTGCAAGGTGGTGATGTTCTGCTTGAGCGACTGGTCTTGCACGCGCCGCGCCGCCTCGGGCTTGATCGACGCCGCCAGCTTGTAGTCGGTGCCGTCCATGGTGTCGACCGATTGCAGATCGGTGAACTGATCGAGCAGCACGGCCTTGGCGGCCGCCAGGGCCTGGCTGTCGCGAAAGCGCACTTCAATCGTCTGGCCGTTGCGGTTGATACCGCTGTGGCGCACGTTTTTCTCGCGCAGGCTGGTGCGAATGTCACCGGCGAGCGATTCCGCCTTCTTGGTCAGCGCCGCCTGCATATCAACCTGCAGCATGAAGTGCACGCCGCCGCGCAAATCCAGGCCCAGGTACATCGGGAAGGCGCGCAGGGAGGTCAGCCAGGTCGGCGAGCGCGACAGCAGATTGAGCGCCACCACATAGCCGACGTTGGCCGGATCCGGGTTGAACGCCTTCTGGATCGCTTCCTTGGCCTTGAGCTGGTCCTCTGTATTGCCAAAGCGTGCCTTGACCGAAGCATGGTCCAGTGTCACCAGATCGGGCGCCAGGCCGGCGGTCTTCAGAACTTCTTCAACGCGGGCCTGCGTGCCGGCATCAACCTTGACGGTCACTTTGACCGAAGACACCTGGACCGCAGGCGCTTCACCAAAAAAATTAGGCAGGGTATAGAGGAACCCCACCACCAGCGCGATCACGATGATCGCGTACTTCCAGATCGGGTAACGATTCATAATCGCGTCTCTTGGGTGGCGGTAAAAACCGGATTACTTAATGCTTCCCTTGGGCAAGACCTGCACCACGGCACTGCGCTGGAGCTGGATTTCCACGCCATTGGCCACTTCCAGGCTGACATAGGTGTCGCCCAGTTTGCTGACCTTGCCCAGCACGCCGCCAACGGTGGCCACTTCATCACCCTTGGCCAGGGCGTCGATCATGGCGCGATGTTCCTTTTGCTTCTTCATCTGCGGACGAATCATCACAAAATAGAGCACCACAAACATCAACACCAGGGGCAGCATGCTCATCAGTGAAGACTGCATGTCACCACCGCCGGCGGCAGCGGGAGCGGTTTGGGCAAAGGCTGAGGAAATAAACACGGCAACTCCAGAAGAATGAATCAGGAAAACAGGCTGCGCCAGCGCTTCTTGCGCACCAAGTGCAGGCGACCGGCAACCGGCTATTGTATGCGGGGCCAAAGTACCCAAAGCTGCAGGGGCTGCTTGAGACGACCGGCCAGTTCGGCGGCCGCCGCACCCCAGCCGGCAAAGTAATCGGCGCGCACGCCGCCGACAATGGCGCTGCCGGTGTCCTGCGCCAGAACCAGCTTGTGCAGTTGGGCGCTGGGGCCGCTGGAAGCCAGCCAGACCGGTGTGCCGTAGGGAATGCTGCCCGGATCGACGGCAATCGAGCGCCCGGGCGTCAACGGCACGCCTTGCGCGCCTTTCGGACCCCAAGCGGCATCCGCATCGGATAAGGGCTCTTCCTTGAAGAACACGGTGCGCGGATTACTCCACAGCAGTTCGTTGACGCGTGCCGGATGCTGCGCCGCCCAGGCCTTGATGGCCGGCCAGGAGGCATCGCGCACGGCACCCTGGTCGAGCAGCCAGCGGCCCACGCTCTTGTAGGGCTGCTCGTTGGAGCCCGCATACGCCAGCCGAACCAGGCGCTGCGCACCATCGGCTTCGCTGATCCGGATGCGCCCGGAGCCCTGAATCTGCAGGATCAGCGCATCAATCGGGTCGGCCAGATACACAATTTCGCGCCCTTTGAGCTCCGCCTGCACTTGCGGCTGGGTGTCAATCTCCTGGCGCGTATACCAGGGTTTGCGCTGTGCCAGACCCACCGGCGGCCGGTACAAAGGCACGGCGAAAGTGGCGCTCGGGCGGCGTGACGCCTCCAGCAGCGGCTCGAAATAGGCCGTCAGCAGACCCTCGCTGCCGCCTTGCAGCGCGTCAACCCGGTAGGGCTGCAGGCGCGCGCGCAACCAGTCCTGCTGCTCCTGCTCGCTGCCCAGGCTCAAACGCCTAACCTCGCTGCACAAAGGCGCAAAGACCGGCCCAGGGCGCTCGCAGCTCTTGATCCAGGCGTTCCAGGCCTCGTGCAGGTGGTCCTGACCCCAACCCGGCAGGTCCGACCACGGCACGGCCGTCCAGCGGCTGCGCGCCTGCAGGATGGGTGGTGGCAAAGCCGAGGTCGCCGGCGGCTGCTCGGCCGCCTGCGGCGCAGCGCTCACTGGCGCTGGCTGGCTCGGCGGACGTGGCAGCGGCACGCTGGCGCAGGCCGCCAGCATCCCTACAATCAGGCCATTGAGGACAGCCCAGAGGAGCCGGTTCATGCGTTTGCTCATACTTGAAGCACTGGGTGCCCTGCTGCTGCTGCTGTTGATTGTCTGGTGGACCATGTTCGCCGGGCGCAAGCGCGGTGAGATGGCGCCAGGCCCGAGCCCGGATGCGCAAAGCACAAGCGAGGCTTCATCCGGCGCCCTCCCGCAGCAGATTGGCAAGCTCGACCGCTGATTTGACTTCCATCTTGTCGAACACGCGTGAGCGATGAACCTCGACGGTGCGCACACTGATGTCGAGCCGATCCGCAATCAGCTTGTTGGGCAAACCTGCCACCACCAGACGCATGACGTCGCGTTCGCGCTCGGTCAATTCAGTCTGACGCGCGCGCACCCGAGCCGCCTGCTGGCGCGCCTCTAGGTGCGCCGCCGATCGCGCCAGCGCCTGCTCGACACGATCGACCAGGGCGTTGTCGGAAAACGGCTTTTCGCAAAAATCAAAGGCGCCACGCTTGACCGCATCGACCGCCGTCGGCACGTCAGCGTGACCGGTCAGAAATATCACCGGCATGGCCAGGTGCAACTGGCGCTCAATCAGCCAATCAAACAGTGCCAGGCCGCTCAGCCCCGGCATGCGCACATCGAGCAACAGACAGCTCGGCTGCTGCGCTGGTGCGCCCTGTTCCCGTTCGAGATGGCGTTGAAAGACTTCGGCACTGTCGAAAACCTCACTCGGCAAACGGCGCGAGCGCAGCAGCCAGGCAAACGCGTCACGCACGCTGGCATCGTCGTCGACGATGAAAATACGGGCATCGATCACAGGTTGCATGAGGCGATGTTATGCCACGGCACTGGCCGGCAGCGTGAACAAGAAGACCGTGCCCTGCGGCCGATTGGCGGCAAACTCGAGTGCGCCACCATGCTGCTCGACCACCGTGCGGCACAGACTCAGGCCCAGGCCCATTCCCTCAGCCTTGGTGGTGAAGAAGGGATTGAACAACTGCTCGCGAACATCGGGCGCAATGCCCTGGCCCAGGTCGGCCACCGAAAACTCAAGCCAATTCTTGCCCGCACGACTGCCCTTGAGAGCGCGCACCCGGATCGTCAGACAACGCTCTTTGATTTGTGGCCCATCCATGGCCTGCATGGCGTTGCGCGCCAGATTGAGCAGCACCTGTTCCACCATGGTTCGGTCGCACAGCACGGGCGGCACGCCGGGCTCGATCTCAGTCTGGACCCGCACCGCCAACTGGCGCGCCTGCAGGTGCACCAGCGGCAGGATGGCATCGAGCAGCGCCTGCGGCGCCACCGCCTGGCGCACCTGGTCACGTCGGCGCACATAGTCATGCACGCTCTTGATGACTTTGCCGGCGCGCTCGGCCTGCTCGGCAATACGCTGCATGGCCAGCGTCAGTTCGGCGCTGAATTCGAGCGCGCCCTGCGGACCGTCGCGCAGCAGATTGAGCGAGCCCGCGGCATAGCCGGAAATGGCGGCCAGCGGCTGATTCAATTCATGGCTGAGCAGCGACGCCATCTCGCCCACGGTCGCCAGCCGCGCCGTCGCCTGCAGGCGCTCCTGGCCAGCGCGTGACAACTCCTCGACACGGCGCTGTTCGCTGATATCGAGCAGCGCGCTCATCCAACCGGTCTGCACGCCCTGCGCGTTGATCAACGCTGCTTCGATCACGAGCACCGGAAAGCGCGAGCCGTCCTTGCGCTGGTAGATTGACTCGTAGCCTTCGCGCGGTGGCGCCCTGCCCGCTTGGCGGCTGAGCTCGTATTGCCGGTATTCCTCGCCACTCTCGGGCGGCCAGTACGGCGCCGGCGCGCTGTGCCCGAGCAGTTCGTCAGCGCTAAATCCAACCATCTGGCAAAAGGCCGGGTTGACATAGGTGGTGTGGCCCTGCAGGTCGCGCGCGCGCAGACCCGTCACCAGAGAATCTTCCATCGCCTTGCGAAACGCCAGCACGTCGGCCAATTCGCTTTCGGCCTTGAAACGTCGGCGCATGTCCTTGCCCAGCAGCGCCACCACCGAGACCAGGGCGATCGACATCGCCGTCACCAGCGCCGTCAACACATTGGGAAACAGATCGGGGGCGGCACGCCAGCTGTCCATGCGCAGGACCAGCGTCGTACCCGGCAAATCCATCAACTGGTGCGCACTAAAGACCCGGCTACCGCGGCGCCCCGCGCCAAACAGCGCCAGGCGCGTGCCGTCGCCTTCGGTGAAGGATATTTCATTGTTGCGCGTTATCGGGCGCGCCAGCAGTCCAGTGAGCACCTCCTGCAAAGCATAGGTAGCGATCAGATAGCCCGACACCTTGCTGCCTTTTTGCAGCGGCAGGCATAACTCCATGACTTCAACACCCAGGCCGTCACTCAGTGGCACGAAATAGCTGCTGGCATAAGCCGGGCCGCTAACGCGCCGGGCATTGGCGCAGGCCAGCACCACCTCGGACTGCAGCTCGGCACGCCCAACGTGATCGAACACCGGCGTGCGAAACGGGGTATCAACCTGCGACAACGGTCGCAGCGCGCTGTCGCGCCATTCGACGCGCACGATCTCGCGATGCTCATGCAGGAAGCTTGCGGCCTCGATGGCCCAGGAGTTGGGCGTCGGGTCGCTGTACTGCAAGGCCTGCAAGCCTTGCGCATTGCGCACGAAGGCGGCCCGGATATCGCTCACGGCCTCGGCCACATCACGCTCGAGCCGAATTTGAACCTGGTTGGCCTCGTAGATCCCGGCCAGCCAGACCAGCATGGCCAGCAGCGCAACGACCAGCAGCAGCAGCGCACTCCAGAGGGCGTTTCGGCGCAGTGTTGAAGGGGGACGCGGCGCCGGCAGCGCAGTCTTCAACGCGCCAGCTCCTTGGCTTTTCCGCTGGCCTCAGGCCCACCGTCGGCCGGCGCCGCCTTGCGGTCGATCTTTGTGATTTTCGGGTCGCTCCAACTGCCGTCAATATGGAACTCCTGCGTTGCCGCCTCGATCAGGGGGCGGCGTAAAAACAACTGCGCCAGAAAAGTGCCAACACCGATGGCCGGATTGATCATCGACGCGATCAACGAGGCGGTGCCGGCGTTGATCTCGGGCACCACAACCACCTTGATGTCCTGGGTTTCCCTGGCGAAATCGGCTTTGCCATCCATCAGAACTGCAGCGTTGACGCCTTGCATCTGCAGGTTGTTGGTCTTGGCGATACCCTGCTCGATCACGACGTCACCCCGCAGGAAATCGAAGGCAAAACCCTCGCTGAAAACGTCCCGGAAATCGAGCGTCAGGCGGCGCGGCAGCGACTGCAGGCTGAGCACACCCAGCAGCTTGGCAATGCCCGGCTCAGCCTTCAAGAACTGACCGTTCTCCACGTTGACAGCAAAGGCGCCGCTCATCGACGGGTAATCCAGACTGAAGGGCGAGCCCAGCCAGGCGATCTGCCCTTCCATCTTGCCGCGTCCTCGGCGCACCACGTCCTTCATGCCAAAGCGGTTGATCAGCGCGCCGCCATCAGCAATGTCAAGCTTGAAATTGAGCACCGTGCGCCGGCGCGCCAGCGCACTGCGGGACGGCACGGTGCCATCCACAGCGCCCGGCGCATTGAGACTGGCCCAGTTGCCGCTGGCGGTCAGCACCGCATCGGGCGTGCTGATGTTGAATTTGTTGAGGCGCCATTCACGCGTGCCGCCATCACGCCCGGCTGTGCCAGGACCGCGGTTAATGGCTTCGATCTCAAGACGGCCCAGGCGCTTGCCACGCAACTCGAAATCATCGACCGCAATGTCGAGCGCCGGCACACTGGCCGGCTGCTCGTTGAGCAAGGCCTCGACTTCGTTGGCGGCACTGGCGGCAATGGTCAGACGCGCCAGCCTGGCATAGACGCGCCCAGCACCAGCGCCCGAGGGCGCGCGGTACTCCAGATAACCATTGAGTTCGCTGGCATCGAGATTGGCGCGCCAGAGCAGCCCCTCGCGCGAGGCCCCGACCACGACATTGTTGAAGCGGCGCCCAGCTACTGTCAAATCGCGTGCGCGCAGCGCCACACTCGATGGCATATAGCCCGACGAGACACTGGTTGACGGGTTATCAACCAAGGAGGCGCCGGCGGCGTGCGTCAACCACGCGCTCCAGGCATCCAGGTCGAGCGCGTTCAAATTGATGTTGGCCGCCACGCCTTCTTCCGGCATGGGAACTGACTCCTGCGCTGACAGGCCAACACCCACGCTGCCGCGCAGCACGCGTGGCTCCGGGCCCGAGAGATCGCGCACATAGACCAGGGACGCCAGACGACCAATGTCGAGCGTGAACTGGTCGCGCAGACGCAGTTGCCCGTTTGCCATCGGCAGCAGCTGGTCGCGCAGCAATGCCGTCTCCAGGCGCAAGGGCAGGACCGACTCAGCGCTCTTGGCGAAGGGCGGTGGCAGGTTTGAGCCCAGTCCCTGCAAGTTGCTGGTGACCAGCAACTCAGGCTCGCCCCGGCGCAAACCGAGCACGGCCGTGTAGGCCGCACTGCCGCTGGCCTGCTGCGCCAGACGCGCCACAAAACCCAACTCACGCGCCTGGCGCAAACCCTCGGCCGACACCGTTCCGCTGGCGCGGATCAGCATCGAAGGGCCGTTGCGGGCCGGCCCCAGCGCCGGCACGGCCACGGAACCCCCTTCCAGGCGCACGTCGCCGCCCAACATCGTGGCCTGCCCGCCGACAATCGAAAAATCGTGATCCGAAAAATTCACGACACCGCGCGCGCGCGTCAGACGCGGCGTATCGGGCGTTATCTGAACCTCATTGCCGGCCAGCGTCACGCTGCCCTGGACCGTTGATTTTTCGATGCTGGCAATCGGCAGCGAGAGCTTGAACCGGTAGTCGGCACTGGCGCCCGCCACCGCCCGGGCCAGCACGCGCCCGGTCATTTCCCCCAGCGGCGAACCATTGACAACGCCCAGCGCCTCGTTAAGCGGGCCACGCACCTCGGCGGTGACCGCCACCACCGCATGCTTCAGATCCGGAATCAGGGCCTCGACCTTGTTCACCTGCAGGTTGGCGGTGGCGCCCATGCGCGCCTGCGCGCCCTTGATTTGCAGAGCCGCGCGATCAAACACCAGTTCACCGCTGAGCTGGGTCAGTGCCGGCCAGGGCAGCGCGTCTTTGGGCTGAAGCCGGCGCGGTACGTAGGCATAGCTGGCATTTTGAACATCAGCAGAAATCCTGAACTCACCGAGCTTGGGGTCGGTAAAGGGCATGTCATGCAGATCACCCCTGACCCGAAAGCGCGCCGCGCGCACGCTGCCGGCCTGAATCGCGTCGTGCACATAGTCGCGCACCGGTCGGTGAATCAGGCTGGGCAGATAGCGGTAAACCCGGGTGCCGTCGGCGCGGCTGAGCGTGGCCTGCAGGTCGAGCACACCGGGGAAGCGGCTGTGCGCCCCCGACTTGGCCGGATCACTGGTCTCCCACTTGATCTGCGCCTCGCCCTGGGCGTCGGCGTTGCTGAACTTCAGGTTGGGCAACTGGACTGCAATGCGCTCATCGTTGACCTGCCAACGCGCCTCGCTCGACAGTTGCGCAACCGGTATCAGCGGTTCATCGAAAACACCTGGCACCGACAGGCTGCCATTGGCGATGCTGACGCTGGCGCGACCGACTGACTGGTTGAAGTCGAACTCGACGCGCCCGCCCCGGACACCCGGCGAACTCGGCGTCAGGTCCAGTTCAAGCTGACTGACCAAGCCCTTGGCCTGGTATTGGCGCCAGGCCTCCAGCGGCCCCTGCCAGGTGAGTTGCAAATGTTCGACCAGTCCTTTCGGCGCATGGGCCTGCAACTGCGCGCGGGCGGCGGGCTCGAAGGGCAAGCGGTTGGCAATCTGCGACAAGGCGCCCAGGTCGAGCTTGTCGGCCTTGAGTTCGCCACTGGCCATGACCTTGCCTTCGGCCCCAAGGTAGCTGACGCTGACATTGCCACCGGGCCAGTGCAGGCCATCGCGCGTGTCAAACTGCAGCGCCTGGGCTGAAAACTCAAAACCGGACGCCAGCAGCTTGCCGCCAAGTCGGCCCCGCACCGCCAGCAAGTCCAGCGCCTGTAGATCCTTGCCCAGCGTGACGCTGACTTCGCCCAAGGCCACATCGGCCAGTGCTGCCAGCACCTGACCCCGGCTGACATCGACCCACACCGTCAATGCACCATTGCCCTGGTGCAAATCGACCCCGATTGGCGCGTAACGGCGCAATTCGGACAGGTCAACCCGCGCCAATTCAGCGTAGAGCTGGCCTTTCCAATCACGCCACTGACCCTTGTGCAGCGACAGCAACGGCTGCTCAAACTGGCCACGCACACTGAAGCGGCTGCCCCAGGCCGGCGGCGGCGTAGCGTCGATGCGCATGTCATGGCGGCGCCCCCGGTTGCGCAGCACAATGTCCACCGCTGCCAGTGCCAGGGGCGGCGCCTCGCGCAATTCGTCAGCCCATTGGACCTTGCCGTTATGAATCACAAATTCGGTTTGCGAAAAGAACCAGTCCGCCGTTCCCAGGTCGGCTTCACCACCTTTCGAGAAATCGAGTCCGGCGACAAAGATCTTGCCGCTGCGATCACGTCGGATGTCGAGTTCCGGTCGGTCGATGTACAACTGCTCGAAACCAAGCCGCCAAAGCGAAGCTGGCGACAAGGCCGCCAGCACACGCGGCAGGCGCAGGGCGGTACGACCCTGGGCATCGAGCAACTGGACGTCGGTCAGCTCAAACGACGGAATCATGCCGGCCGAATGCGCGGTGATCGCGCCAATTTGCACCGGAACCCCCAGCACGCTGGAGGCCTGCTGTTCGAGCCAAGGACGCAGCTCGTCGATTCGCGGCACAATGAGCCAATGCAAGGCCACCCAGGTCGCGCCAAAAAGAAACCAAGCGGCCACAGTCAAGCCCAGTGACCAGCGCGCGACGCGGGTCAGTATCTTCGGTGGTGATGAGGGGGCAGGCGTTGCGTCAATCATGGAAACCCGTAGCTATGACAGGAATTATGACCGGCCCAGCTTTAGCCTTGCACTCGCGCTTTTGCCAGCGCGTGCGCCGCCGTTTTGAAAGCCAGCTCGAGCTGCTGCCGCCCGGTCTGCCGGACCCAATTACCATGGCGCAGAGCTTCGCGGCCTTGAAGGCCTTGGGTGGCGATAGCGCCAGCGCCCTGCGCATCACACGCCAGCTGGTGCTCGAGCGCCTGTTGTGTCTGGACTGCGACGCGCAGGCATCCTTGCAGCAGGTCACGCAGGCCATGACCAGCCTGGCCGAATTCTCGCTACAGCGGGCCTGCTCCGACGTGCAGCAGGCACTCGACCAAAACCATGGCAGCCCCGGCACGGCCAGCGGCGCGCGCGCCCTGCTCTGGGTCGTCGGCATGGGCAAGCTCGGCGCGCGTGAACTCAATGTTTCGAGCGACATTGACCTGATCTACATCTACGACGAAGACGGCGAAACCAGCGGTAATGCCCAAGGGCGCGGCCGCATTTCGAATCAGGAATACTTTGCCAAGGCAGTGCGCGCCATCTACGCGCTGATCGGCGACAGCACCGAACACGGATTTGTCTTTCGGGTCGACCTGGCGCTGCGCCCGAACGGCAACTCGGGGCCGCCAGCGGTTTCGCTCGGCGCGCTCGAAGAGTACTTTCATGTCCAGGGTCGAGAGTGGGAACGTTTCGCCTGGCTCAAAAGCCGGGTTGTGGCGCACCTGGGCGGCAGCGACAACCGCGCTGCCCAGAAGCTGCGCGACGTGGTGCTGCCCTTTGTCTTTCGGCGCTACCTTGACTACAGCGTGTTTGATTCGCTGCGCGTGCTGCACCGACAGATTCGCGAGCACGCGAGCAAGCGCAGCAGCGGACGTCCGGAACGCGCCAACGACGTCAAGCTCGGGCGCGGCGGCATTCGTGAAATCGAATTCATCGTCCAGTTGCTGCAAGTGGTACGCGGCGGCCAATTCCCCGAACTGCGCACACGCGCCACGCTCAGTGCGCTGCCGCGTTTGGCCAAAGCGGGCTTGATGCCCAAGGCCAGCGCCGAGGCCCTGGCACTGGCCTACGACTTCCTGCGCCGGGTCGAACACCGCATCCAGTACCTCGACGATCAGCAGACCCATGTCTTGCCAACGCAGGATCAGGATCTGGACTGGATAGCCGCCGCCATGGGTTATGGCGATGTGTCGGCGTTACTGGGCGAACTCAACACGCACCGCGAGTTGGTGGCTCAGGAATTCGATTCGCTACTGGGCGGCGGCGCAGAAAAGGACTGCACGGCCTGCAACGGCAACAAAGCCAACGCGGTCGCTCCCGGATTTGACGAATTGCTGACTCAACTGCCCGCCGACTTCCGCGCGCGCGTCGCGTCCTGGCGCGAGCACCCGCGCGTGCTGGCGCTGCGCGAAGAATCGCGTGCCCGCTTGCTGCGCCTGCTTTCGCGCACCGCGCAATGGGTTGAGGAAGGCCTGGTCACAGAAACTGCGGCCGTGCGCCTGGCCGACTGGATCGAGCCGCTGCTGCGCCGCGAAAGCTACCTGGCGCTGCTGCTGGAACGCCCGAACGTGCATGAACGCCTGCTGCGCATATTGGGGGCGGCGCGCTGGCCAGCGCGCTACCTGTTGCTGCACCCGGGTGTGATCGACGAGCTGGCCAACGCCGACATGCTCGACGAACGTTTCGTGCCGGCCGAGTTCGAATCGGAACTCGAACACCGCCGCAAGTCGCTGGCCGGCACCGGCGAAGACGATGATGGAGCCCTGCTCAACCTGCTGCGCCGTGCCCACCATGCCGAAGTATTTCGCACCCTGGCGCGCGACATCGAAGGCCGTCTGTCAGTGGAACAGGTGGCCGACGACCTGAGCTCGCTGGCCGAAGCGATATTGCGCGTGACGACGCGCTGGTGCTGGAGCCGCCTGGCCAAGCGCCACCGCGACAACCCGCAATTCGCCATCATTGCCTACGGCAAGCTCGGCGGCAAGGAACTCGGCTACGGCAGCGATCTGGATATCGTGTTTGTCTATGAAGACGAGGATGAACGTGCCGGGGAAATCTATGCTGCCCTGGTGCGCAAGCTGATCAACTGGCTGACCGTCAAGACCGGCGAAGGTGATCTCTACGAGATCGACACCGATCTGCGACCGAACGGCAATTCAGGCCTTCTGGTCACCACCTTCGACGCCTACGCCAACTACCAGCAGCAGCGCGGCAGCAACACGGCCTGGACCTGGGAGCACCAGGCCATGACGCGCGCGCGCTTCGTGCTCGGCAACGATGCACTGCGGCAGCGCTTCGATGCCATCCGCAAGGCCGTCATCACGGCGCCGCGCGTTGCACAAGACCTCAAGCAGGAGATCATCAACATGCGCAACCGGGTACGCAGCGCGCATCCGGTGCGGGGCGAGCACTTCGATGTCAAGCACAGCCCCGGCGGCATGATCGACGTCGAGTTCGTCATGCAGTACCTGGTGCTATGCCATGCGGCGGCGCACGACGAACTGACGGCCAACACCGGCAACATCGCCCTGCTCGAAACCGCCGAACTGCTCGGCTTGTTGCCGCACGGCGTCGGTCATGCTGCTGCCAGCGCCTACCGCGAACTGCGCCACATTCAACACCGGGCCCGCCTGAACGAAGAACCAACCCACGTTGATCTGTCGGAACTGACAGCGCAGCGCGACGCCGCGCTGACGCTGTGGAATACCGTTTTGGGCACGTGATTCGTCATGGCGACGCGTAGCCCCTATGGAGCGCAGCGCAATACGGGATTGGCAGCGCTAAAACTGCCGCGCCTGGTGCTCGTTCACGTGCCGTTGAATACTGGCTTTCGTTTTTCCTTGAAGGCCCGAATGCCCTCTTGATAATCCTGGCTGTCATAAACCAGCCGACGCAAACCCTGAACCTTCTCGAAACCGCGCGGCGTCAGCGGCTTGGCACCGGCCAGTACGCGCAACTGCTCCTTCATCACAGAAATACTGAGCGGCGCGTTGGCCGCAATCGTTGCCGCCATGGCCAGGGTGAAAGCTTCCAGATCGCCGGCCTCGATCACATGGTTGATCATGCCGACACGCTCGGCGCGCTCGGCGGAGATCGGGGCGGCGGTAAAGGCCAATTCCTTCACAATGCGCAAGCTCGCAGCACTCATGAAAGTCATCATGCCGCTGACGTTATAGGGCACACCAAGTTTGGCCGGGGTCACGGCAAAGCTTGAGTTCGGCGTTGCGATGATGATGTCGCAGGCCAGCACGACTTCAACCGCGCCGCCCCAAACGCCGCCGTCAATCATGGCAATGACCGGGGCGTGACAGTTCTCGATCGAACGCACGAGTTCACGCAGCGGATCGCTCCAACCCAGCGGATCGCGGCCATCGGTCGGAAGCTCGTTAACGTCATGGCCGGCCGACCAGACTTTGCTGCCGGCTTGCGCCCGAAGAATCACGACGCGCGAATTCGCGCTCTGCAGCTGTTCAAAGCATTCCATCACCTCGGTTACCAGGGAATGGCTTAGCGCATTGTGCTTGGACGGCTTATTCAGACAGATGGTGGTGATGTGCCCATCGTGGGCTACCTTGATGAAATCCATGAAAACCTTCAGTACGGGCAGGAAAAGAAGCGCGTGGACGTCGGCGTCTGTGCGTCAAGCTGAGGCGCGAGCAAGCGGCGTCAGCCACTGCAGCAGTTGCTGCGTCACCTCGGGGCTGCCGAGCAGCGCCATGTGGCTGGTGCGGTAGACGATGTGCTGCGCGGTTTTGGCAAAGGCCAGCGTGTGTCGCGGATCGGTGTGTTGACCGAGGGCGCTGTGCAAAGGCACCAGGCCGTCGCCGAGCAGGCGGTCCGCCAGCAGGCTGCGCATGGCCGCTGTCGTGGCCGCCACGGTGTAGCAGGCCACCGCATCGGGCAGCGGCAGCGGCTCCCGGCTGTCGGGTTTGCGCCGAAAGCGTTCATGGCCCTGCCAGTCGGCGTCCTGCACATGGCCGTAACGCAGATCGGTGATGCCAGCGCTTCGCAACTGGGCCAGCCGCACAAACGGGCGCGTATAGGCTGAGCTGCCAAGGATGACATCGACCCAGTTGCCAGCGCGCTCGAGCGGCGCGCCGTGGTGCGGCGTGCCGAGAAAAACGATGGCCTTCAGACTGTCAGGCCAACGCAGTTGCGCCTGCCGCGCACAGTGGACGGCACTGCGTATCAGCAAACCACCCATGCTGTGCGCCAGCACCGTGATGTCCTGCAAGGGCACCGGCCAGTGCGTCAACAGTTGCTCCAACTGGGCGGCGAGTTCATGCCCGTTTTCCGAGACATGAAGACCGGAGTTGTAGCGCAGATAAACCGGGGTGTAGCCGAGTGCGGCCAAGGCATCTGCATGGCCCGGTGCGCCCCACTGCAAATCGTTCATGCACAGGCCATGGAGCAGCAGCAACACCTTGCCGCTCGCCTCAGGCATGGGCGGCAGCGCCTGCCAATCGAGCACCTGGCCCTGGTAGCGCAGCGTCATGGGCGTGGCCAGCGCATTGCCGTCGGCACGCAGGCGGTCGCCCATGACGCCATTGAGTGCGGCCAGCACGGCTTCGCGTTGCGGGGAACCGGGTGCGGCCTCATCCGCCATTTCGAGCACCGGCGCCAGCTTGCTCAGCAGTGTCTCCAGACCGTCGCCGACCAAGTTCGTAATGCCGCGCACGCTCTGGTACACCAGACCTGTCAGACCGCGCGTTTGCCCATCAGCCTTGCCACCGGGCACGCCCATGGTGGCCCAGACCGATTGGTGCACGCCTTCGGCAATGGTGGCGACAGCCGTCGTGGCTTGCGTCGCCAGTTGCGCCACAGCGCGCAAATCGGAAAGGCGCCAGTGGCTGGCGGGCTTGCTGGCAGCGGGTTTGTTCATGGCACTCAGCGCGGCAACGACTCGACCTCTTTGGTCCAGCGCTCCAGCAGACGCTTGCGTTCCGCCGCCTTGCCGTACTTCTCGAAGTCATACTTGATCAAGCGCACGTTGTCGAGCAGCGGGATGCGCTCATCGAGTTTGAAGGTCTTGTTGGCCGGCACCTGCAGGCTGTTGACCTGGGCGCCAATGGCCTGCCCTTGCGGGCTCATGAGCCAGTCGTAATAGCGCTTGGCGGCCTCCTTGTTGCGCTGGCCCTTGACCATGGCGATGCCGCCCACTTCGTAGCTCGTGCCCTCGCACGGCGCCGTGGTCTTGACCGGGTACTTGTTGTGGCGCCAGCCGTCAAAGCCGAAGATGAAGCTCACGCCGATCGCCACTTCGCCCTTGGCCACATTGGGCGCCTGCGCCTGGCCGCTGCGCGTGTAGTTGCTGATGTTCTTGTGCAGCTTCTTCATGTAATCAAAAGCCGGCTCTTCACCCATCAATTGCACCAGGCCGGCCAGGATGGTGTAGGCCGTGCCGCTGGAGGCCGGGTGCGAGATTTCGATGTCGCCCTTGTATTCGGGCTTGATCAGATCGACCCAGCATTTGGGCTCGGCCAGTTTCTTTTTCTTCAGCACTTCGGTATTCCAGCCAAAGCCGATGGCCGAGGTGTAAAAGCCGCCGACCATGTTCTGCGTCATCGCGTACTGGCGCACGCTCCAGCTCTGCAGATCATTGAGGTAGGTGGGCCGATAAGGTTCCAGCAAACCCAATTCCGCCGCCTGCAAGAAGGGGTCACCAGTGCCGCCCCACCAGATGTCGGTCTTGGGGTTGGCCGCTTCGGCGCGCAACTGTGCAGCGGCCTCGCCGGTGGCCTTGTGCGACTGCAAGACCTTGATGCCGGTGGCACGCGTGAACTCCAGCGATGCGCGCTCGCACCAAGGCTGGTCGGTGCTGCAAATAGCGTTGACCGTGGCCGGCGCCGCGTTCTGCGCCTGCACCGCGCAAGCTGCCACGAGCGCCAGGGTCGGGACATATTTCAAAACTTGGAACTTCATGCTTTTCCCCCAGGTTAAGTTGGTATTAAAAATGTTCATGCGGTGCCAGGTAACGCCACTGGCCTACTGGCAAATTGCCCAGCATCACGTTGCCGATTCGCACACGCTTGAGGCCGACGACCTTGAGGCCGACGAGTTCGCACATGCGCCGAATCTGGCGCTTCTTGCCTTCGGTCAGCACCACGCGCAACTGCTCGGGGTTCTGCCAGCTGACCTTGGCCGGCTTCAACGTCTGACCATCCAGGCTCAGCCCGTGACGCAGGCGCGCCAAGCCTTCGGCGGGGAAAATCGCCTGCACATTGGTGCTGACCGGGTCGCCATCATTGATCTGCAACAGCCGGTCGGGTTGGCCATCGGGTTCGATGAAGCCGGTGTAGCTGACGCGCACCAGATACTCCTTCTCCATCACCGAGTCTTCGCCGATCAGTTGGCGCGCGACGCGGCCATCCTGCGTCAGCACCAAGAGACCGATCGAATCGATGTCGAGCCGACCGGCCGGCACCAGGCTTTGCAACTGCTTGGGGTGAAAGAAGAAGCGCGCGTTGTCCTCAACCCAGCGGTTCTGCGGCTGGATCAGCGTGATGGCGGACTGATGCCCGTCCTCGGCCTGGCCGCTGACGATGCCCATCGGCTTGTTGAGCAGAATCGTCACCTGATTGGCTTGCTGGCCCTGAGCCTGCTTGGCGATCTCGATGCGCACGTCGGGTGTCACCTGCATGCCCATGGTGGCGATTTCGCCATTGACCTTGACCCAGCCGCGACCAATCCAGTCGTCAGCCTCGCGGCGCGACGCCAGACCGAGTTCGGCCATGCGCTTGTTCAGACGCAGCGTGCCGCTGCTGTTGACCCCAGCCGACGCGGCTGGAGCACGGCCGGGTGGCGGCGTGGCGCGGCGAAACGTGGGCGGGGTTTTGCTGGAATCGGTCATGCTGTGGCCCGCAGTTGATCAACGACCGCCAGAATCGGCAGCAGCACACTGGCACCGAGCTTCTTCGCGCGCTCGCCGCTCCAGCCGGTCAGGGCGTCGGGCAGATCGGCGTTGTCCTTGAACGGCATCTCGATGGTGAAGGCCAGACAGTCAAAGTTCTGTGCGATCCAGCTTGTGGCCAGGGTCGGGTTGGCCGCGCCGGGCTGGGTGCGCGCGTAGCCCTGCGTCGTCTGGAAATCCGGACAGGTGCTGAGCCAGGCCGACTTGAAACAGTTCTCCAGCGCCGCGATGCGCGGCGTGTAGCCCGGGTTGCCTTCGCTGCCAACGCAGAAGTTGTAGGGCAGTACCTCGTCGCCGTGCGCGTCCAGGTTCAGATCAACGCCGACTTCGAGCATCTTCTGGCGCACCAGAAAGACCTCGGGCGACTGCGCCAGACTCGGCTCCAGCCACTCACGGTTCAGATTCGCGCCCGCGGCATTGGTGCGCAGATTGCCACGCACGGCGCCGTCCGGGTTCATGTTGGGAACCACATGAAAGACACAGCGCGAGAGCAGCACGCGCGACACCGGATCGTCAGCGTCGAGCAAGCGCTCCAGAAAACCCTCGACAAACCACTCGGCCATGGCCTCGCCCGGATGCTGACGCGCAATCAGCCAAATCTTTTGGCGCTGCGCGACGGGCGTCACGCCGTCTGGGGCCGTGATGCGCAGCAGCGTCATGTCGCGACCGTCAAGCGTCTGGCCCAGAGGCTGCACTTGCACGTTCTCGGAAGTGGCAGCGGAGCCGATCAGATCGAGGTGGCGCTCGTGTGAATAGGGTTCGAAGTAAGCGAAGAAGACGCTGTTGGTCTCGGGTGTGATCTCGGCCGTCATGACCTGACCGTCAAACTGCGTTGGAATGCGAAACCAGTTCTGCCGGTCGTAGCTGGCCACGACACGGTAATCGACCCAGCCTTTGGCGTAGGCGCACTGGCCGGCGTTGAGAAAGCGCAACCGAGTCGCCTCACCAGCGGCACCCTGCAAGCAGAAGTGAAACCACTGAGCAAAGCCACTGGCGTTGTCGGGACGGATGTTGAGCTGGATGTCGCTGGTGTCAATCAGGCTCACGACCTCGATGGCGCCGGAGTCGAAGGCGGTTGAAATATGAAGTGCGGTCATGCGGTGTGCCTGTCAGGGATTGCCGAGCGGTGCGGCTGATCTGGCGATTGTAGAATTTTCGTCATCGCACAGCGTCAGCGGTCCATACACCCACTTGTCATCCCGGACTCAATCCGGGATCCAGTGCCACACGAACCATGGATTGCGGGTCAAGCCCGCAACGACAGCCGGTTTTGTCATGCCGGACCTGATCCGGCATCCATGCCTTCGGACTTCCTGGATTGCGGGTCAAGCCCGCAATGACAAGTCCGGGCGCACGAACGCGGGTCAGGCCCTCAATGACAACCAGCGCGGCGATGCTGCCCAGCTACTCCGAGCTCTGCTGCAGCGCCCACATCTGCGCGTAGCGCCCATTGGCTGCGAGCAGCGCCGCATGGGTGCCGCGCTCGATGATGCGCCCGGCCTCCATCACCAGGATTTCATGCGCGTCAACCACGGTCGAGAGCCGGTGCGCAATGACCAGTGTGGTCTTGTTCCTGGCGACGTTTTGCAGTTCGGCCTGGATTGCGCGTTCGTTGGCGCTGTCGAGCGCCGAGGTCGCTTCGTCGAAGATCAGCACGGACGGGTTTTTCAGCAGGGTACGGGCGATGGCCACGCGCTGCTTCTCGCCGCCTGAGAGCTTCAAGCCACGCTCGCCGACCATGGTGTCGTAGCCTTTCGGCGTGGCGGCAATAAAGCTGTGGATGTGCGCCGAGCGCGCGGCTTCCTCGACCTGGGCGTGCGTGGCGCCGGGCTGACCATAGGCGATGTTGTATTCGACCGTGTCGTTGAACAGCACCGTGTCCTGCGGCACGATGCCAATGACCTGGCGCAGAGAAGCCTGCGTGACCTGCTTGATGTCCTGCCCGGCAATCAGGATCTGACCGCTCTGCAGGTCATAGAAGCGAAACAGCAATCGCGCCAACGTTGACTTGCCCGAACCTGAAGGGCCAACCACGGCCACGGTTTTGCCGGCCGGAATCTCGAAGCTGATGTCGTGCAGGATGGGGCGTGCCGCCTCATAGGCGAAGTTGACGTGGCTGAAAGTGACGTTGGCACCGTCCACGCGCAGCGGCTTGGCCTCCGGCATATCGGCGATTTCGCGCTCGCGCTCCATCAGCGTGAACATCTTGTCAAGGTCGGTCAGGCTCTGTTTGATCTCGCGGTACAGCACGCCGAGGAATCCCAGCGGAATGTAGAGCTGAATCATGAAGGCGTTGACCATCACCAAGTCGCCCAGCGTCATGTGGCCGTCGACCACGCCTTGCGTGGCGCGCCACAGCATGGCGACCAGGCCGCTGGCAATAATCAGTTGCTGGCCGGTGTTGAGCAGGCTCAGCGTGCTCTGGCTTTTGACGGCAGCGCGGCGGTACTTCTCCAGGTTTTCGTCGTAGCGGCGCGCCTCGAACTCTTCGTTGTTGAAGTACTTGACGGTCTCGTAATTCAGCAGCGAATCAATGGCCCGGCTGTGCGCCTTGGAATCAAGCTCGTTCATCTCCTTGCGAAAGTGCGTGCGCCACTCGGTCACGATCACCGTGAACGTGATGTAGACGGCCAGCGCCACGATCGTGATCCCGGCAAACCAGACGTCGAACTTGACCGCCAGGTAGGTCAGCACCATGGCCACTTCGATCAGCGTCGGGAAGATGCTGTAAAGCGAGTACGAAATCAGCGAGTTGACGGCGCGCGTGCCGCGCTCAATGTCGCGCGTCATGCCGCCGGTCTGACGCTCGAGGTGAAAGCGCAGGCTCAAGGCATGCAGATGGCGAAACACTTGCAAGGAAATCGTGCGCGACGCGCCTTCGGTGGCCTTGGCAAAAATCAGTTCGCGCAGCTCGGCAAACAAGGTGGTTGACAGGCGCAGCAGGCCGTAGCCAAAGAGCAGGGCCGCTGGCACCACCAGCAACGCGCTGGCGCCAACGGCTCTCTTGGGGTTCATGGTGTCGACCAGTTGCTTGAGCAGCAGTGGCACACCGACATTGGCCATCTTGGCGCCGATCATGAAGGCCAGCGCCGCCATCACGCGCCACTTGTATTGCCAGAGGTAGGGAAACAGGCGCTGCAAGGTGGCCCAGTCCGAGCGCGTGGCCACGGGCACCGGTACGACTGCGGCACTCTCACGCATGGGGCTGTGTTCGCCTGATCGGCGCATAGGGGACAATCCTTACAAAATGTTGGGGACAGAGCTGGCTCGCTTCGCGTAGCTGCGGTCTGTCCCGCAAAGTATCAACAACTCGATTGTGCCCATGTCTACAAACACCAACCCAATGGCGGTCCAATTGCCAACCGACGAGGAACTGGTCCTCAAGGTGATTCCGATGCCGGCTGACTCCAACGCCAACGGCGACATCTTCGGCGGCTGGGTTATGGCGCAGGTCGATCTGGCCGGCTCGGTGATTCCGGCGCGCTACAGCCAGGGCCGCATGGCGACGGTGGCGGTCAATGAATTTGTCTTCAAGCAGCCGGTGCGGGTGGGCGACATCCTGACCTTCTTTTCCAAGCTGGTGCGCATCGGGCGCACCTCGATCACGGTCACGGTCGAGGTTTATGCCGAGCGCTTCAGCGCGCAAGGGCAGTACATGAAGGTAACCGAGGCCTCCCTGACCTATGTGGCGATCGACGATCAGGGCCGTCCGCGACCGATACCGGGCCAGCCGCCGCGATAGCCGGCACCGTGTTCTCGCGCTTTGCCGTGGGCAGCTTTGTTTCGGCTATGGCTTGGCTTGTTGCGGCTTAGCCTGCTGACACTTTTTGTCCTTCTGATCTTGCTCGGAACATGCACTGTCGCCGTTTTTCTGTTTGCCGGGTGATTTGGCCTGTTTTGGATCAACTTGCGGCTTGATCTGCTTTTCCTGCCTTAACTGCTCAAACTTTGCCTGTTTTGCCTGCGTTTCCTGATCCTGCTTGGCCTGCTTCGCCTGCCTTTCCTGGTCCTGCTTTGCTTGTCTTTCCTGCCTTGCCTGCTCCTGCTTTGTCTGCTTGCTTTGCTGCGCTGGTTGGGCAGCAATTGCCGAAGCTTTTTGTGGATTGGGTGCAATGGCTGCGGGCAAATTTTGTCCTTGCAAGCCGTGCTCACGCCCGGCTTGCGCAGCAGGGGGGCGTTCACTAGCAAGCGGCTGATGGTTTTGCACCGGGTATCTCGCGGCCGCTGGATCGTGATTCACCCTCTTTTCCGTCATTGCCTGGTGGTGCAGGGACCCCTGCGGCGGAATGGGGCGATTGTGGCCCTCAAACATCTGGAATGATCCGTGAATCGGGCGCATCCCATGGGCAAGGCCTTCACTGTGGCGCCATGCATCCATATGCCGAGCCTCAATGCGCGATGCAGGGACATACGGGAAATGACCACGGTGAATGACGGTTCCATCCACGCCGAACCAGGTATCACGATAAAACCGCATGGGAATCACACAAAAACACGAGCCCGGCGTACCGATGAACATTGGGTAAAAAGCAACCCCTGGCAAGGCCTCGTAATACAAGGGAGCACCTATCACATATTCTTGGGGAGGAACATATTCACCCTGCATTTGTACAGGATTCACGGGCACCATCACAGGCGGACTTACCGCGACCGGCGCGACGACGACGCAAGCCGTCAGGAAACAGGAGCCAAGCATGGCTGCGATCACTAATTTTTTCATAAAAACCACGTTGAAGTAAATGACAATATTTTACACTTTGACAATACTTCTCGTTTTAGATTAGACGGGTCAGAATCCCAATGATTTCGCAACAACGATGCGCAAGTTGATGATTTGTTTGCTGAATTTTTTTGTGTTCTTAATTTGCACAGAAACGATCAAAAAAAGAGGGGGTTTTGCGGGCTCGTTTCTAGGGTTTAAGCTCTAGATTGGGATCAACACCTCAGACTAACCGGTCTTGCACTGAAAACAACAGCCTCGGCATGATCACGCCGGCGGCGCCGCGCAGCGACCAGGTGCAGTCGTCATCGAGCGCCGTGACCGTCGGATTGATCTGCAACACGTTGGCGCCGACCTGCTTGGCCAGCAGCGGTATGCGCGCCGCCGGCTGCACCAGGCCCGAGGTGCCGATGGCAATCAGCAGGTCGCAAGCGCGGGCTGCAGCAAAGGCCGCATCCAGCACGTCCGGCAGCAGGCTCTCACCAAACCAGACGACACCGGGGCGAATCAAGCCGCCGCATTGCGCGCACAACGGCGGGCGCAGGCGACGCCCGCCTTCGGGCTCTGGCGCCATAGCAGCGGCAAAGGCATGCGCCGCGCCACAGGCGACACAGCGCGCCGCCTGCAGGCT
Source organism: uncultured beta proteobacterium (assembly GCA_903920695.1). Taxonomy (GTDB): domain Bacteria; phylum Pseudomonadota; class Gammaproteobacteria; order Burkholderiales; family Burkholderiaceae_C; genus Rhodoferax. The sequence goes on from CAIXNB010000103.1 coordinate 29,574, forward strand.
GCCGTGCAGATGCAGCACGCCGGTGCTGCCGGCGCGCTCGTGCAGGTCGTCCACGTTCTGCGTGATGACGGTGAGCCTGGGCACATGCCGCACCAACTCAGCGATGGCCAGGTGCGCTGGATTGGGCTGCGTGCGCTGCACCAGCATGCGCCGCCATTCGTACCAGCCCCACACCAGTTCCGGGTCGCGCGCAAAAGCTTCGGGCGTGGCCAAGGCTTCGGCGTCAAAGCGCCCCCACAACCCGGTGAGCGCGTCGCGAAAAGTCGGTATGCCGCTCTCAGCGGAAACCCCGGCGCCGGTGAAGACGACGATGTGCCGCGCCGCCTGCAGGGCAGCGATCAGGTCTGGCGAAATGGTGTCAGCACTGCTCCCGTTCATAGCGCTAAAACTTGCCGTGGCGCCCACTGCCGGCGGCAAAACGCAGCGCGCCTTGCAAGCCGTCTTCAATGCACTGTTTGCCGCGCTGCCACTCCTGATGCAAGGCTTGTGGCAGCGGCAAATCCCACTGCGCATAGGCACTCAGGCGATCAGCCCGCATGGTCTGCTGCGGAAACTCGCACAGTTGCTGCGCCAAGGCCAGCGCCGCATCCAGCGCCGTGCCGCTTGGCACAACCCGGTTGCACAAGCCGATCTGAAGGGCCTCGGCCGCTTCCACCTTGCGCCCGGTCAGGATCAGGTCCAGCGCGCGCCCCATGCCGATCAGCCGCGGCAGGCGCACCGTGCCACCATCGATCAGGGGCACGCCGAAGCGCCGGCAGAACACGCCAAAGTAGGCGTCCTCTTCCATCACACGCAGATCGCACCACAAGGCCAGTTCCATGCCGCCAGCCACGGCCGCGCCGCTGACCGCTGCAATGACCGGCTTTGACAGCAACAGGCGTGACGGCCCCATCGGACCAAGCGGACCCGGCGCTGCACTGGCGTCCGCCGAGAACTCAAGCCCGGCCAGCGGATTGTGCGAGCCACTGTCAGCCGACGCGGCCAGAGCGGCGCCAGCAAGCAAATCCCAACCAGCGCAAAAATGGCCGTTCGCGCCATGGAACACGGCGACGCGGGCCGCATCGTCGGCCTCGAACGCAAGAAAGGCCGCGTACAAGGCCTGCGCTGTCTCGGCATCGACCGCATTGCGCACTTCGGGACGGTTCAAGCTCACGACCGTGACGGCCCCGGATTGGTGTGTCTCAACAGAATTCTTCATGTCCCAGATGATGACCTCACTTTTGCGCTTTCGCAAACTGATTTGCCATCCGGCCGCAGCCGTCGGTAAAAACCCTCGCAAGCTTTGCCGGGATTGCCGCTATAAACGTCGAGCGTGCAACAAGCACATGAATTATTGAAGGAAACATCGGATGAAAATTACTTCAGGCATTGCACTCGTGGCGCTCGCCGTTTCGGCCAACGTCTACTGCGCCCAACAGGGCGTCACGGACACCGAGATCGTGCTGGGCACCATCCAGGACCTGTCGGGCCCGCTGGCCGGTATTGGCAAACAGGATCGCCTGGGCATGATGCTGGCCGTCGATGAAATTAACGAGCAGGGTGGCATCAACGGCCGCAAGCTCCGACTGATCTCGGAAGACTCGGGCTACGAACCAAAAAGGGCGGTGCTGGCAGCGCAAAAGCTGGTGAACCAGGACAAGATTTTCATGATGATGGGCCAAATCGGCACGGCGCAGAACATGGCGGCGATGCCGGTCCAGTTCGAAAAAAACGTGATCAACTTCTTCCCGATCACGGCAGCGCGTGAAATGTACGAGCCCTTTCACCGGCTCAAGTACTCGTTTGCCGCGACCTACTATGACCAGATCCGGCGCGCCGTGGCGCAAATGGTCAAGGAAAAGGGCGTCAAGAAGGTCTGCAGCATCTACCAGGATGACGATTTCGGCCTCGAAGTGTTGCGGGGCGGCGAAACCGGTCTGAAGTCACTGGGCATGGAGTACGCCGAGAAAACATCGTTCAAGCGCGGCGCGACCGACTTCTCGTCGCAGGTCGCCAAGATGAAGGCCGCTGGCTGCGAAATGGTCGTGCTCGGCACCATCATCCGCGAAACCATCGGTACCATCGCCGAGGCGCGCAAGACCGGTTTCAACCCGGTGTTCCTGGGCTCGAGCGCCTCCTATACCGACCTGATCCACAAGCTCGGCGGCAAGGCGATGGACGGCCTGTACGCCACGATGACGGTGCAGAACCCCTACACCGATGAGGCCTCGCAGCCAATCCGCTTCTGGGCCAACAAGTACAAAACCAAGTTCAACGAAGACCCGACCGTATTCTCCGTCTATGGCTACATGATCATCAACATCTTCGCCAACGCCGCGACCAAGGCCGGCAAGAACCTGAGCACCGACAGCTTCATCAAGGTCATGGACACGATGACGATCCCGACCGACATCTTCGGCAGCGCGCCGGCCACCTACTCGCCCACCAAGCGCCTGGGCAGCGACGCCTCGCGCCTGTCGCAGATTCAGGACGGTCGGTGGAAGGTGGTCGGGCCTTACATCACCGATGCGGCGGCGAAGAAGTAGCCGATTGCGCTGACGCAAAAAGGCTACCTGCGGGTGGCTTTTTTATTACCCTGCCCCAACGTCCCTTCACAACGCTGTTGTCATAAGCCCGAGCAAATTCAGGGCGGGTGCAGCCTGTGCCGAGTTCGTGAGTGCTCGCATCAGACACATAGCCGGCGTTCGCCGGAACGAACGGTTCGCGGCCGAGCCCAAAGACCGGGAAGCTGTCATCGAAGTTCGACGATCAATTTTTCAAATTGGTCGCCGGGAGCGCAGCGCAACGGTCATAAAGATAACGCAAAGATCGGCAGCAGTCGTTGACAGGTGGAAATCAACTTCCGATTTTGTCTGGCTCACGGGCAGTCTAAGCAGCCAGCCGTGTTCAACATAGAAGTATTGGCCGTGGAGTGACAGTCTACCTGAACACGGCTTGCACGAACGACGCTCTCAGATCGCTCGCCACTGGTCGCCCCAGAACTTGGCTCGAACGTCCTTCTTGAGCAATTTGCCCACTGCACTGCGCGGCAGGTCGGGCCAGAATTCGACCGATTTTGGCGCTTTTGCGCTACCCAGTTGCGCCTTGCATAGTGCGATGAGATCTTCCTCACACACGATCTGGCATGGCTTGAGTTGGACCACCGCCTTCACGGCCTCGCCCCACTTTTCGTCGGGCACGCCGATAACGATGCAATCGAGGACACTGGCGTGGCCCTGGATTACCTTTTCGATCTCGACCGGGTAGATATTGAAGCCGCCCGACACGATCATGTCTTTTTTCCGGTCGACAATAGTGAGGAATCCGCGCGCATCGACAATCCCGATGTCGCTCGTATGATGCCAACCGAACTTGGATACTTCGGCCGTGTCGCTGGGCTTCTTGTAATAGCCCTGCATTGTCATTGATGAGCGCACGACGATCTCGCCACGTTCGCCCGCGGGAAGCAGCTTGCCATCGTCGTCCATGATACCGATACGTGCCACCGGCACGGCCTTGCCAGCTGCCCGCACGGCTTCCTCGTCCAAGCTACCGTCGCTGTTTATATAGTCCGAAGGGCTTTTGATCACCAACGGGAACAGGGTCTCTGTCTGGCCGAAGGCCTCGTAGATGACGGGTCCGAATAGGCGCACTGCTTCCTTGAACTTCTCGGGCGCGAACGGCGCCGCTCCGACGATAAAGCATTGCAGGGACGAGAAGTCGGTCTGCTTGGTCCGCGGATGCGCCATCAGACCATACACAGCGGTGGGCGGTAAAAACAGGTGGGTGATCTTTTCCTTTTCGATCAACGAAAGGATCACGTCCGCATCGAAACCCGGCAGAATGATATTGGCCGCGCCCCGGGTTGTGAATCCGAGCACGACCAGTCCAGCCGCGTGCGTCAAGGGTGCGACCACCAGGTGACGTGACTCCGGTCTAACATGGAAGCCGGAAGAGACTGTGAGCGCCAGCATTTCCAGTGTTCGATGCGTGTGTACGGCGCCTTTAGACGGGCCAGTGGTGCCGCCTGTTGGTTGCAGCAGGCTGGTGGTATTGGGATCTTCCCGATCATTGCGGAACGGCAACCAGCAATCCGCCAGAAACTGTTCCAGCGATGGACCATGCTGTGACTCTCGGTCCATGCAGACGTACAGCTTGGCGAGAGTGAGTTTGACCTTGAGCAATGGAACGCTGCTTTCAAACGCACTGTGAAAGAACACGACGTTGGTGTCGAAGTATTCCAGAATCTCGGCATTGATTTCTACCGGATTGCGAATATGCACCGACAACCATGCCATATCCGCCAGATTGATTCCGAGATGCAACAGCGTCACCCGGTAATCATTGGGTGCGTAGATCGCAACGTGATTGCCGCTTCCCGCTTGTCGGGCACGGGTCAACGCCGTAGCGATCGCATGCACGGTCTTTTGTGCTTTCGCAAAAGTCAGACGGATGGGGCCATCGACCAATGCCAGATTCTGCGGATACTGGGTGGCGGCGCCATCGAAATAGTCTGCGAGTCTCATGCGGTGTCTCCTGTATAAATAAATGCTTGTTTCTATTTCGCCCGCAAACGGGCAGCGCCGTCGAGGCGGATGGTTTCTCCATTGATGTAGGCGTTTTCAACAATGAAAGCGCAGCAATGGGCGAACTCCCGCACATCACCGAGGCGCATGGGTGCCTGCATTTGCTCTTTAAGAGAAGCAAGAACCTTGTTGTCAAGCGCGGCGACCATGCTGGTCAGGAACAGGCCCGGGGCGATCGCATTAACGCGCACGCCGATGGCACCGAGTTCGCGCGCCGCCGGCATGTTCATGCCGATGATTGCGGCCTTGGAGGCGGAGTACGCGCATTGTCCGATTTGGCCCTCGTATGCAGCACCCGACGATACGTTGATCACTACGCCGCGCTCCTCGCCGGCCTCCGGCTCGTTCTTGGCCATTTGCTCAGCGCACTTGGCCATGACATTGAAGACGCCGTTGATATTGACTGCAGTGGCCTGTGCGAACCTGGACAGCGGTGCCGCCTTGCCTTCCTTGCCCAGCACCTTGAAGCCCGTCGCCAGCGCGGCGCCGTTAATGCAAACGTGGATCGCGCCAAAGCGCGCCATTACCGCATCGACGGACTTCTGTACCGACTCCTCCTGGCTGACGTCTGTTTGAACAAACATGGCATGCTCCGCGCCAAGGTCGCTCGCGGCCTTCACGCCCGCCTCGACGTTGAGATCAAAGATGGCGACGCGGGCGCCTTTTTCATTGACCATGAACTGCGCTGTGGCGAGTCCGAGGCCAGAGGCGCCGCCGGTAATGACGATGACTTTGTTTTCTATGCGCATGATGGCTACCTTTTTAGAACGCGTTGACACCGGTCAGTGCACGACCAATGATCAGTTGCTGAATTTGAGTTGTCCCTTCAGGGATCGGAACGACGATTGCTTCGCGCGCCAATTTTTCGACCAGAAACTCCTTGGTCACGCCGTTGGCCCCATGGATCTGCACCGCCTGACGGGCGACGGTGACGGCTGACTCGCATGCAAAATACTTGGCCATCGCAGCTTCCATCTCGGCCGGCACGCCGGCCTCGACCATCGAAGCTGCGCGGTACACCAGCAAACGGGCGGCATCGACGTTGGTCGCCATTTCGGCCAACATCGCCGCGATCAATTGGTGCCCAGCGATCACCTTGCCGTGTTGGCGGCGATCTTTGGCATAGAGAATTGCTTCCTCCAACGCGCGGCGCGCTATGCCCAGGCCCTGTGCAGCCACGAAAACCCGTGAGCGTTCGAACATCAACAGCGTATTCTTCAGCGCTTCACCTTCCTTGCCGATGATGTTGCTCGCCGGAACGCGCACGTTGTCCAGAAAAATTTGCGAAGTTGACTGGCTGTTCCAGGCGATTTTTTGAATGTCGCGAACTTCGTACGGATGTTCATTGCGATCGAGCAGGAAGTGCGTCAGACCGCGTCGCTGATCATCACTGGTTCGGCAGGTGCAAATCAGGAAGTCGGAATAGGCGCCGTTGCTGATCCAGGTCTTTTCGCCGTTGATGATGAAGTGATCGCCGTCGCGGCGGGCCCGCGTCTTGATCTCCAGCACGTTGGAGCCGACATCCGGCTCCGAGATGCCGATGCTGCAAAACAACTCGCCGCTGATGAGGCCAGGCAGGTAGCGCGTTCGCAGATGTGCTGGCGCCAGGTGCTCCACCATGTGCGCTCCGAAAGAGTTGATCAGTACCGGCACCGACAGGTCCGTGGCGGCCACCACCACCTCTTCAAACAGCATGATCATGGTGAGCCAGTCGACGCCCATGCCACCATTGGCTTCGCTGACCACGCCCGAAACCAGGCCGAACTTCGTCAGTTCGCGCATGACCTCACCCATTTTCTCGCGTGGTACAAATTTGTCCCGGTATTCCTGATTGAACATTGGGTCAATCTTGTCTTCCAGATAGCGCTTCAAACCTTCCACTGCCGCCTTCTGTTCCTCTGTCCTGAATACGTATCCCATGTCTTGCTTTCTCTGTGAGTGTCCGGCTACTGCCGTGCAAAAATGTTGACTACGACCACGGCTTCTTCGATTCCAAAGAGGCCGCCGCCGTTTTCCTGGATGGCGATGCGCGCGCCCTCGACCTGGCGCTTCCCTGCCTCGCCGCGAATCTGCGTCACCAGTTCATGGATTTGTCCTAGACCGGTCGCGCCGATCGGATGCCCCTTGGATTCCAGACCGCCTGAAGGATTGACCGGAATGCGGCCACCGACTGTGAATTCACCACGTTCGGCGGCCGGCCCCCCTTCACCAATCGGCACCAGCATGAGGGATTCGGTGTTGAGAATTTCTCCCATCGCGGTGGCGTCATGCACTTCAGCCACATCGACGTCGCTCGGCGACACGCCGGCCTGTTCATAGGCCTTCACTGCGGCACGGTGGGCCACGATCTTGCTCGGTTCATCGAGCCCGCGCGTGCTTCCGGTTTGCACCACGCTGGCAAGCACCCGCACGGCGCGGCCAGCCGCACCCTGCAAGCGCTTAAGACCATTGGCGTTGCATAGCACAACGGCGGCAGCACCGTCGCTGATAGGCGAGCACATCAGCAAAGTGAGCGGATAGCTGATGGGTGGCGCTGCCAGTACCTGCTCGATGGTGCAAGGTTCACGGTACTGTGACAGTGGGTTGTGCACCGAATGCTGGTGATTCTTGGCCGCTACTGCGGCGATCTGACGCTGCGTGGTGCCGTAAGTTTTCATGTGGTGGCGGCACAGCGCTGCGTAGACGTCCATGAACACGCTGTACGGGCGCTCGGACATCGTGCCAGGCGGCGGTACCACACCGTCGCCCATGGCCATCAGTGTGGCCTTGTTCTGTTCCGCCGTCGAAACGTCCCAGCCGCCGTCGAATGCCGAAAACATCTTGGCTTTGTCCGGGATGTTCATTTTTTCGACACCCACTGCCAGTGCGATGTGGCAACTACCAGCGCGCAATGCCAGGGTCGCCAGATTGAACGCCGAGGAGCCCGACGCGCACGCGTTTTCCACTGTAAAAACCGGAATGCCTTCGATCCCGAGTCGGCGCATGGCGATGGGCCCGGGTATCGCCGTCTGACCCTGGAATAAACCATTGGTTAACGTTGCGTAGTAGGCTGAGCCGATGTCGCCCGTTTCACAGTTCGCATCCTTCAGGGCAAGTGTCACAGCTTCGCCGACCATGTCGTAGACGCTGCGATCAAGCAAGCGACCAAATTGCGTCATGCCAACGCCGATGATGTAGATGTCTTCCATTGCGTGTCCCTTTGGTAAAATTGGACTTACTTGCCCACAAAATCTGGGGTCCGCTTCTCGGCAAATGCCCGCAGACCTTCCTGCATATCGGCCGAGCGCAGGTGCTGGCGCAACATCACCTGTTCGTGGAGCAAGGCGTCCTCGCGCGATTTATCGGACGACAAACGCGCCACTTCCTTCATGCGACGCAAAGCGATGGGGCTCTTAGTGGCGATCAGCCTGGCTAACGCCAGCGCGGCGTCCGCCAACTGGTCGTCTGGATGCACTTCGCAGACCAGCCCGCAGGTTTTCATCTCCTCGGCGGATAAGGACTTGCCAGTGAACAGCAAGTACATCGCCATATTCAGCGGGATCAGCCGCGGCAGAATCGCTGCACCGCCGGCGCCCGGGTAGACGCCGTAGTTCGCGTGGGCGTCGGCAATGGTGGCGCTTTGGGCCGCGATGATCAGGTCGGCGCACATCGCCAACTCCAGGCCGCCGGCCATGGTCACACCGTTAAGTGCGGCGATCACCGGCTTTGGGAACTTGCGCAGCAAGGCGAACAAGGCGCTGGCTTGATCGAGAAAGTCTGCTTCGCCGGCGGGCAGGCTCTGGCCCGCCATCACCTCCTTCAGATCCGCCCCGGCGCAAAACGCGACGCCCCGGCCAGTCAAAACGACAACGCGCAAATCCTCGCGCGCAGCAATCTGCTCCAGGCATTGCTTAAGCTCAGCCTGCATCGTCAGATTTAGAGAGTTCATCGCCTTGGGCCGGTTCAAGGTCAGGCGCGCAACAGCTCCGATCGTTTCGAACAAGACTACTTTATCATTCATAACATCTCCTGCATGGGCGTACCTGTCATTGAGGCTGGATAGCACGGGGAGTGCGTTTGACGGTTTAAGTGTTATGGCCCCAGTCTATGAACTGATTGGAACTGGCGCTGATCTTTGCGGGCAATTCGATGATCTCTACAAGATGTATGCAGGATTTGCAGTAGCATGAGCGAACCGTCTTTCTTCCTTGATGTCGAACCCTCCCGCCCTTGCACAGCAGGCCTCCGTGATCGGGAGCTATGCACTGGCCATCGCCAAAGCGCTTGACTACAGCGGTGTGGACAGCGGAAGGATTCTTCAGTCGGTGGGCATTCCGCCGGGCATCAGTAACGATCCAATGAATCGCTTGCCGGTTGACACCTTGACCCTGCTGTACCGGGCTTGCGTGGATGTGACACATAACCCATACTTCGGATTGACGGTTGCCAGGTTCATCCATATTTCCAACCTGCATACCTTGGGCCACGCACTCGCCGCGAGCGCGAACCTGATGGAGTTTTGCCTGCGGTTGCAGCGCTACTTCCGGCTGGTGTCCCAGTCGAGCAATGTGGAGATCGTTGAAAGTGGCCAGGAGGTCGCTGTGTACATGAGGCTGCTTGTGAAGGTGAGCGCGGAAACAGAAGACGCATTCCTCGGATTTCTCGTACTGGCCATGCGCCAGCTCTACAAGCCAACCTTCAATCCGCTTCGCGTGGATTTCTGCCATCCGGCGCCCCGCGACGGCGTTGCCCCCTACGAGGCGCTATTTCGCTCGCCGGTGCGCTGCGGACAACCTTCGCCGGCGCTGGTGCTGCCCAAAGAAATTCTCAAACTTCCACTGCTGGGCGCCTGCGCCGAACTTGCACAGTTGCACGACAACCTCGCCACCGGCTACATTGCCCGACTGAACAAAGAAGACGTAGTGACCGCTGTGCGCGAGAAGATCATCGAATATCTTCCAAATGGCGATTGCACTCGGGACAATGTGGCCGCGGCTATGTTCATCAGTCCAACAACGTTACAAAACAAATTGGCGAGGCGGGACACCAGCTTTCATGATTTGCTGGACGCTGTCCGCAAGGAACTGGCTGTCAGCTATGTTCGACAATCATCGCTGCCGATCACCGAAATTACTTTCTTGCTGGGATTTGGCGACACCACCAATTTCACGCGCGCATTTAAACGATGGGTGGGTTTGTCCCCCACTGAATTTCGCAACAAGAACGGGATCAGCTGACGACACTATTCGTGGGTGCAAAGCAAGCAAACATCATCTGGAAGATGTCCGGTCTATAGCACTTCAATTTTTCGATGTAGCAGCCACTTTTGGGCACTGAACCGGTTTGCTCAATTCCAGTGGTAGATCGCCACTTATGTTCTGTAAGAATCTGCCCTCAAGAGACGACTGCCGTCAGACGCCCTTTCCGTACAGCGTCATAACGCCTGCACCACCGAGTCCGAGAGTATGTAGAAGGGCAAGGCGTACACCATCGACTTACCGCGCAGTGGGTGGGTCAGTTCCTAGCACTGGGCCTTCGTTGGAAAGGAGAACTGAAATGTCTACCCAGATAGTCCCGCAGGGCAAATATACGGTGACCGGATATTGATTGCGCGGTCACGCACCGGCAGCGGCATAAATTCCAACATGCGCTGTAGACTCTTCAATTCCCCAGATGCCACCGCCATTTTCATGCATGGCAAAGCCAAGGCCAACGGCAAAGGTCAATGTCAAGGCAAAAGCCACTACCAAAGCGCGAAAAACTTCTGTGGAGCCGCCTGGCCGAAATTAGAAGCCGCGAAAGCTGACAAATTTTTCCAACGGTTCCCTATCAGTGACCAGGCTGTTAACGACCGCGGTCGAATCGGCGTATCCGAGCGCCATGCCACAAACCACCATTTGTTGCTCCGGTATTTGCAGTTCTTCGGTGATGATCTGATGGAATACAGACCAGGCAATCTGGGGGCAGGTATCAAGACCGCGGGCACGGGCAGCAAGCATAATGTTTTGCATGAACATGCCATAGTCGAGCCAGCTGCTTCTAACCAGACGACGATCAATCGTAAAGATCAGCCCAACAGGCGCATCGAAGAATGTGTAGTTGCGCGCAAACTGCTTGTTCATAGCCTCTTTGTCACCCTTGGCAATCCCAAGCAAGCCGTACAGGTCGAATCCGTTCTTGCGCCGTCGCGCAAGAAAAGGCTCAACAAATGCGGCTGGATAAATGTCCCAATCCGCTGTGTGCAGCCCTTGCTCGTGATAGTGGGCATGCAGAACCCGCTCACAAAGCCGCTGCCTTGTATCTCCCGCGACGACGATGACCTGCCAAGGCTGAATATTCGTACCACTGGGTGAATACGCGGCGGTTTCAAGAATTGCTGCAACCATTGCCTTGGAAACCGACTTTGGCAAGAACGCCCGAACCGAGTGCCGTTCTTTCATGACGGTGTCCACGGCAGAATGACAGTTCGCCAAATCTATTTGTGATTGATCATCGCTCACGTGCTTGATTCCTTTTGATCCGAGGTGAAAGAGGTTTTCGAAATAGTTTCCCGGCCCACATCTACCGGCAATTGTCAGCCGCCCCTTGATGAGGATGCGCTTGATTTACGCGTACTGGCTTTAGCTGATTTGACGGGCTGTATACCGCGGGCCAGGAATCCGGAAAATATGTCGGCCACCTGCGCGCCAGACAGACCGCCTTCGGTGTGAAACCATTTAGGGATGGTGATGACAGCGCCCATGAACCAGAACACCGCCAGCTTGCAGTCACAAGGGGCAATAGAGCCATCGCGAACGCCGTCTTCGAGCACTTGACGCAGTTCTCGGTCGAACTGCCGGCGCCGTGCAGTTATCTTTTTTTGGTCGGCTGGCGTCATTGACCCAAAATCATGCAGGATCGCAGGCGCGCCCATTTCATTGGTCAGGAGCGAGACGTAGTTCTTGATAAACGTTGTGACCCGGTCATAGCCGGTGGACTCTGCAGCGATGGCCTCTCGCAGGACTCGATCACCGATGCTCATCGCGAGTTCGTGGCACTCGTATATCAGTTCTTGTTTGTTCTTGAAGTAATAGTACAGCGCCGGCTTGGTAACGTTTAGAGTCGTCGCAATATCGTCAAGGGAGACATTCTTGTCGCCATGCCGACCAAAGGCGCGCGCAGCTTCAGCAATGACTGCGTCCTTCTTGAGTCGGTACTGATCGTCCGCGCTGTCCACGGCATCGTTCCACCTCTTAAGCTTGACAGCGCGTTTTTTTGTGGCGCGGACCAATCCAGGGGGTTTTCCGAGGGTTTGCTTGCTCATGGTGTCTTTCAATCCCAAATCCAAAAGTATTTGTGCGCTACGCTAGCTTCGATGTTGCCCTAGAGGCTCTGTGATCGCGCACTGAAATGGCCCAAAAGAGGTCGATGCGGTACGCCTTCAAAGGATATGGCGGGCAATGATCAGCTTCTGTATATGGCTGGTGCCTTCGTAGATCTTGGTCACGCGCACATCACGGTAAAAGCGCTCCACCGGGAAGTCATTGACGTAACCGTAGCCACCGTGCACCTGGATCGCAGCCGAGCAAACCTTTTCCGCTATTTCGCTGGCAAACAGCTTGGCCATTGCAGCTTCCTTGATGGCGGGCAGGCCCGCGTCCGTGAGGCGTGCTGCGTACAGTGTGAACTGGCGTGCCACCTCAACCTGCGTAGCCATATCGGCAAGGTCAAAACTCACCGCTTGCAACTCCGAGATCGGTTTGCCATAGGCTACCCGCTCCTTCGCATAGCTAACTGCCGCTTCAAGTGCGGCGCGTGCAATGCCAACTGCCAGAGCGGCGATTGCGATACGACCGTCCGATAGCAGACTCAGCACCTTCGCATAGCCGTGACCTTCCTCACCCACCATGTCTTGCACTGGCACACGCAGGTTGTCCATCTGGATCTGGGCCGTGTGGGCTGTATGTTGGCCCATTTTGTTCTCCACACGCAAACACTGGTAGCCGGGGTCTTTCGGGTCGGCGATGAAGAGGCTGAAGCGGTGACGCGTACCCGGTTCACCTGTGGCAGCCACAACAAATGCAAATCCGGCCTCACTTCCGTTGGAAATCCATTGCTTACTGCCGTTGAGCAGATAGTGGTCTCCGACTCGCGTGGCAGTAGCGCGAATGGCTGCTGTGTCGGAGCCGGCATGGGGCTCTGAAAGCAGAAATGCACCAATGCGATTGGCACTGGCCAGGTCGGGCAGATAGCGTCGCATCTGCTCTTCGCTACCGTGTGAACGAAGCACATGCGAGGACGAGTTGTGCACATGCATGATGGTGGCGAATCCACCGTCGGCCGCAGCAAACTCCTCGATAGCTAAACAGTATTCCACGAACGTCAGCCCAGAACCGCCGTAAGCCTGGGGTGCAAGCATTCCCATGAATCCGAGTTCGGCTACAGCCTTGATTTCGTCGCTGGGCCAGGCACTGCTGCGATCGCGCGCAGCGGCCGTGGTGGCCACCACCTCCATCGCCACACGGCGAGCGGACTCCCGAATCAGGACCTCCTGCTCGCTCAATAATGCATTTGAAATACTGCTCATTTTCTGTCCTTGTTGATGGGTAGCTTCCTACGGATTACGTGGGCTTCAGCCCAGCCAGCGCTTGCGACGTCGGTAATGCTTCATGTCGCGGTAGTTCTTGCGCTCGCCTTCCATCGTCAAGCCCAAATAAAACTCGCGAACGTCCTCGTTGGTCTTGAGGTTGCTGGCAAGTCCCTCTAGCACGATGCGCCCACTCTCCATGACGTAGCCATAGTCGGCCAATTCCAACGCGACCCTGGTGTTTTGCTCCACAATTAGCAGCGTAAGTCCACGCGCTTTTAGCTGTGCAAGCAAGGCATACACTTCCTCCACCATCAGCGGGGCCAAACCCAGTGAGGGCTCGTCGATCAGTATCAGCTTTGGGTCGGCCATCAGCGCACGCGCAATCACCAGCATCTGCTGCTCGCCGCCCGACAGGTAGCCGGCTGTTCGATGCCGCAGTGCCGCCAGACGGCTAATTTGGGAATAAACATCTTCCAGCCGATTCCTGGCGCCGCGACCGTTGCTCATATGGCCGCCCACCACCAGGTTTTGCTCTACCGTCATGTGACGCAGAACCTTCCTGCCTTCCATCACATGCACGATTCCACGACGAACCACATCATTGGGTTCGGCACCGGTGATGTCCTTTCCGCAGAAAGTAACGGTGCCAGCCGTCACCCGGCCATCTTCTGTCTTGATCAGATTGGAGATGGCCTTGAGTGTGGTGCTCTTGCCAGCGCCATTTGCCCCGAGTAACGTTACGCACTGCCCCTCGGGCACCTTGGTGGATATGCCTTTCACCGCGAGGATCACGTCGCTGTACAGCACTTCTACGTTATTGAGTTCAAGCACATGCATCTCCAGTTAAAAAAGCGCAGGGAGTACAGGACCCCCTGCGCTAGCTTGCAATCACCACTTGGAAATTACAGGGACGGGTACGTTTTGTTCGACGATCTTGTACTTGCCGTTTTCCACCGTAGCGATGTTGACGCTCATACCCACGGTTGGAAACGGTGCATCCTTGCCGTACTGAATTGACGGCAAGATGCCAAAGCTGCGTTCAGTAGGAAGTGGCTGGGTCAGCATCGCTGTGCGCACGTCCTCGCCGGTCACCCCTTTGGCACCCTTGGCCTTGACCGCCTGCTCAAATGCTCGGGCGGTAATCATGCCTTGACTCAAACCCATGATGCAGGGCGTGGTGTAGCTCACGTCCGCCTTGTAGGTGGTGCGCAGCTTGTCGAAGAAAGCGCGAGCGCTGGTCTTGTCGTCGGTCGGCATGGCCATGCCGTAGACCTCATAGTTGCCCTCCATTTGGTTCAGGTCACCAATGGCCTTTCCGGAGGAGAGCAATCCGTTGTGCGCTGAGACCACGATCGGAATGTTGGTCTTGCCCAGGCTTTGCAAAGCGCGACGCGCGGCCACGACAGAAGCCGTATTGTTGAACACCTGCAGGATCGTGGCACCCTTGCGCACCAAGCGGCCGACCTGTTGGGTCAGGTCGGTCGGTTGGGCTTCGGTATAAATGGTTTCCAACACTTCCAGCGTTTGCGGGTTGTCCTTGGCGAACTTCTCTGTCCCCTTGTGTATATCGACATAGGCTGGCGACACTTCAGAAGAGATAACGCCGACCTTGATCGGGCCACTTACACCGCGTTTTTTATGCAGCCATTGGTAAAAGGCAGCGACTTCATGCGGGTAGGTTGCGCGGGCGTTGAAAACCCAGCTATCAGGCTTCCAGGCGAAACCGTAGCCGGCAGTGGCAATGATCAACGGCACTTTGTCAGTTGGCAGGCGCTGTTGCAAGGCTGCGGTGTCGGGCCCCCCAACGCCCAGGATGGCAATCGGATTGAGTTCGGATTTCACCCCGGGCCAAAGGCTGGCGATCTGCGCCACATCGTAGTGGGAGTCGTACTCCTTAATTTTCAGGGCAGCACCCATTGACTTGCCGACCTCTTCGTTCCACCAATCAAGAACCCCCTTGCGACAGCCTGTGATGTCTTTCATCACGTCGGCATAAGGCCCGGTAAAGTCGGCCATGCCAGCCACGTTGTAAGTGGTTTGAGCCTGCACTGAGGTCAGGCCCAGCAAGGCCGCAGCGCCCAGTGCGGCAGCACCTAGTTGAGCACCGCGGCTGGCGCGGGTGCGTGCCTTAACAGTTTTCTTGTCACACTTCATGCTTGTCTCCTTGTAATAAACGCTGCTCAACGTAATGCAACCGCCCGCCAGCGCACGGGACAATCGCGGGAACTCCAGATTCAATACGGGTAAGGCCACATCCGATAGCTCCGCTTGATGATGTCCCACCGGTGCATCAATCCGCGTGGCTCAAAAATCAGGAAACCGGCAATAATTCCGCCCAGGAAAATGTTCATCGCCGCAAACACCATATCGCCGCTGAGGAAGCTGAAGTTCGCCACCAGCGACGGTCCGATGCTGGTGATGGTCTCCTGCGAGAACCGGATAACGAACACACCAACCAGTGCGCCTGTAACCGAGCCCATGCCGCCAACGATGATCATCGCGATGAACCAGATGGACTGGATCAAGGTGAATTGGTCGATTGCCACAAAACGCACGTAGTAGGCCCAAAGCCCGCCGCCGATGCCGGCATAGAAGGATCCCAGCAGGAAAGCAAGCGCCTTGGTGCGCACCACGTTGATGCCCATCATTCCGGAGGCCACGTCATCATCCCGTACGGCCGAAAACGCCCGCCCATGCCGGCTGCGCGCCACACCGTAGGCGCCGGCAATCATGATGGTGGCAACCACCAGGCAAAAGTAATAGATTGAAATGTCGGTGTTAATCACAAAGCCGAACCATTTGGCGGGCTCCAGCGTAATGCCGTTGGAGCCGCCCAGCCAAGACTGGGGCAGATTGAGAACCAGAAAATGAAACAGGATTTGTGCGGCAATCGTGGTCAGGGCCAGATAAAATCCCTTGATGCGCACGGCGGCCAATCCAAAGATGAGGCCGAACAGGGCGGCTGCGACACCGCCCAGCGGCATGGCTATCCAGAACGGCAAAGTCAGCTTGCTTGAAAACAAGGCGGTCGCATAGGCACCCACGCCCATGAAGGCAGCCTGGCCCATGTTGATCTGTCCCGCCATCCCGGTGTTGATCTGCAAACCAATCACCACGACAGCGGTAATCAGCATCGAAGTCATGACCGCAACAACGCGGGCATCCGCCATGAACGGCAACGAAAACATGGCCATGATGAACAACAGCAGCGTGATGGCCTGCTTACGGGTGCGGATCAGTGCCTGATCCTTGGCGAACGAAGTCGCGAATACGCCTGCGGGATCCATGATTACACCCTCTCAATTGTTTTCCAACCGAACATGCCGGTAGGACGGATCAACAGCATCAGCAACATGATGATGAAGGGGAAGACCGAGCCGATGGCCCCGCCCACGAGCGGGTCCAGATAGGCTGAAGCGAGCCCCTGCACGATGCCCACCAGCAGACCGGCCAGCAGCAAACCTGCCAATGACTCCAGCCCGGCCAGCAAAGCCACTGGCAGTGCCGTCATGCCAATGTCAGAACTCATCATGTTGATGGAGCGGCCACTGAGGTGCACCATCGCCCCGAGGGTGGACAGAACCGCGCCGAGAACCCATGCAAACGCGATGGAGCGCTGCACTGAAATTCCCATCGACATCGCCACTTGATGATCTTCGGCCACGGCAGTCATGGTCAGGCCGGCGCGGGTGCGGTTGAAGAACCACGACAGGCCCAAGCCGATCAGAACGGTCATGATGCCGCCATACAGCATCGAGCGCGAGACCATGATGTCGCCCAGGATGATCGGAGTCAGCGGAAAGATAATCGGAAACGCCCGAACCTGAGGACCGAAGAGCACAAGGACCAGACCGCGGATCAGGATCAACAGCCCGATGGTCACCATCACCATCGAGAACACCGATTCACCCACCAGGCGGGCGAAGAAAATGCGCTCGATCAGGAAGCCAAACAGCGCTGAAGCCGCAAAAGACAATGGCAATCCGATCCAGATCGGCAAGCCGAGCTGGATGATGGTCCACCACACCATGTAGCCGCCAAAGACGACCAACTCGCCCTGCGCGAAATTGAACACCTTGGAGGCGCGGTAGATCACCACGAAGCCCATCGCGATTAATGCATACAGCAAGCCTGACAGCGCACCGTTGATGAGGTAATTGGCAAAGTCGATCATGCGTTTCTCCCGGACTGAATGGCGCCCAGCTTCGCCGGCGTGAAGCCCTCTGAGTCATGAACGAAAACCAGGGCCTGAAAATGGCTGAGCCGCCCGTCCTGGTAGGTCACAGGAATTTCGATCTGTACTTCCGTCGAGCCGTCGTAAAGGCCTTCGATCACGGAGCGATACCGTTCATGCAAAAACTCGCGTCGCAGTTTGCGTGAACGGGTCAATTCACCTTCGTCCGGGTCAAGCTCCTTGGGAAAGTTGGCAAAGCGCTGAACACGCGCATGCTTGGGCAGGAAATGGTTGACCCTGGCAATTTCCTGACGCAACAAGGCTGCAATCTCAGGCTTTTGTGACAGGTCAGTGAAGGTGGAAAACCCGATCCGCTTGTCTTCAGCCCAACGGGACAACACGTTCATATCAATGTTGATGAGGGCCGCCACAAAGTCGCGTGTCTCGTCGCCCACCGTCATGATGTCCTTGATGAAGGGGCTGAAGCGCAACCGGGTTTCCACAAACTGCGGCGGAAAGGTCTCGCCCGAGCGCAGTCGCTTGAGGTCGGCAAGGCGTTCCAGAAAAACCAGTTCTCCCAGTTCGGTCTTGGTAACAGCATCACCGGTATGGAACCAGCCATCCTTCACTTTCGATTCAATCGAGCCTTCGCGCCGGTAATAGCCCAGGAATGGGCTACCGCCCCGGATTTGAAGCTCACCGTCAGTGCTCATGCGCCATTCCAGGGGTGGGCCCACATCCGGATGAGCCTGCATCCAGTGGCCAACCGTTTCAAGGTCAAAGCGATCGCTCTGGTGACACGTCAGCAGGCCGGTTTCGGTGGAGCCGTAAATATTGCGAAGGGGCACACCCATGGCGTGGAACATGCGAAATACGTCGGGTGCCATTGTGGCGCCACCACAGCTGGCGCTGCGCAGTCGCGTCAACCCCAACTGATCGCGCAGCGGCCGCAGCACCAGGGCTTCAGCCAAGGGGAACAGCAAGCGGTCCCACAGCCGAATGGGCTTGCCGTCAAGCCGATTCACGTTGACGGCATGGCCCACCCGCAGGCCCCATTCGTAAATGCCACGCCTTACCGGGCCGGCATCAAGCATGTGCGCCTGCACCGAGGAAGCCATGCTCTCCCACTGGCGCGGCGCAAAGATCATGGCCTCGACCGCAAGTTCGCGGATATTGGCCAGCACCTGATCTGGCCCTTCAGGAAAGTTGACCACCATGGGCAAAGCCATGCCCACGGTAATTCCATTGAACTGCTCCGTGGCCCAGGCCGGCGCGATGTAGCTCAAATACTCCATGCCGGGTATGGCATTGGTCCCGTCAATCAGCCGCTGAGCGTTGTCAACCAGGAACTTGTGGGTCAGGATCACGCCCTTGGGCTTGCCGGTGGTGCCCGAGGTGTACGACAGCACAGCAATGTCTTCCGGGGAGCCTGCATCCAGCAGCGAGCTGTAAAGCCTGGCGTCCCGGCTGTGCTCCTTGCTGCCCCGTGTCTGCACGGCTACAAAGGTTTGCAGGATTGGCGCTTCGTAGGACCACATGCCGGTGTCGTCCCAGTAAACAATGTGACGAAGCAGCGGCAGACGGGCGCAAACATCGAGCGCTTTATCGACCTGCTCCTGATCCTGCGCGAAAACGCACACGGTTTCACTGTCATCCAGGAGGTACTGAACTTCTTCGGCCGTCAGGTCGGGGTAAAGCGAGACCACCTTGCAGCCAATGGCCAGCGCGGCAAACTCGGCCCAGAAGTGCTCGGGCTCGTTCTCACCGATGATCGCTACGGTTTCACCACGCTGAACACCCATCTGGTGCAAGCCCAGTGCGAGATCGCGCACATGGGTTTGTACCTGCTTGAATGAGTACTCGCGCCAGATGCCGCGGTATTTGTGGCGCTGAGACAATCGCTCGGGCGTACTGTCGGCGTGGCTCTGGAGCAGTTGCGGCAGTGTATTGATTTCGATCTTCATTGCCCGCCCTCTCCCAGATAAGCTTTCAAGACCACCGGATTGGTTTGGATTTCCCTGGGTGTGCCTTCGGCAATCTTTCGACCAAAGTCGAGCACCGCAATTCGATCTGCCAGGTCCATCACCACGCCCATGTCGTGCTCGACCAGCACAACGGGGATTCGCTTGGCCTCCCGCACGTCAAGAATAAAACGTGCAAGGTCCTCCTTCTCTTCTGTGTTCATGCCGGCCATCGGCTCGTCCATCAACAGTATCTTGGGATCCTGCGCCAGCGCGCGTCCCAGATCCACCCGCTTGCGCAGTCCATAGCCCAAACCTCCAACCGGTTGATGGCGGATGGACTCGATCTCCAACAACTCGATGATTTCTTCGACCGCCTCGCGATGCGCAATCTCTTCGCGCCGCGCCGCACCGAAATAAAAGAAGGACTGCATCAGCGTGGATCGCATGTGCAGGTGTCGCCCGACCATGATGTTCTCGATCACGGTCATGCCTGAAAAAATATGCGTACCCTGAAACGTGCGCGCCAGCCCCATCTGCGCGATCTCGTGAACAGCCAGACCCTGAATGCCTTTTCCATCGAGTCGGATTTCGCCTTTTTTCGGCCGGTAAAAGCCGCTCAAGCAGTTCATCAACGACGACTTGCCGGCGCCATTCGGGCCGATGATGGCCAGCAGTTCGTTGTCCCGGACATCGAGCGACACGTCGTTGAGTGCAATGATTCCGCCAAACTGCATCAAGACATTGTGCGCAGACAACACGATTTCGCCCTGGGCGTCAGGTGTCGATGCCGTTGTCATTGCCACCCCTTCGCTTGCTTGTGCTTGTTCATCTTGTTTCCTCTTTTAGCCGTTGTTGTGTGAACATGGTTCCAGGCATGGGCAAGCGCCCTCTTGCTCAGCGCGTACCGGTGCGGGCACCGCCATCAATGTTGATGGTGGTGGCGTTCAGGTAGGGGTTCTCCACGATATGACAGACCAGTCCCGCGAATTCGGGGGCCTCGCCCATCCTGTGCGGGAAAAGAATCATGTTGTCGATCAGGTTCTGCGACACCTTGGGCGGCATGCTGGCCGACATGCTAGTCTCGAACAAGCCTGGCGCAATGGACACCACCCGCACGCCGTACTGCGCGAGATCGCGTGCCACCGGCAATGTCATGCCAATCACGGCCGCCTTGCTGGCGCTATAGGCGACTTGTCCCATCTGACCTTGCCAGGCCGCACCCGAAGCTGTATTGACGATCACGCCGCGCTCGCCGTCGGCGTTCGGTGCATTGGCTGTCATCGCAAGGGACGCGTGCCGGATCACATTGAAGCTGCCCGTCAAATTGATCCCGATGACCCGGTTCCAAAGTTCCAGAGGGAATAGCTGCCCTTTTGAAAGCGTCTTGCACGGTCCCAAAATACCTGCGCAGTTCACCGCAATATGCAGGCCACCGAAATCCGCAAGCGCAGCCGCCACGGCCGCTTGAATGCTGGCGTCGTCCGCGACATCCACCGTCCTGATGCGCACATTGGGCCCCAAGGGGAGCACCTCGCTGGTCAATCGCTCGTGGTCCATATCAACGGCCATCACTTTTGCGCCGGCGGCGAGCAGTGCTTTGCAAGTGGCCAGGCCCAGACCGGAAGCAGCGCCCGTAACCAAGGCAACCGAGTTTATTATTTCCATGGTGTCATCCTTGACGGTTAGGAGCGTTCAACGTCCCAGGATGGTGATGCAGGCCACAGCCTCCTCAATGCCTTGCAGCCCACCGCCGTTCTCGGCCAAGGCGATGCGCGCACCCGCAACCTGGCGCGCGCCGGCCTCGCCGCGCAACTGCGTCACCAGTTCATGGATCTGACCGATGCCGGTGGCCCCTACTGGATGCCCTTTGGACTCCAGACCCCCTGACGGATTGACCGGGATGCGCCCCCCGATACTTGTCTCACCCCGTTCGGCGATGACGCCGCCCTGGCCAAAATCGCAGAACCCCAGGTTCTCCACCTGAATGATTTCACCCATGGCCGTAGCGTCATGCACCTCTGCCACCGACACATCCTGGGGACCAACACCGGCCAGCTCATAGGCCTTGCGCGAGGCCAATGCGGTGCAATGGTTCATGTAATCATCATCGCTGCGGTCAGCGCCGGATTGAATCACGGACGCAAGCACGCGGATGGCGCGCTTTGGGTCGATTCCAAGACGCTTGAGCGCCGACCTGGTACACACGATCGCGGCGGCGGCGCCGTCAGAAACCGGCGAGCACATCGGCAGCGTCAACGGGTAGGTTATGGGTGGTGCAGACAGCACCTCGTCAATGCTGTAGGCCACCCGGTATTGCGACAGGGGGTTGTGCACAGAGTGGGCGTGGTTCTTTGCTGCGACGGCAGCCAGTTGCCGCTGGGTTGTGCCAAAACGGCGCATATGGGAACGCGCAAAGGCCGCGTAAACGTCCATGAAGACGCTGTAAGGCTTCGGGGAGGTGGTGCCATCGGGCACTGCAACGCCTCGCCCCATCTGCAACAGCCCGTCACGGATTTCATCGGCGCGGGTGAGATCCCAGGCGCTGTCGAACACCGAGAACATCCGGGTCTTGTCGGTGGAGTACATCTTCTCCGAACCGATAGCCAGGGCCACGTCTGCCGCACCGGCGCGCAGGAAGTTGACCGCCAGTACGAATGCCGACGAACCGCTGGCACAGGCGTTCTCGATATTCACCACCGGTATCTTGCCGATCCCCATGGAGCGTAATGCGATCTGCCCGCGGATCATGTGCTGACCCTCCATGTGCCCTTGCGATGTGTTTCCAAAAAATGCGGCATCCAGATCTTCCTTGCACAGACCGGCATCGGTCAGCGCTGCCTGGGTGGCTTCACGCGTCAGGGTCTTGATGTCCTTGTCAAGTAGACGGCCAAACGGCGTCATACCCACACCCACCACAAAGATCTCTTCCATCGCTGCTCTCCTCTGTTAGACACAATGGCAAGCTTGCCACTACCCGGTCTGTGACTTACCCGGCAAAAAGCAGTTCTACTTTAGGGTAGATTTGTATTTCGGCTACTAGGGAAATCCCGCCTACAGGGACGCTGCAGTTGTGCCAGTGAGCGGCGTAAAACGCAGACCGCGTTGGGTCTCGATCTGCCCTTCCTCGGTAATCCGGTAAAGGCTGCGCGCCACGTTGTGCGGGTGTTGTGCGGCCTCCAGAAGGTTGAGCACGGGGGCGTAGCACACATCAGTTCCCTCAAGCAATGCGGTCCAGTGCGTACTTGGCTGAGAGAGAAATAGCCGGTTCAGGCGCGACTTGAGGTGCGGCCATTGCATCCGGTCAAATTGAGCGCGCGGATCGACGTCGTCCAGCGCCAGCTTGGCCAACAGCAATGCGTAGAACTGCGGTTCGATGGCACCCAAGGTTATGTAGCGACCATCAGCGCAGAAATAGCGGTCGTAGAACGGCGAGTCGTGAAAAACACTGGGCTCCTGGCTGTCGAGTGCACCACCGGCGCGAACCAGTTGGACAAGTGGGGCAAGCATTGCCAGCACATCCACGATCGCGCCATCGACGACGCAGCCGCGACCACTGGCGCGCGCCTGAAGCATTGCAGAAACCATACCCATCACCAGCCCCATGGCACCAGCGGCGTCGCCCAGCACAGTGGGTGGCAACATGGGCGGATGACCCGGTCTCTCGGTCAGGGACATCAGCCCGGTCAGGGCGACATAGTTCATGTCATGTCCGGCGGCCTGTGCCAGCGGGCCGTCCTGGCCCCAGCCAGTCATGCGACCATAAACCAGATGCGGGTTGCGCGCCGCGCAGTCAGCCGGTCCCAGACCCAGGCGCTCCATGACCCCAGGTCGGTTGCCTTCAATCAGCGCGTCGGATTGCGCAATGAGCGCCAGCGCCTGATCCCGGTCCTGGTCCAACTTGAGGTTCAACGTCATCCGGCGCTTGTGGCGGGTAAGTTGATTGTCCTGTGCTGCCGTGAGTTCGCTCGGCAACGCTCCCGCGCCAGGGCGTCCGATCAGCGTGACTTCCGCGCCAAGCTGTATCAACATGAGCCCGGCAAGAGGGCCAGGACCGATGCCTTCGAACTCAATGATCTTCAGACCGGCCAGGGGCAAGGGTCGTGGTGGGTGGTGCATATGATTTATCGTGAAGTGCGCAGTATCTTCGTTATCGAAAGAAATTTACTTTACAGTAAATTGATTAACCAGACAGTCATGGAAAACACCCATATCGATTTGTTTCAAGAAAAAACAGAATCGTCAAACAACAAATCAATCATGCGAGGCGACAAGATGTTCGAACAAGTTGTCATTCAAGAAGTCCGCCAGGGCGCCATGTGGATACGCATGAATCGTCCCGACGCCATGAATTCGCTGACACCCGAAATGCTGCAGGGAATCGATTCGGCGCTCGATGAGGCACAGGGTCGGCCTGACGCGATGGCCGTGGTACTCACGGGTACCGGGCGGGCCTTTTGCGCCGGTGCTGACCTCAAATACGTACACACGCAAGCGGGTACCGAGGCCACCGGTGATTTCCTGCAAAAAGTGCTGGCCACCATGAACCGCCTGGATCATTTTCCCAAGCCGGTGATTGCAGCGCTCAATGGGATTACGCTGGCGGGTGGTCTGGAATTGGTGCTGTGCTGCGATCTGGTGCTCGCCGCACGCAGCGCCAGGATCGGCGATGCCCACGCCAACTACGGGCTGCTGCCAGGTGGCGGTGCATCAGTGCGGCTACCGCGCGTTATCGGAGCGACCCGCGCCAAGTACCTGATGTTCACCGGCGACTTCCTTCCGGCCGAAGACTTTGTGGCCGCCGGCCTTGTCAACCAAGTAGTCGATGATGACCAGTTGGAGGCAGCCACTCAGGCACTGGTGGACAAGATCTCCAAAAAGAGCCCCTTGGGTCTGCGCCGAATGAAGGCTTTGATAGATGACGGCTTGCAGCAACCGGTTGACACTGCACTTCGGCTGGAATTGCTTGCTTCGGAAGCGCATGCCCACAGTGCCGATATCCGCGAGGGCCTGACCGCCTTTAACGAAAAGCGCAAACCTCGCTTTAGTGGTCACTGATGCTGGAATTCTCCACCCTGGCCCCAATCCACAATCCAGACTGGTAACAGGGCGCTCCGGGTCAGCAACGCCAGGGTGTTGAAATGATCCGGGAATTCGCATCAAACGTGTCCATCAGGTTTTTTTATCTGCCCTTCCATTTGGGCTTGCGTTTGGCGACAAAGGCACCGATCCCTTCAGTGGCGTCGGGATGTGCCATGTTTCTCACCACGACTTCGCCTGCGTATTCATAGGCATCGGCAAGCGACATCTGCAGTTGGCGATAGAAGGCCTGCTTGCCAAGCGCCAGCGTGTAAGTGGATTTTGACGCGATTTCCTCGGCCAGTTCGCGAACGGCGTCATCGAGATTTTCTGGCGCGACCATCTGGTTCACCAGACCTGTGCGCAAGGCAAATTCGGCGTCATAAAGCTGCCCGGTCGCCAGCATCTGCATGGCATGCTTGGGCAACACGCTGCGGCCCAGGGCGACCATCGGGGTCAGGCACCACAAGCCGATATTCACACCGGGCGTGGCGAATTTCGAGACGCTGGAGCAGACGGCGAGGTCTGTGCTCGCCACCAGTTGACAGCCCGCCGCCGAAGCGATCCCATCGACTTGCGCTATCACGATCTGCGGCTGATCGCGGATCGCCTGCATCATCGCCGAGCAGCGCACGGACATGGTTTTGAAAAATTCCGGGTCGCTCTCGCCCAGCATTTCCTTCAGATCGTGCCCGGCACAAAAAATCTTTTTTCCGACACCCGACAGGACTATCACGGCGATCGATTTTTCCTCCCGCAGGTCGTTCAAATGCTGATGCAAGGCAGTGATCGTCCCGAGTGACAGGCTGTTTCCGCGCTGAGGACGATTGAGCGACAGATAAGAAATTGCACCGCGATCCTCCCGCATCACCAAAACTTCATTTGCTTCGTCCATGGCATCCCCTCTGGCATTAAAATTATGTGACCTAAAGATGACCTTGTGCAATGCAGGCCACCGCCAAGGCTTCGCCACTATACCCGCACTAACTGTTGGACCTGTACGTCTTCCCTACATCCAGTGCGTCAGTGATTCCCTGCTTTCGCAGCACGGCGCGCTGCACCTTTCCAGTCGCGGTCTTGGGCAGCGTATTCAAAAGCTTCACATACCGTGGCGCAGCGAACCGGGGCAACTGTGCTGTTGCCATACGCAGGATTTCAGCGCCGTCTATGGCAACGCCATTCTTGGCCACCAAAGCCAGCATGACCTCGTCTTCGCCACCTGGAACATCAGATGGCACAGCATAGGCCGCCACTTCTTCGATGCCAGGTAGTGCAGCCACCACCGCCTCGACTTCAGTGGCTGAGATGTTCTCACCGCGGCGACGGATGCAATCCTTGATGCGATCGACAAAGGTGACAAGGCCATCTTCCCGCATGGTGCCAGCGTCGCCGGTGTGAAACCAAAGATTGCGCCAGGCCTCTTCGGTCTTGGCGGGTGCGTTGTAGTATCCGGCCATGAACCCAAAAGGCAGCTTGGGCCGCACCAGAATCTCGCCAACTTGCCCTGGGGGTAGGGCCTGGTCGGTCTCGGGGTCGGCGATACAAACCTCGAAGTGCTCCTCGTGCGTCCAGCCTGCCGCACCGGGTACGAAATGCCCCAGACGACCCCAGATGGGAATGTTCACTTCGGTCATGCCAAAGCCGGAAACGACGTCTGCTACGCCGAATCGCTCACGGAACTGCGTCTCATGCAGCGCGAGGCTGGGTGCATTGAGCACCGCGCGCAGCGTGTGCGCTTGGTCCTGCGTGCTAGCGGGTTGGCTCAGAATAAAGCTGGCGCTGGCGCCGAGCAGGTTGGTCACGGTGAGCCGGTTTAGCTGGATGTCGGTAAGCCAGTTGCTGGCACTAAAGCGCCGGCGTACAAATGCGGGTATGCCAGCGAGCAAGGTCGCACCGAGTTGCATCAAGAGTCCGTTGGCATGGAAAAGCGGCAGGCAGATGTAATAGCGATCGGACTGGGTGAGTTGCAGGCACTTGATGGTACCAATGCCGTACAACGCGCAGTGTGCATGCGGCATCAGAACGCCCTTGCTCGGCCCGCTGGTGCCGGAGGTGTACATGATGCAGGCAATGTCTTTCGGTGCTGGGCCCGGGCCCTCCCAGTCGGGTTGCTGCGACCAGTCTGGCCAGTCCAGAAGTTGCCAGCGGTCGGGCACGGTAACCGCCGTGTCGCGGCCACCCACCACGATGACCATGAGCAGTTCGGGCACCTCTTCTGCGATCTCGGCAAGCGCAGACAACAATTCTCCATCCACCACGATGATCGTGAGACCCGAATCAATGAGCTGGTGTCGCAGGAAGCTCGCACGCAGTTCCGTGTTCAAAAAAACCGCCGTTGCGCCCAGGTAGCCCAGCCCCAGCCAGGCGATTGCGAAGGCGCAACCATTGAGCAGGAATACGCCGACCCGATCGCCGCGCTGCACATTCAGGCGCTTGAAGTAACCCGCTGCGCGCAGGCTGTTTGCATGGGCCTGGCCAAAGGTCAGGGTGTTGCCCTCGCTGTCGCTCAGCCAGTTGCCATCGGGCGAACGGGTCGCCTGTTCGGTGAGCGCGGCGGTTAGCAGCAATTAACTGGGGGTTTGGATGTCGTTGTGCATAGTCGTTGATGTTGGAAGCGAAGCTTAGCGGGCGCATCCAGAGATCGCCTCATGCGCAACTTAGATTCCGGTCAGGCCGCCGCTGCACATGAGCGTTTGGCCACTGACGTAGTCCGATTCGGGGATGCACAGCAGATAGACCGCGCCGGCTGCTTCTTCGGGTGTGCCGCCACGTCCGAGCGGAATCGTCTGTTCCATCGT